>CALKAQ010000053.1 GCA_937983075.1 uncultured bacterium | reverse complement strand
TCTTGAGAGTGCGAACCTTCCTTCACCCTACACCTGAGCGAAAAGTCTAATCCTCCTTTCCACAGCAACTGCTCTCCCAACACTATTGGAGAGTCTCCTCCCTACTGTTTCAGTTTCCTCCACCGTCCAGGTTAGACAAGTTACTTACACAAGATCGAGAAACGCTATACTCCTCGACGTCAAGAAAGCACTGAAGAGGCACCGTGGCCGGCCAGTAACTCTTCATACCCTCCCCAAGCGACTACACGACCGCCGTCCATCATGTAGATACGGTCGCAATCAGCCAAAGTCGTGACGCGATGAGCTATCATAATGACCGTCTTCTTTCCGAGCAGACTTTTCATCGCCTGCATGAGCTGCTCTTCTGTCGTATTGTTCAACGCACTCGTGGCTTCGTCAAATACAATCACTGCCGGATCCCGATACAGGGCACGTGCGATGCCGATGCGCTGGCGCTGACCACCGCTAAGACGAATCCCGCGTTCTCCCACGGTTGTATCGTACCCGTGGGGCAACTCTCTCGTGATGAAGTCGTCAATTTGTGCGATCTTCGCCGCCGCGCGAACGGCATCCATATCGATTTCTTCTTTTGGAATGCCAAACGCGATGTTCTCCGCGACCGACGCATCGCTCAAAAAGATCTGCTGAGGCACGTACCCTATCATTTTTTGCCAGTCAGCCACGTTTTCATCCGTTATAGGAATATCATCGACCAAAATTGTACCGGCCTGCGGCCGCAAAAGACCGAGAATGACATCCACCAGCGTCGTCTTCCCGGAACCGGTGGCGCCCACAATGCCGATAGTGGAGTTAACTGGAATCTCAAGCGTAACACCGTTCAAAGCGGGTTTGTCTGCATCGGGATACGAAAACCGGACAGCTTCCAATTTTACGCCACGCTTGATCCTCCCAATCTGTGACTGGGTACACGAAACGACAGCTCTCGCCTTCTCTCGAGCAGAATGAGAAGCTTGAGTGAACTCGACACCTGTCTCGAGGTCCTTAAGTATCGCCTCTAGCGCGGAAGCCCGAAACCGCGTCTCCGTCACTGCTCGAAAAACTTCCTGCAGGGCAGGCAACAGACGATACCCGGCAAAGGCATACAGCCCTAGCGTTGGGACAATGCTGCCAAAGCTCTGATTCACCGCGAGCAAATACACAACGATAAGGATTACTGTGCCAAAGGCTATCGTTTCCACGGCATACCGAGGCACGTAAGCGATGGCCTGACTCGTCGCCTGATGCCGCGCAAACTTGTACGACGGTTCCATAAACCGACGCAAAAATGCATCTTCGACGCCAAGCACCTTCACGTCTTTAATGCCGCCCAACGCCTCGCTAGCGACGGTAAAGCGCTCCGAGTTAGCCTTCACTCGGTCGCGACCAATGAGCCCAAGCTTTCTCCGCACCGACGCATAGACAGCACCAAAACTGCCTCCGACAACTATCGTCACCAACAAAGCCAAGACTGGATTCGTTACCACAAGGAGAAAAATCAGTCCCAGCGCCACCACCCCGCGCCCGATGGCGAGGATGAGCGGCCGAAGCATTTGGTTTGTAATCTCCTGCACTTCCGACAAAATGTTTTTGCTCAAGTCTGCAGTGTTCCGACTGAGGAAGTACGTGTACGGCCGACGCAAATACCGAGCGAGAAGCTGTGATGAAAGGTAATGATTCAACGACCACGCAAGCCGCAATTGGGCCCACGTCGTCAACGCCGACCATCCGTTGCTCAAAAGCATCAGCATGAAAACGCCCAGTCCGACGACGATCAGAAACGTGTTGGCGTCTTGAAATTCAAAGCGCTGATACAAAAAAGACAGCACAACGTTTTGTTCAACCATGCTCGGATCAGTGGCCAACGCTAGAAACGGCCCGATGGCCGACACGTTAGCCACCTCGAGGCAGGCCATGATGATGACTGCCCCCGTCAGCAAAAAAGCCCGCCGCCTTTGCCGGGCCGGCAATATACGCCAAAGACGCTTTAGCAAACGAAGCACAAGTCCATCATTCCTCATGCTCGCAGTCGTGCTCGAGTCGGTGTCGATTTCATTAGGAAGCCTTTGCCGCTCCAAGCCAAGCTGCGAAAGCGGCCAACCCCTTCGACAACGCCGTGCCAGGCCGGTAGCCGAACAACCGCTCCGCCTTACCTATATCCGCCCACGTCTGCGGCACGTCGCCGGGTTGTTCGGGCAGTCGTTGTAGCTTTGCCTCAACGCCGAGGACATCCTCCAGTTGCTGCACAAGTTCCTGAAGACTCACGGTGCTGTTGTTCCCCAAGTTGACCACTTCGTAGCGCGTCGCCGTATAGTCCATGGCGGCCCGCACGCCTTCGATGACGTCATCGATGTACGTGTAGTCCCTGCGGCTTGTGCCGTCGCCGTAAAACGGAATCGATTTGCCTTCCAACATGAGACGAGCGAATTTGTGAATGGCCAGATCCGGACGCTGTCTCGGCCCGTAAACGGTAAAAAATCGCAGCGCGATGAAGCGGATCCCGTACAGATGGCTGTAGACGTGGCCTAGAAGCTCTCCGCTCACCTTCGTGCTCGCATACGGACTGATGGGCAGCAACACGTGATCGTCTTCCCGCCACGGAACGTTTGGGTTCACTCCGTAGACGCTGGAGGAAGACGCGAAGACGAACTGGGAAATGCCCCGTTCCCGGGCGAACTCCAGCATGTTCTGCGTGCCGGTGACGTTCACTTCTTGGTACGTCACCGGATCTTGTATGGACGGTCGCACACCGGCCTTTGCGGCCAAATGAACCACGACGTCGTACTCTTCGGTCAACGCCTGACGCAACCCCGACAAGTCGCGGATATCCAGTCTATACAGCGTATAACGCTCGTTTTTCAAATGCTCCGCGACGTTGCGTTCCTTGATGGCCGGATCATAAAACGGATCGAAGTTGTCGATGACGGTGACCCGCCAACCTTCCCCCAGCAAGCGGTCGACGAGATGGCTGCCGATAAACCCGGCGCCCCCGGTCACCAGCGCGTGGCGTCGCCTCATTTCGCTGCTCACGCGCCCATCACCGCCGACGCCGGGCGCCGCTCCGCCTCCACATGGCTCACGGGTCGGCCGATGCCCAAATAAGTGAACCCCGCTTTGCGAGCTTCTTCGGGATCATACACGTTGCGACCGTCGACGAGCACCGGCAAACGCATGGACGCAGCAAGCTTCGCCAAGTCCAGTGCTCGATAAATATCCCATTCCGTCGCGAGTACAATGCCGTCGCAACCTTGCGCCAGCTCATACGGGTCATCGACAAATTCGACCTCGATATCGGCCAGTGCCCTCCGCGCATTTTCCACGGCGACAGGATCGTGAGCCTTCACATGAGCACCGCGCTCTGTGAGCAAACGAATAATTTCGATGGCGGCCGATTCGCGAATGTCGTCGGTGCCCGGCTTAAAGGCAAGCCCCAAAACCCCGATGGTGCGACCCCTCAGCACTTTCAGCGCTTCCTGCAGCTTTTCCACCGCGATGCGCCGCTGTTGCGCGTTCACTTCACGGGCCGCCTGCGTGATCGGCATGACATACCCGTATTCGCCTGCAAGAGCGAGTAGCGCGGCGGTGTCCTTCGGAAAACACGATCCGCCCCATCCCAAGCCTGCGCCGAGAAACCGCGGCCCGATGCGGGAATCCAAGCCCATCCCTCGCGTCACTTCGACGACGTCCGCGCCGACTCGCTCGCACAAGCCGGCGATTTCGTTGGCAAAGCTGATTTTCGTCGCCAAAAAGGCGTTGGAAGCGTATTTGATCATCTCGGCGCTGGTGGGATCGGTCGTGACCAATGGCGGCTTTTGACGTGTCTCAGGAGCGGGAATGCAGGTTGGAGGTGCAAATGACTGCTCGAGGATCGGGCGGTAGAACTCCTTGAGGGCGCGGAGAGCCGTCTCGCTTTCTGTACCGATGACGATGCGATCGGGGTAAAACGTATCGTAGAGCGCGTATCCCTCACGCAGAAACTCAGGATTGGACGCAAAGTGAACCTTGGCGTCGGCGTTTCTCTGGGCCAACACCTTGGTCACGACGTGGGCCACACGGCGGTTCGAACCGATCGGCACAGTCGACTTGACTACGACCGTGTATGTACGACCAGATTCCAGGCCCTCCGCGACCTCGCGCGCCGCTTCCTCGACGTAACGAGTATCAGCTTCACCGTTTTCTTTCGGCGGCGTCCCGACCGCAATCAGGATTACGTCGGCATCGCGCACCGCATCCGCTGTGTCATCGGTAAACCGCATCCGGTGTCGGACTTGTGCGAGTAGCTCATCTAGCCCCTGTTCATGAATGGGACTCTTACCATTGTTGAGCAACTCTAGTTTTCTATGATCCTTGTCGACACAGACCACATCATGGCCCAAATAGGCCGCAGCAACACCGGTGTTGAGCCCTACGTAGCCTGTCCCGATCACTGTCAAACGCAAAAAACAGCACCTCCATACCCCTTCAATCCTGGGACGACACGGGTGAAACTTTCACCCGCCCCCGACTTCGTCCCGACCCCCGCAAGTGCCTTCCCAGCGATCGGTAAAGCTCGTTTTCTTTGAGAAACTGTGCCTTATGACGTCCGTTTGGGAATTAATGACGGATCAATATCACATTTTGTTCGCTTCAGGACCCAAGAGTCCTTCGATAAATGTGAGCTTTAACGTCACACTTTCCCTCGCTGGCTTGCCTGTTGTTGGCTACAGGCCAGCACAAATCCACAATTTCTACCGTTGTTCTGGGGCCTGCGGGAGGCTTGATACCGCTTCACCTTTACTTGTAGACCATGGACCC
>CALKAQ010000052.1 GCA_937983075.1 uncultured bacterium | reverse complement strand
CGACCACCGAGATCTACACTCTTTCCCTACACGACGCTCTTCCGATCTTACGTGGACCAGGTCTGCGAAGACGTCATCGGCGTGGATTACGAGTTCTAAGCTCAGGCGTAAGGAGGTCGGGCGCCGCCGCAAGGCGCAGCGCCCGGATTACGAGTTCACCCGAGGTGGAACAGACCGAACCCACTCAAGTTGCGGGTCCCGCCGGAGGCGAATGTCTTCCACCGGGGTTGGAATGTGTTGGTCCGGCATGAGGGTGTTGGCCGGGTCGCGGCTTCGATCCGGGCGGATCCAGCGCTTATGGGAAACGGAGAGGCGCAGCCCTGTCTCGGGGAGTTGGAACGTGAGGCTGTCTCCGTAGCCTGAAGGCGCGCCTCCGGTGGGCCCGACCACGACGGTGGCGAGGCCGTTGTCGCCAGGGATGACGGTGATCCAGAGCCCCGAGCTGAAGGTGTGCCCAGAAGTGAGGACGTAGAGGTCTCCGTCAAAAATGAGATCGGGATCCGAAGGGCGAGGGGTTTGGGACGTGGATCGTGGCGCCAGTGTACTCGGAGTCGTGCGAGTTCTCGAGTACTAGCAACCTAACGGTTAGTTTCACGCCGCGGGACAAAGTATGCACCATGATGGCGGGGACAGCTCGGCCCAATCAGGCTACGAGCGGCCCACCGCTAATCTACAAGCAACTTTTTCAAAAGATCACGATTGCGATTCAGGCTCTGGTAGAGGTCTTCGACACGATCGGGCGTAAGGACAACCAAATCACGAGCCAATCGATGAAAAGTCCCGGAAAGAAGCGGAGCTACTAACCGATCGACTCGCCTCCGATCACGTTCCTCCGTCACTATAAGGAACAACCTGCTTCCCCAAGCATCCTTTGCGTGCTGCAGTTTCGCCAGGGCCTCAATAAGGTTCCCCCTATGTTGGACTTCGAATACACAGGCCGCTCGCTGCGCTCCAGCGAAGGTTTTCCAAACCACGTCATAGATATACGGAGGCTCGCGGAATTCAGTCTCTGGGTAGTAGCCGAGCATGTCACCTAGTTGGTGCAACCAATTCTGTAAGCGTTGGTGAAGGTTCAACGGAGGTATTTCCGGGGGAGGCGACGATTCTTGGACTTCGCTCGGCAACGCAGTGTTTCCTGTTGGGTCTTCGC
>CALKAQ010000051.1 GCA_937983075.1 uncultured bacterium | reverse complement strand
TTGACTGCGGCAAGAATTCCCTGTGCACAAGAAGTAAATAATCGGTTTGGACATGCCTATACCCTCCTTTGGTTTATACTTCATATTGCACGAGCTGAGCGACTTTTTTTGTAAAATGACGTATGGGAAATGGTATCAATACTCTTTAAATGATCAACAACCACAGGTAGAGTCCGACAAGCGTCATGAACAATGTTGGGATCGTTAGTACAATACCGACTTTAAAATAGTACCCCCAAGAAATCTTAACACCTTTCGTTGCGAGTACGTGTAACCATAATAACGTCGCCAGTGATCCGATGGGCGTAATTTTCGGACCGAGGTCCGATCCGATGACATTGGCGTACACGAGCGCTTCCCGCATCAATCCTGACGTGTTTGTCTCCGCAATCGCAAGGGCGTCAATCATGACAGTGGGCATGTTGTTCATAATAGATGATAGGAAAGCGGCGATAAAGCCCATCGCGACTGTCCCGGCGAACAAACCACCCTCTGCTGCAGCTTGTATCTCTTTTGCCAACAGAGCGGTTAACCCGACATTTTGCAACCCATAGACGACAACGTACATCCCGACAGAAAAGAATACAATCGCCCAAGGCGCCCCCTTGATGACCTCGTTGGTCGGTACGGCAGGACTCCTTTTGGCCATAATCAAAAAGAAGACCGCAATAACGCCGGCGACAATAGAAACCGGGATGTCCAGAAGTTCGCCTCCGAAATATCCGATGAGCAGGATCGCCAGAACGAACCAGGACAAACGAAACATCCGATGGTCTTTGATTGCTTCCCCCGGCTCCTTTAGTTGCGATATCGCATAATGGCACGGAATGTTTTTACGAAAGTACACATACAAAACGAGCATACTGGCACCGAGTGCAAAAACGTTCGGTACAATCATACGGGACGCATATTCGGAAAAACCAATCCCGAAAAAATCCGCCGACACAATGTTAACCAAGTTGCTGACAACGAGAGGCAGAGAGGTAGTGTCGGCAATAAAGCCGCTGGCCATAATGAACGGCAATACCATCTCCTCCTTGAATTTCAAGTTCCGCACCATGGCGAGTACAATCGGAGTCAAGATCAACGCCGCTCCGTCGTTGGCGAAGAAAGCCGCCACGACGGCCCCAAGTACGGTAATGTACACAAACATTTTAATCCCGTTGCCTTTCGCCACTCTGGCCATGTGCAAGGCAGCCCATTCAAAGAACCCAATCTCATCGAGAATGAGCGAAATAAGAATCACGGCGACAAACGTCAAGGTCGCATTCCACACAATGCCTGTTACGGTCACTACATCGTGAAGATCAACCACACCGACAAGTAAGGCCAGGACCGCGCCGCCGCAGGCCGTCCAGCCGATTCCTAACCCTTTCGGCTGCCAAATAACGAGGATCAATGTTGCGACAAATATAACGGATGCTAATAGTACAGTTGACAATCTAACGACCTCCACTATTCACATATGACTCGTAATCCTTCTGCCTCCAATGCTTCCAGCTTTTCCTTTTGATCCGGTAGGTGATAGAGTATATCTTGTATGAGCGGATAGGTTTCATGTTCTTTGTTTAGCTTGTAAAAAATCCATTGTCCTTTTCGGCGTTCTCTCACTAAACCTGCATCTCTTAATTTCCTAAGATGCTGGCTGATGGCAGGCTGGCTCATTTGAAAAATTTCTACGAACTCACACACACAACATTCATGGTCTTCCAGAAGTCCGATCATTGTGAGGCGCGTTTTATCGCCTAATAGCTTAAGAATGTTTACGGCTTTTTCAATATCTACAACAGTATTTTCCATAACAAGAACCTCCCTTCACACTCCAACATCAGTATATAAGGATATCCTTATATATGCAACAAAGATATGTAGACATCGTCAGGAAAATGCCCATAGAAAATCATGTGCCCATTTTCGACGACATCATCTAAATATACCCCCACTGCTACATCTTTAACGATGTTGGGCGAAATTCAAGAACTGAAGTCTGATTCAGCCCGTCGCCCTATATCACTACCAAAAGCGACGGTTGATGAACTAAAAAAGCACAAAAGTATTTTGCAACATGAAAAATCTACGGCAGGAGCTTCTTACGAAGATAGTGGCTTAGTTGTATGTACACGGTACGGAACAAAAGTATTGCCGCGCAATCTAAATCGTACACTTTAGCATACTAAAGGTTTGCAAAATGTTTGCAAGTGAGCCTTTCATAATAAAATGGCGCGGTTTCCATAACTTTTGGAAACCGCGCCGTATCAACGTTTTTTGGTGGTGCTGACGGAGGGATTCGAACCCCCGACCCCTTCATTACGAGTGAAGTGCT
>CALKAQ010000050.1 GCA_937983075.1 uncultured bacterium | reverse complement strand
GAATCACCTGCCGCACTGAGGACGATTCGCTGAGAATTTCCAAGGCCTTTTCAAGGATTCGGGCTCCAAGATCATCGGACTTAATTTCCAAACCCCATTCGGGCTTGTTGATGTCTTCTAGAAACCAGGCCATCTTGTCGTGGGAAATCAGCGACAAGATAGGCACGTCACATCCAAAAGGTATCATTTGAGCGTGACCACGCATCCCAATGACTAGTGAAGGAAGTCGGTACGCATCGATAATCGCCTTGGGACCCATACCGTAAAGACGCGTCACTGTGTACGGAATCCGCCAGCGGTCAAACACGGGTAAAATCTGCTCGTCGGACGGAACGTGAGCGAAGTATCGAATTCTAATATGAGACGACAGTTGTTTTATAGCCCATGCAAACTCGTTGAGGATTTCTTCTTGCCTAGTCCCAAAGCGCAAAGACGCTCTGTCAAACGCGGCGTTAACAGCAACAAATGGTTTCGCACGGACCGGAATCCGGAACAACTGTGGGTAGATGAACCTGAGCACGGTCGTCATACACGGTTGAAATCGCACTTTGTCATGCAGGTGTTGAGGTAAATAGTTCTTGATGGCGCGAATACTCCCATGATTACGCAACCCGAAAAACAGAGCCTTGTCAACCAATCGGGGAATAAACTTGTAGAAGGCCGGTCCGAAATCGTCTTGTCCCCGAAACCGATTATATCCTACCGCGAAAACAATAAGCGGTCTCCCTATCCTCTCGAGAGCATCTAAACTACAACTCCATTGCCAACCACTCAGTTCGTTGGGATTGGTATCCTTAAGGAATAGGCCTCCCCCTCCGATTACCGCCAACGCTGAGGAATTGATTGTCTCCAGTTCTCGCTCACCAACCACGGCATGTGCGTGCAAGCTTTGCCAGTCGGAAGCCCCCAGTAGTTCATCGAACAGATCCCTCAGTGCTGTCGCCAAAAGGATGTCCCCTGCGTTGCCCGGAGTATAGAAAGCAATATGTGTGGCCCGGAGAGTATGCGGAGACACGGCGAAGCGTTCAGTAAGAGCATCCCCTTTGTCAAGCTCATTTTCTAATCTGTTCTCCACGTGCCCGATCACGGCTGTGGAGTCTCGAATCGCGCTCCGAGCCAGTCGGCGGAGACGTCGTGCCGTTTCGTTAATAGCTGAAAACGCCGCGATATAATGGCGTGCTAGACCTGCGCCTCTAGCATACAGATCGGGCTCTTTTTTCCAGCCTGTTTCTGAAAGCAGTGAAACAGACCGCAGGACGTGCGCGACTATCGGTTCAACAAAAAGCTTGTACGAGAACCTACGGCCTAACCGATTCATCCCACGCGCCAGCCTGGCGCTATATTCCCGGTACCGCTGATCAGTCAATTTCTTGAGTGTCGCCTCATTAAGCAAGTCCCGCGCGTGATTCAAGCCGGCCCATGATAACTCTAGAGTCTCATTCAAGTCCACAGCCAGGCTTTCAAAGAGACTCCTCACCCGCTCCTCCGCATTAGTGCCGCTGAGTCGCCTATGTTCCTGTTCATGAATCTCTGTAATAAGTTGATGAGGACTAAAGCTTTCTCGGCAATAATGGTCTATGGCCTCCTTCAGCGGCATGATCCTCGTCCCTAAAATCTTCGCGCCGCCCTCGGTGGCGTCAATCGTAATCACCTCCTGCGACGACTTTGCCAGCCGCTGCTCAAACCAAACCTTCATGCTGTACATCGCGCGACTCGTAGGAACGGGCGAGCCATCGATTCCTTCCGTGGTGATAAACGAAACCTGTCCATCTGACGGGTCTTCCACGCGTCGCGCATGCGCTGCACCGGACGCATGGGTCTTCCCGTCCGTAAAAGCCAGATCTTGACCAACAAGGATAATAGGATTCAAACCCAAAACATTGGCCAGGTGCCACGCGACGTTCGCCACGGAAGGACCGCTGGACAAGAGTCCTTTTTCTTCGCCGATTCGGCTGTAGAACCAACCTGTAAAGGGAAACGTGTCCATAGCGGCAGTAAACCGCGGGCCCGAGTACTCTTCCACGATACGAGGAAAGATTGTAGGTATGTAAACCAAAGGCAGTTCCGGCGCATGGAGATGTTCGAAGTGGCGATAGTTGCCTGGGCCTGCGTCAAACGAAACCAAGAGATCAGGTTCAACCCCATGTTTCAGCAAAGGATTGATGGCCGACCCAGCTGCAATAATTACTGCCTTTCCCTTGGCCTCGTGAAGCAGGTGCACGTTCTTTTCCAACGAAGGCCCAGCCGATACGATGATCGCGGGACGCCCTTTCAATCGGTTCCCCAGCGACAAAACACCGGGATCACTTGCCGCAAAGAAGGCATTGCTGAAGAAATTATCAATCCACTGCATCTGGAATACTCGGCGTGTGGCCATGTCGGTACGGGTTGCCCGCAACAGATCCACCAGATGAGACTCGAACGCCTTCAAGTAATCAACAGCGTAACGCGCGGCCGCAGGCCACACATACATTGGGGCTTCACCTAGGAGTCCCCCGTGATGGTTCGGGAATAGGGTCGTTGCCCCGTGAACCGGGTCATCGGTGACGATAAGTTCAAGATAAGGGTGCGAAAGGAGCCGCCGCTGGTCCCTCGTCGCGATGGCCGCGAAAAATACGTCTGTTCGTGGCTCCACGACGACCAGACGACACTGGGGTCTCTCCTCCAACAACGCGTCAAGGTGGTAGCCCATTCCCATGCCGAAGACAACTGCGAAGTCCCAGTCGCGAGCCAACGGCGCCCTAAGCCACCGCTCTGCTTCCACGATCGGCTGAACCGTGCTATGTACGTGAACCGTGGTGGAACCGTCTTGTACGGACATGGTGGGTACACCGGAGCGCGTTGGTTGAACCTGAATCGACTTAGGCCAATTTTGGCCAAACAAGTCGACAAGGGAGACGAGATCTGGAAAGCGCCGCTGCAGAATTGTCTTGTTTGATTCCAGCACTTCAGCATCAATTGACGTTTGCTGGAACGAGCCCGTCATGTGCAATTCCCCCTATCAAAGAAGCGGAACTGCGACAGCGAATCGACGTACTCGAAACCCTGTTGCAACTCAGGGGAAAGCTCGTATTCCAGTATGTCGGCTGCCAACGTATGGTCCTGTCCTTCCAAAGATTGCATCAGTTGTTGCAAGATTCCCTCAAGGGCGGTGAGCCGCTCCGTTGCGTTCCGTTCTTCCCCGGGGATCAACGCGGCCATGTTCCCGAGAACCTCACTGTACCATTGCAGACCCTCCACAAGCTGTGCGACGAGGGCAAGAGCCTCCCTGGCGCGCCCCTCATGCAGTAGGGTTGCTACCTGGGTACAGCCTGCTTCGAGCTTCGGGAGATAATCTCTCGCAGATTGCATGGTTGCAGCAAGCAACTCTTCAACCGTTTGTGTCCTG
>CALKAQ010000049.1 GCA_937983075.1 uncultured bacterium | reverse complement strand
CACCGCTGCTGGATGTGCTTGCTCTGCCGGCCCGGGACCACGGCACAACGCTACGTAGCAGAAGAGGTGGCTTGCCGATCACGCTCCAACAGATCCGCCAGTGTATAGCGGTCCAACGTCTCCATCACTTTCGCTTCGGTCTCGGCAATGATCTCCGTAAACGCATCGACCCAGCCGCCGGTGGGAGGCTGCTCGCTCAGGCAGGGTTGGTCGGTTGCGTTTGCTTCCGACTGGTGAATCAAACGGTACACCCGTCCCAGTGTGATTTCGTGCGGAGCAAGGGAGAGCACGTAACCGCCGCCGCGCCCTTGCTTCGCCTCGACAACGCCGCCTTTCACCAAATCCGCAATGATTCGCCGCACAAACGTCGCATGGGAGTTGACCTGATCGGCCAGTTCGTTGCTCGGACACACGCTGCCGTCGCGGGCTAGATACACCAGGGCGTGTACCGCGATGTGAAACCGCGTGGGGGCCAAGGAACCGAGACGCGTTTCCTGAGCCACCTTTCATTCCCCCTTTACGCCAACGCCCAAAACTAGCCGTGGGGAACTTCGATGCGCCGCAGCCCCAGCTCCTGCATGGTTTCGCTCAATTCCGCCGCGAGCGCTTGGGCATCTTTGCCGACGACCTCGGCCAGCTCTCTTGTGGTCATCGGACCGTATTCCGCCAGCATTTCGGGAATCGGCCTTGGCGTCTGTGCCTGCAAACCGGGCGCCACACGTTCCACCACTTGATCGTACGTCTCACTGGATCGATAGCCGTTTACCAGCATGCCCGTCGGGCCGTCGGGACCTTCGTGGTTGAGGAAAAGTAGCGTTGGAAAGCCCGTTGCACCGTACTCGAGCATCAGCCGGCGATCGGCAACGAACGCTTGCATCACCGCTCCGTTGTCTAAGGCCTCCTGCAGCTGATCGACGTTTAGGCCTGCCACGTCTTCAGCCAGACGGAGCTGGGCGTCGCGTTCCGAAACGTTGACACGTTCCGTCATGATCGCACGACGCAGGCGACGCAAGTATTTGTCGCCGATTTCGTCGCCCTGCAGCTGCGCTGCCTTCACCGCTATGCAGGCCGGCCAGGTCGACCAATGGGGATCGTCGATGTCTTCCATCACGCGTTCGTCAATGGGCTGGCCGGTCCGCTCGCACACTTCACGCCAGTGGGGCGCAACTTGCGCGGTCGAACCGATTTGGTTTACGGCATCGTAGAACCGGGCCATGTCCTCGACCAGTCCGCCCATCACATTGCGCACCGTCAGCTGGCCTCGATAACGCTCACGCAGACGGTAGAGCTGGGGTTCGCTCGCCCAACACCAGGAGCAGAAAGGATCGGTAAAGTACAAGATTTCCAGTTTCGCTGTCAATCCGAACGCCTCCGTTTGCTTCATGCTGACGCACCGTTAAACGGTGCATTGTCCCGTATGGACGTCGCAGATGGCTCCGCCGCCCGTGTCGTCCAGTTCAACCCATTCGGTGATGCGCTTGGGCAGGGGCGAGGTCTTTTTGTTGTCGCTCGGCTGAGCGGTTGGTTCACGGATCTCTTGTTCCACGGTTTTGGGATGGTTTTGGGTCAATGGACCGTCCCTCCTCAAACTGTGCTTTTTCCAAGCACATTATAGCGGTGAAACTGTGATCAGTTCAAGCACATTTATGCTGCCGGTCTGGAGGTTGAAATAGATTTCAAATTAAGACTTCATCGATTAACAGTGTTTTTGCTCAAGAAAAGGCTTTGTATGGTCGATCCAAGTATCAGAGCGGTGAGGTTCCGATGAGCGTAGAAGGGGAAGGCGGGGGAATAGTTTGCGGTTTACCATTGGCCTGAAGCTGGCCATGACATTTGGCATTGTGATTCTACTGTCAGGATTGAACGTTTGGGTCGGTATGAACGGGTTGCGCGACACCGTGCAAACGTATGAAGAAGAAGCGTTGCGCATTGCAGAAACGGCCCGTCTGTCCGAGGAATTTGAAAAACTGTTCAATGCTTTGGACAACGCCGCATTAGGCTATTTGTTTTTCAGCTCCGAAAAGTATCGTGCGGATTTCGACGCCGCATTCCTTGCAGTGGAAGAACTGGCTGTGAAGTTGCGGAACACCATGCGGAGCGATTACGCACGCGAGATCGTCGATGTGGCGATCACGCGCGTGCGGGAATACGTTGCCTCCATGGCATCGATTCTTGAGCGATTCTACGTCGCCGGTACGCAAGAATACGATCAGGCCCTAACATGGGTTGAAATTGCACGGGTTCAGGTGGCTGAAGCCATTGGGGAGCTGAGTGATTATCAAGCCAGGAGACTCGAAGAAATCAGGGAGGATTCCGACGCAGCCGTACACCGTGCGCAAACATTGATGATTGTCTTCGGCATCATCGTGACGGTGATCGGAATCGTCGTTGCCTTTTTGTTTACCCGGGGGATCGCCGGTCCGGCACGGCAGGTGGCCGCAGCGGCGATGCGCTTGGCTGATGGCGATTTGACGATTGAGGAACTGCAAATCAAGTCCCGCGATGAAATCGGTGAGATGGCGAAGGTCTTCAACCAAATGGTAGTTAACTTGCGGGAAATCATCGGGCAGATTCGCGCCACGAGCCAGACGCTGTTCGAAAACGGGGAAAGCCTGCTGTTGGCCGCGGAAGAGTCCACCGGCGCAACCGCTCAAATTGCCGCCGCAGTAAATCAGGTAGCGCAAGGGACGACCGAGCAAGTGCGCCAAGTGCAGGAAACCCGCACGGCGATTGAGCAGCTGCGCCGCATCATCGACCAAATCGCGACCGGAGCGCAAGAGCAGGCGCAGCAGGCGGAGCAGACGACCCGTTCGTTGGAGCGCATGGCCCAATCGATCGAGGAAGTGTCCAGCTCGGTCCGGGCGGTGGCGGAAGCATCCGGACACGGTGCCGAACGAGCGATGGCGGGAGAAAAGACGATCGTCCAGGTCACACAGGGCATGGACGAAATTCGCACTTCGGTGATTCGCGTGGCGGAGCGCATCGACGAATTGGGACGCTACTCGCGCCAGATTGACGAGATTGTCGAGATGATCAGCGCCATTGCCGATCAAACCAACCTGCTCGCCCTCAATGCGGCCATCGAGGCTGCCCGAGCAGGAGAACACGGCCGCGGCTTCGGTGTCGTCGCCGACGAAGTGCGTCAGCTGGCCGAACGATCCGCCGAGTCGACCCGGGAAATCGGCCAGTTGCTGGCGAGCATTCAAGCTGCCGTCGATTCCGCCATCGCCGAAGTGCAGGCCGCGACCAAGCAAGTCGATTCCGGCACGCAGTTGGCGGGCCACGCTCGTGCAGCGTTTGACGAAATCATGGCGAACATCCGCACGACGGACGACTTGGCCCGCACGATTTCGCAAGCTGCTGAGCAAATGGCGCAAGCGAGCCCGGAAATGTTGGCGGCCATGGCCGAAATGGCCAGCATAACCGAGGAAAATACGACGGCGACGGAAGAAATGGCGGCCTTCAGCGACCAGGTGGTGCGCGCCATCGACGAGGTGGCGGCCATTTCGGAAGAAACGGCAGCCGGTACGGAAGAAGTGAGCGCGTCCACCGAAGAAGTGAATGCATCGGCGGAAGGCATGAAGGAATCGGTACAGAAGGTCACGGAAGTTGCGGCGAATCTCGAAAAGCTGGTCGGGCATTTCCGTCTGTAAGACTCGGTAGACGGTCCACTTCACGCGCATATGGGCACACACCTTTGGCGAGGCTCGGGGAAATCCCCGAGCCTCTTGGTTTATGGCTCGTGGTGAATGTCGAACATCATATTTGTTTATAGATATTGACGAGAAAATAAACCCATGTTAAAATAAAATCACCAGTCACACCAGCTGGTGAAATTCCCAATGGGTAGGCACAACCGTCAATGCCCAGGAGCTGGCGGTTGTGCCTTTCAATTTTGTGAAGGCAGGCGCTCGCCCGCAGCGTGATTCGAAAGCATCACGCCCGGGCGCGGCATGCCATGGGAATCTAGGGTACGATGGTGAAGTAGTCGAGTTCCGTCACGAAGAACTTCACATGGCCGGCGTCTTCTTCGTGCGCTGCCACGTACCACTGGTACTCGCCCGGCTCCAAGTCCTGCAGCGGGACGGCCAGGGGATGGGGGCCGCTCACGTCGACGGCGAAAGTTGCCGCCACGGGCTGATATACGGATCCGCCGAACGGCCGGTAGGCGAGGTGGATCGTGTACTTCGAGAAGCCCTCCGCACCTGTCCACTCAAAGTGCGGTCGCCGGCTGGAGATGTCGCCGACGGGCTGCAGCGGCTGTCCAATTTCGGCCACGCTGAGGCTGTAGACCGAAGACGGCCACGATTCACGTCCGTCGGGCGCCAGTGAGGTCAGTGTGTAGTAGTACGTGGCGCCGCTGACGACCGACCGGTCCTCGATGACAAGGCCGCTTGCGTCCCACGTCGATGTGCCGATGAACGTGTACACGCCGTCGGGCTGAAAGCTCCGGTACAAATTGAAGCCGACGACGTTGCGGCTGACGGTTTGCATACTCCGGAACTGCGGGTAGATGATCACACGATCGGCCGAATGTTGCATGACCACGTCAATTCGGGCGCTGTGCGGCGGCAGCACGGGAGCCGGCACCCGCTCCCAATCGATGATAATCGACACACTGCCTTCCAAAGGACGGGCCGTCAGGGCGAGCACTTCTTCTGCATTCGCTTGAATGATCACCTTGCCCGCCGCTTCGCCCACCTGCAAATCGCCGTTGAACAGCTTGACCAGCACGTTCCATTCGCCTGCTTGAATCGCCGAAATCCGCACAGCGGCCGTGCTGCCTTCAATTTGGACCTCGTCGGGTTTGAGCGTTGTGCCGTCTTTTTTCAGTTCGACGACCATCGTTGAAACTTCGAGCTCTTCGGCGACCTGCAACGTGAGAAGCAACGAACCCGTAGAATGTTCACGCGTCGTCGGTCCGCCCAGGCAGCCCGTCACGAGCAATGCCAGCGACAAGACGAGATAGAAGACCTTGTATTTACGCAATGTCAGACCTCCAGCAACTTAATTCGGCAGGCCCACCGTGAACTCACGGCGCAGGCTGCTCACGAATCGGACTTCATTCGTATCGACCACGTCGACGAAGACGACGAACCACGCATAATCACCCGGCGTCAACGGTTCGTCCCAGCGGAGAACGGATTCGTCTTCGGGATGCAGTTCTCTGCGAGCGAATTCGTACTCCGAACCGCTCTCGCGCTTGACGAGCACCAAGTAGCCTTGGGTGAACGTGTTTGGTCCCGTCCATTCAAACGTAGGCTGCTGTCCGACCACTTTGCGGGAAGGTTCCTTGGCCGAGGCCGAAGGATCGTTGCGGACCACCACCGTGAGCTCGGACAGCTCAGACAACGTGTCGACGGCGGCGTAGGCCCGAAACTTGTAGTAGGTGGCGCCTGTGCTCGTGCGGCCCGTCACTGAAGGCTTGTCCGCCAGCGGATCGGACGAGCCGAAGGCCCGATAAGGCGCTTCCGGGTTCGTCGCATAGTAGACGATATAGCCCGCCGCGTTCGGATCGTCCGGCTCGAAGTTCCGGAAAATCGGATAGGTGGCGCCGCTCAGCGAATATCCCAAAACAACTTCCACCGCGTCAGGCGGAGCAACGGGGGGCGGAATCCGCTCCGGTTCAAAAATGGTCAGGGTGAGCCCGACTTCGGTTTCGGCGTCGGCCCGAACGACGACGCTTTTTTCGCCTCGGGCGACCAACCGGTCACCGCTGAACAGCTGGGCTTCAATGTGCCACTCGCCTACATACAACTGGCGAACGGTTGCCGAGGCGATGTTCTCCACGATGTCGAGTTCCTTTTGGACTTTCAGCGACTGTTTTGTCAAGGTGACGTACCCATGCGTAATGGGATCGGTTTGCTCCTGCACGGCCGTCAAGTCGATGCTGAACGTCATGACGCCGCCGGGAACTTCAGCCGGCGGCAGCATGTGCCCGACACAACCGGCGAGAAGCAGCGTGAATGCCAAAGCGATGAAGATGTTGGTTTGACGACGCAACTGCCTGCCTCCTCAACTTCCAAAAATGGGGCTACATTATGACATCGTCCACAGCGAGCGTTCTCTTTAAAGCGGCAGCGGGTGGAAATGTTGAGCGTGTTTGACGGCGTTGTTGTGACCTGTCCATCCGGACGCCGCTTTGTAGGTGCGGTTGGTTTTGTCGGAATTCATTCCTTGTTTATAGAGGAGAACGAAGTATAAGAGTGGAAGTCGAAGGAAAGGTCAAGAAGAAAAAGAGAGAAGAGAGGGGAATGTTTGAAATGAGCGAGAACGGCAAGTGCCCGGTCACGGGCAGCATGCACACCGTCAACCGGGGTCCGACCAACCGTGATTGGTGGCCCGATCAGCTCAATTTGAAGATCCTGCATCAACAGTCGCCTCAGGCCAATCCATACGGAGAAGATTTCAACTACGCCGAGGAGTTTCAAAAGCTCGACTACTGGGCGCTCAAACGGGATCTCGCCGAGCTGATGACGCAGTCGCAAGACTGGTGGCCCGCCGACTTCGGGCACTATGGCCCGCTGTTCATTCGCATGGCGTGGCACAGCGCCGGCACGTACCGCACCGGGGACGGCCGCGGCGGTGCCGAGGGCGGCGGCCAGCGCTTCGCACCTCTCAACAGCTGGCCGGACAACGTCCTTCTCGACCGTGCCCGCAGGCTTTTGTGGCCGATCAAGAAGAAGTACGGCAGAAAAATATCGTGGAGCGATTTGATCATCCTCGCCGGCAACGTCGCTTTGGAGTCCATGGGGGCACCGGTGCTCGGTTTCGCCGCTGGGCGCGAGGATGTCTGGGAGCCGGAAGAGGACATCTACTGGGGCAAAGAGCGGGAATGGCTGGGCGATGAGCGCCATTCCGGCGACCGAGAGCTCGAAGAGCCGCTGGCGGCGACGCAGATGGGACTGATCTACGTCAATCCGGAGGGACCCAACGGCGTGCCGGATCCGCTCGCAGCGGCGAAGGAAATTCGTGAGACGTTCGCCCGCATGGGGATGAACGACGAAGAGACCGTCGCCCTCATCGCCGGAGGACATACGTTCGGCAAGACGCACGGTGCGGGCGATCCGGCGTACGTCGGCCCGCCACCTGAAGCCGCACCGATTGAACAGATGGGCATCGGGTGGAAGAGCAGCTTCCGCTCTGGCAAAGGCAGCGACGCGATCGGCAGCGGCCTTGAAGTCACCTGGACGTCGACGCCGACGAAGTGGACGAGCAACTTCCTTTGGAACTTGTTCGGCTACGAGTGGGAGCTCATCAAGAGTCCGGCCGGTGCGTGGCAGTGGATTCCCAAGCACGGTCAAGGCAGAGGCACGGTGCCCGACGCGCACGACCCCGACAAGCGGCACGCCCCGGGAATGCTCACCACCGACATTGCGTTGCGCACCGACCCGATTTACGAGAAAATCGCCAGGCGCTTCCTCGAAAACCCCGACGAGTTCGCCCAAGCGTTCGCCCGGGCGTGGTTCAAGCTGACCCACCGCGACATGGGGCCGCGTTCTCGCTATCTCGGTCCCGAAGTGCCCGAAGAAGAGTTCATCTGGCAAGATCCGCTGCCGCCGGTCGATCACGAGCTGATCGATGAGGCCGATGTGGAGATACTAAAGGAGAAAATTCTCGCCTCGGGCCTTTCCGTCCGCGAGCTCGTCTACACAGCGTGGTCGGCGGCGTCGACCTTCCGCGGTTCGGACAAGCGAGGGGGAGCCAACGGGGCACGCATCCGGCTTGCACCGCAAAAAGATTGGGAGGTCAACGAGCCGGAGCAGCTGCAGCGGGTGCTGCAAGTCCTCGAGGATATTCAGCTGGAGTTCAATGCAAAGCAGCAAGGTGACAAGCGTGTTTCGATTGCCGATTTGATCGTCCTCGGCGGATGTGCAGCCGTGGAGCGGGCCGCGAAAAACGCCGGTTTCGACGTCACCGTCCCCTTTGCACCGGGACGCACCGACGCGACGCAAGAGCAGACCGACGTCGAATCGTTCGCCGTGCTCGAGCCGTTCGCCGACGGCTTCCGCAACTATCAAAAAGCGAAGTCGTCGATTCCGGCCGAGGCGCTGTTGATCGACCGGGCGCAGCTGCTCACGCTCACGGTGCCGGAGATGACCGTGCTCATCGGCGGCATGCGCGCCCTTAACGCCAACTTCGGCGGGGCGAAGCACGGCGTCTTCACCGACCGGCCCGAGACGCTGACCAATGACTTCTTTATCAACTTGCTCGACATGGGCATCGAATGGAAACCCGTTTCGGAAGGTGCGGATGTCTTTGAAGGATACGACCGAGCGACAGGTGAATTGAAGTGGACAGCCACTCGCGTTGACCTCATCTTTGGGGCCAACGCGCAGTTGCGGGCCGTTGCCGAAGCCTATGCAGCGGACGATGCACTTGCGAAGTTCGTGCACGACTTCATCGCTGCGTGGAGCAAAGTGATGCACCTCGACCGGTTCGACCTGGCACGCCAGGCGCTGCGGATGGGCGAGGCGGAGCGGGAGGCGTCGTAGCTTCCCGCACGTCCCCGGCAACGGATTGCGTCAGCCCATGGAACGGGGGACGGAGTACACCACGGAGGTGTTGACATCATGAGTCAGTCATTTGAAGGAAGAGTCGCGCTGGTGACCGGCGGGGGATCGGGTCTCGGCGAGGCAATTGGAAAGGCACTGGCCGCAAGGGGCGCCAAGGTGGTGCTCACCGACATCCATCTCGAAGGCGCACAGCGTGTCGCCGATGAAATCACGGCGGCAGGCGGGATCGCCAGCGCCGTGCAGCAGGACGTTGCGAAGCCGGAAGACTCCGAAAGGGTGGTCGAGTTCGCCGTCAAGACCTACGGCGCCCTGCACTATGCCGTCAACAACGCAGGCATCGGAGGTCAGACGGCGCCGGCGGGCGAGACGGATCTCGACGACTGGAACCGGGTTATTGACATCAACTTGAACGGCGTTTTGTACGGAATGCGGTATCAAATTCCTGCCATGCTGCAGACGGGGCCGGAGAAGTGCGCTATTGTGAACATGGCTTCCATTCACGGCACCGTAGCGGCCATCGGCCATGGTGCTTATACCGCCGCCAAGCACGGCGTGGTGGGCTTGACGAAGAATGCCGCGGTGGAGTACGCCCCGATGGGCCTGCGGATCAACTGCGTCGGCCCGGCTTACATTGAGACGCCTTTGCTGGCGCATCTGCCGGATGACTTCCGCCAAGAGCTGATACGGCGGCATCCGTTGGGACGTCTGGGGCGCCCGGAAGAAGTCGCACCGTTGGTCTGCTTCCTCCTCTCCGACGAAGCGTCGTTCATCACCGGAGCGTACTACTTGATCGACGGGGGCTACACGGCGATCTAAGCGAGGCCGTGCCGGAACCGAAGCAGAATAGCAAGCATAACATCAACGCATGATAGCGAACGCAGCAAATGCCGCCGGTTTCCCGGAGCAACGTGCTCACGGGAGCCGGCGGTTTTTTGTTGTCTGCTGTTCCCAGCCGGCCCGTACGCCAGCGAACAAGGTTGATGGATCTTCAGTCTATGAATGATTGGTTTTTTGAAGAATAAGAAGGGAATCCTACACGATGTGAATAATGGTATTGAATGCAGTGTAGTGAATAATCTAATACGTATAGGTTTTTTAGAGGAAGAAAGGAGAGGATTCGCGTTGAGGTCGGGCAGTCTGCGTACGAAGATTCTCTTCACGACCGTTGTGCTGGCGGTCGTCGTGTTGGGTGCCGCGTGTATGGATTTCTCCAAGTTCTCGAAAGCTCCGGTCAGCGTATCGTTTTCCATTACGGATCCCGATGGAAATCCCCTGGAGCATGTTGAGGCCCGTTTGGAAGGTCCGCAGAAGTACGGTCCGGCAGCGACCCAAGCCGACGGAACCGTCGTTTTCCCGTTCGTTGTTCCGGGCAACTATCAGGCCATCGTCAGGTATCCCGACGGCCTTGAAGATATCCGCCGCGTGCCGGTGTGGGGCGGCAAAGATCTTGTATTAGCCTTTGAGCGGGGAGCGTTTTCCGTTGAGACCCGGGTGGCGGATGATTTCAGCGGCGGGCTCAACGACAGCGTATGGGCGGTTTACGACTATATCGACTACAGCAAAGCAGGCGATGTCGGCAGCGATCCTTCCCCGGTAGTTGTTCGGGATGGTCGGCTCATCTTCCAAAACTTCCATACCGGCGGCTGGACCCAAAATCAGGGCGGCATTGTGCTGCGCGAAGCGCTTGATTTAACGGGCGCAACGACGGTCGTCGATATAGCCTACGCCGAGCATAACTGGACGGAGCTGAATCCCGGCTTCTTCAACGAATTTATAACCGGCGGCGAAGACATTTTCAACATCAACGGCTTTCGGCTGACCGTCGAACCCAATTATCTCGACACACGGATTTCATTCGGGGGCGACGGGTCGTTCCAGCCTGGGTTCAATACCGGATTGTCTGCAGCGCCTTTCAAGATCCGTTGGGTGCTGACCCACGAACAAGGCCAAGACTTCACCGTAAAAGTGTACGTCGATGGCGATTTGAAGCACCAAGGCCGCCTCAACATCGGCACGATGAATGCGGAAGCAGTGCACTTTTATTTGTGGGTCGCGAACAACGCTCACCAAGGTCCGTCGGCGATCGATGAAATCGTGTTGTTCCAAGTTTACGAAGAGGAATAACCCGCCTCAGTTCGATTGATGGAAGGAGGGAACCTTGGATGACAAAAGCAGGGATCCGCATTGCGGCGAAGGCATCCCTTGTCTTGATTGCCTTCGTCGTCGCAGCGTGCAACAGTGTACCGGAGATCATCGGAGAAATTGAATACGGCATCGATGCTGCGTCACAGCACGTGTACGTAGCTTTCGAAACATCGGCCAACCTTCGGTCGCAAGTGATATACGGTCCGGGCGATGCTTACAACTTTTCAACCACCGAACAAAGCGGTACGAAGCATTACCACGTGCTGAGCGAAGTCGTCCCCGACACGAGTTATCAATTGATCGTCCGGGCCGTCAATGCTCGAGGCGAAGAGATTGTCTCGGAAGAACTGACTTTCACGACCCCGCCGTTGGCTTCGCCGGAAACGCTTTCCAGCGTAAGCCGTGCTTCAGCTGCCCGAATTGCATGGAACGCCGCGTTCGGTGCACAGAGCTATCGCATTGAGCGGGCGGCGCGTCCCGACGGACCCTATACCGAGCTGGCGACGGTTTCGGAAACGAATTACGTCGACCGCAACGTCAGCGGGGGCGAAGTGTACTATTACCGCATCACAGCCATCGATGCCGCGGGAGAAGCCGCAGCTCCTTCGGCACCGTTTCGGGTTGAGGTCAGCTCGGCGGTCGTTGAAGATGATTTTTCGACCGGCTTCGACGACAGCGCATGGGCGGTATACAATCATGTGAGCACAGGCAGATCTCCCGTGGCGGTTCGGGATGGCAAGCTCGTGTTCGAAAATTTCCATTCCAACGGATGGACGGATAACCAAGGAGGCGTCGTCTTGAAAGAGCCGATCAACCTTGTAGGCAAGACGACGACGGTGGAAGTCGAATATACGGAATTCGGATGGACCGAGCTCAACCCGGGCTTTTTCGGCGAATTCCTTTTGGGAGGCGCTGATATTTTCGACTACAACGGGTTCCGCCTTACGGTTGAAAGAGAGAATATAGACACTCGAATTCCTCACGGCGGTGACGGATCTTTTTCCCCGAGCGCGAGATGGCCCGCACCCGGTTTGCCTTACACGTTGAAATGGGTCCTCGTCCATTTGGACGGAAAGCGCTTCGCCCACCGCGTATATTTGAACGGCACCTTGACGCACGAAGGCGAAGTTAATATCGGCTCCATTGATCCGGCGGCGCTTTATTTCTACCTTTGGGTCGCCAACAATACGGATCAAGGACCCCGATCGGCGGTCAATTGGGTTCGGATCACGCAGGAATAGGCGTTCGGATCCGTCCAGTTCGCCCGTTCGTAAATGCAAGAGCACCGCGGACTGCACCGCGGTGCTTTCTTGTTTCGCATAGCCTTGTGCGCAAAGGGGAATCCAAGCAGGCCGACTCGCTGGCAGCAGGCGCGGCCGGCGGAACGGCCATCCCCGGCTGCAGCGCAGAACAGTGTGAAAGTGCGGACGTCGTGGGGATTTATGTTTTGCTGATTTCACGTTTGGTTAGCGCAAGTTGCGGGGCTGTGTTGGAGGCTGATGTTGGTGGGTGTGGCCTATAATATTTCTCCGCGCCTCTCCAACTTACGTTGCCGAATTCTCAAGTTCAGATTGCCAAACACAAGTGGGGGAATGGTGCTGGTGGGATGACAGGAGGTATATGCTGTATGGCTGAGGATGTGGCGTTTACATGATGCTCGGTTGTCGAATGGGCGAAAATTTTGCACGATATCGGCGTCCCCAACCAGTTGTTGCCAGGACCTGACCCTGTGTTGGTGCGCTAAGGCCAGAATGTTGGGGTTGTCGACGGTTTGGATCGAACTAAGCCCAGGAAGCAGGGTTTGTTGCCGGAATAGTGCCAGAAACTCGGGCTTGTTGCAGCTTGAGTGTGAAAGAAGCCCAGAATCTCGGTTTTATTGCCGAAATAGTGCCGGAAAGTTGGGGTTGGTCGCGTCTGGGAGCGAAACAAGCCCAGAATCCTGGGCTTGTTGCTGGAATAGTGCGAGAATCTCGGGCTTGCGGTGTCTTGAAGCAAAACCATGCCGGCATTCCGGGCTTATTGTCGTCGGGCGTAGGATAGAAGGATAAATAAACTCCC
>CALKAQ010000048.1 GCA_937983075.1 uncultured bacterium | reverse complement strand
TGGTCTATGGCCCAGGTGACCTGCGCGGTCAGCCAGTGCGACTGGATGATGAGAAGCGGGCCTTAATCTGGCGAATGTATGAAGTTTATCCAAAAAATCACCCGCTGGCCGGCCGGCGCCGGTTTAAACGGGTGGTGCTTTGTTTGCCTAAAGGCGTGGGGAAAACAGAGCTGGCTGCATGGATTGCGGCCTGCGAGTTGCACCCGGAGGCTCCGGTGCGGACGGTCGGATGGACGCGAAATGGTGAACCGATCGGCGGACCCGTGACGGACCCGTACATCCCGCTCGTCGCGTACACCGAGGAGCAATCTGACGAACTGGCATACGGGGCGCTCAAGGTCATCCTGGAAGAGTCTCCCCTGCGGGATGATTTCGACATCGGCATTGAGCGCATTATGCGGCGGCGGGGGGATGGCAAAGCGGTGTCTCTGTCCACCAGCCCGAGTGCACGGGACGGTGCCAGGACGACGTTTCAAGTTGCGGATGAAATTCACTGGTGGACTTCTCCAAGGCTGAGGCAAGCGCATCAGACCATGATGGCTAACCTGCCAAAGCGTAAACTGGCGGACCCTTGGATTTTGGAAGTCACAACAGCACCAGAGCCAGGGGCCGGGTCAATAGCAGAGGATGCCATCGAATATGCCCGGGCAATTCATTCGGGTAAAGCTAAAGATTCGCACCTATTCTTTTATTGGCGTTTTGCGGACGAAGAGCATGACCTTGAGACAGACAAGGGTATCAGGGCGGCCATCATCGAGGCCTCAGGTGCCGCAGCGTCCTGGCGGGATATAGACGCAATCGTCTCCTTTTGGAAGGACCCGACCACAGACCGGCAATATTTTCGCCGGGTGTGGCTTAATCAGTTGGTCAAAGGCGGCCAGCAGGCTTTCAACGTGGAGCGCTGGCGGGAGCTTGCCACGGACAAATCGCCTGTTAAGGATGGTGATTTGATTACTATCGGTTTCGATGGTTCTCAGTTCCACGATGCTACGGCGATTGTATGCACGCACGTGGAATCCGGCTATCAATGGCTCGCTGGTCTGTGGGAGTGCCCAATGGGGCAGGAGAGTGATTGGCAAGTGCCATCCGATGAGGTGGATGCCGTTATTGCCGATCTATTCGAACACTATGATGTCTGGCGGATGTACGTGGACCCGCCCTACTGGCAGTCCTGGGTAGCTTCCTGGCAGGGACGGTATGGCGAGACCAAAGTTATTGAGTGGTGGACTAACCGTCGCAAGCAGATGGCTTACGCCTTAGAAAACTTTGCGACGGCCATCGAAGAGGGCAGGATCTCCCACAGCGGTGATGAACAGTTGATCAGACACATTGGTAACGCCCGCAGGCACGATCTGCCCCAGCGAGACGACGAGGGCCGACCCCTGTGGCTTATTCGTAAAGAGCGGAATGATTCCCCGCACAAGATTGACGCGGCGATGGCGGCTGTCTTGTCTTGGGAGGCGAGGACGGACGCAATTGCGGCTGGTGCCCTCGAAGAGCAGGAAGCAGGACTGTTTGTACTTTGATGTGAGGGATGCAAATGAGAGGTTTCTTAGAACGATTGTTTCAGCGAAGAGACAAGCGGTCTGCCCTTAAAGACGTGTCCCGCGAGGTGCAGGAGTTATTCGGGGCTGCGCCGGGTCCAACGGGGGTGAGCGTGACGCCGGAAAAGGCGCTGGGGATCACCGCGTTCTGGAACGGGGTGCGCATTATTAGCCAAACCATTGCGGGCCTGCCTTTTGAGGTTTTTGAGCGCACCGATCAGGGCCGCCGGCTGGCGAGGGAGCACCCGGTGTACAGGCTTCTGCATGTACGGCCTAATCCGTATATGACTCCGTACACTTTCAAGGAAATCCGGGTAGCGCACGTTTTGACCTGGGGTAACAGCTATGCGGAGATTGAGCGGGACAATGCGGGCAGGCCCATCGCCTTGTGGCCGCTATTGCCCGACCGCACCGGCGTGGAAGTGAAGAACGGCGAGAAGGTGTACTGGACGATTGTCGGCGGTGCCAAAGTGTATTTGGCCGCCGATCGGGTACTGCATGTACCGGGCTTAGGGTTCGATGGCCTTAGGGGCTATAACGTCATCAAGCTGTTTCGGGACAGCTTGGGTCTAACCATCGCTGCCAACGAGTACGGCGCCCGGTTCTTCGGCAATTCGGGACGGCCGTCGGGAGTCCTAGTGCATCCTAGCAAACTATCCAAAGAGGAACATGTAAGACTGAAAGAGGAGTGGAACCAGCTCCATACTGGGTTGACTAGGGCGCAGAGGACAGCGGTACTCTGGGGCGGAATGAAATTCGAGCCTATCTCACTGCCGCCCGAAGAGGCCCAGTTTCTTGAAACCAGGTCGCTCCAGATTGACGAGGTTGCCCGGATTCTGAACATCAACCCGATTCTGCTCCAAAAAACCGAGGGGGCCACGACTTGGGGAACCGCCATCAGCCAGTTCCTCGTCGCGTTCGCGAAGTTCACCATCGCCCCCTGGTTGGAACGGGAAGAAGATGCGGTCAACTGGGACCTCTTTTCCGAGTCGGAGCGAGGCCGCTTCTATGCCAAATACAACATGAGCGCGCTTTTGCGCGGCGACCTGAAGTCGCAGGCAGAGATATTGGAGATTCAGCGCCGGAACGGCATAATCAACGCCGACGAGTGGCGGGAGCTGTTTGAGATGAACCCACTGCCGGACGGCATGGGCAAGTACTACTTCATGCCGCTTAACCAGGCGCCGATTGACCAGATGGTGGAGCGAAACCCAGAAGACCTGCCAGCTCCACAGCGATCGCTGCCTAGGGCCAGCAGAAGCCGGGAGTTGGAGGAACGGGCGTTGAAAATCCGGCAGAACCTACGCGATGCACACCGCCCTGCCTTTGAAGACGGTGCTCGGCGCTTCATCCGCCCAGAGGTGCAGGCACTCGGCCGTGCCCTGAACAGAGCACTGCAGGATGCCGACCCGATCCGTTCACTAGACGACTGGCTCAATGAGTTCTACCCAGGCCACCAAAACAGAATTTACCGCATCATGAGACCTCTGGTGTATGCGCTGTCCTCTGTTGTGGCAGACGCCGCCTTCGACGAGGTAGGGGCTGACCAGGTAGACATTACTGCGTTTGTGGATGCCTATACTCAGAATCTGGCCCGCCGGGAGGTTGCCATCTCTATCAGCGAACTTCGGAAACTGCTGGAGAATACGGCATTGGATGAGCTGGAAGAAACGCTGTCTACCCGCATTGACGAGTGGGAGGAGAAGCGCCCCAGCAGGGTGGCGAATCGCGAGGTTGTACGAGTAGCAAGCGGAGCCGCAAGGTGGGCCTGGCAGACGGCCGGCGTTGCGGCCTTGGTGTGGAAAGCAAACCCGGATGCTTGTCCCCTGTGCAAGGAGCTGGACGGGAAGCGGGTGCCGACTCGCAGCTATTTCTTGACCGAGGGCGACGCTGTCGGGTCAGGCACAGATAAGCTCATCATCGGTGAGCCAATTGGTGGCCCGCCATTGCACGAGGGGTGTATTTGCAACATTGTACCAGGATAAGGGGGAGGGTGTGAGGTATGCCCCAGGAAAGGATAGAGAGGGCGGTTATCAAGGCTGAGGTCAGAGCGGCCGGCGAAGGCCAAGAACAACGGGTCGTAGGCCTCGGGGTGGTATATGACCGCTGGGAAGAGTTATGGCCCGGTTATCGCGAGAAGATCAGCCGAGGGGCTGTAGAGTTTGCACCAGTTGTGAAGTCGTATTTTAACCACGACCCGAACATGGTGCTTGCTACTACGGAAAGCACACCACCGCTGACTGTGCGAGAGACTGAACGCGGCATCGAATATGAAGTCCCTATACCGCCCACATCTTACGGCCGGGACTTGACTGTGAATCTTGAAAGGGGGAACGTGAAGGGTTCAAGCTTCACGTTTGTTGTCCCTAAAGGTGGCGACCGGATGTGGGAGGACGAAAACGGAGTTGTCCACCGCGAGATTAACAAGCTGATGCTTTATGAGATCGGGCCCGTGACAGACCCGGCTTTTATCAGTACTACCGCTAGCATGAGGTCGAGTCGCGAGGCACATATCGATGAATGGCGCAGTGCTAAGCAGGCGGGGTCTGAGCCGGAGCCGGCAGAACCCGAAAAATCGGGCCCTGACACCGAAGCAAGGACAACTATGATGTGCCGTTTGAAACGGCACTATGAACTCAAGGCGACTCTTTAACGCAACCTAGCCACGGCTGCGCCATGGGGCAGTACGGGCCTTACACATAGCAGCGTAAGCGTCACCATCGGGGCGCAGAACTGCTAGACCAAAAATCTGGCTAAGGAGGAAAAAGCAGTGTCTTTGGAACTAGCAAAAGAACTGAGGGAAAAGAGGGCTAACCTCTGGAACCAAGCCAATGAGGTTATCGAACGAGCTGCCTCCGAGGGGCGTGATTTAACCGCGGAGGAATCTCAGCAAGTGGACCAGATCCACAATGAGATGGAGAAGTTGCAGCGGGAAATTGAGCGACTTGAGCGCCATCATGACTTGAGCAAGCAGCTATCCGAATCTGCCGGGCGCATTGCTGGTCTGCAGGATGCCGGAGACGCTTTTGGTGGCTCTGAAACCCACAACATCGATGACGTCGTTGACAAAAAAATACGTGAATGGTTGTTAAATGAGGATGAGCGGCAGTCAAAACGATTCAATCTGCGCATGGCGTTTATGCCAGAACGTGAGTTGCGCTTGATACTGCCGAATCTGAGAGAACAACGGGCGCTGGGTACTGCCCCTGGCACTGCAGGCGGTTACACCGTGCCGCAGGGTTTCTATCGTGCGCTGGAAGATGCAATGCTGACCTTCGGTGGCATGCGTCAGGCACGGACGTCCATCTTGCGCACGGCGAGTGGTGAGCCCTTGCCAATGCCGACTGCCAACGACACGGACAATGAAGGCATTATTATCTCAGAAAATCCAACTGAGAAGGTGCCCGAGCAGGACATCGCTTTCGGTCAGGAGACCCTTGGGGCGTACATGTACAGCTCCAAATCGATCCGGGTGTCCTATCAGCTCCTGCAGGACAGCGCTTTCGACCTACCCTCTTACATCGCACAGAAACTGGGCGAGAGAATCGGACGTATCACCAACCGGCATTTTACCGTGGGCACCGGCAGTGGGCAACCGCGCGGTGTCGTCACCATGGCGCCGGTGGGCGTCACTGCAGCATCAGAAGCAGCAATTACCGACCTTGAGCTTGTGGACCTTGTGCACTCGGTAGACCCGGCATATCGCGGGCAGGCAGAGTTTATGTTCAACGACCAGACCTTGCGCGAACTCAAAAAACTCCGCGACGCGGAGGGCCGGCCGTTGTGGCTGCCTGGCATTGCTGTACGTGAACCGGACACAATCCTCGGCTACCGGTACGTGATCAATACTCACATGCCGGTGATGGAACCCGGCGCCAAGAGCGTACTCTTCGGCGACTTCAGCAAGTACTACATCCGCGACGTCATGGACATTACGCTTGTACGTCTGGACGAAGTATACGCCGAGTATGGGCAGGTTGCATTCTTGGCGTTCAGCCGGCATGACGGTGCACTCTTAGACGCTGGTACCAATCCGATTAAGGCGTTGCAGCATCCAGCATCTTAGAACGAGTGAGGGCGGTATAAAACCGCCCTCTCCCATTCGCAAGGGGTGATAATGTGAGCAAAAAATTAGTGCGTTTGCGCATGACCACCAGCAGCACCGCGGCCCGGGCTGGGCAGGTAATCGAGTGCCAAGAGGCAGATGCTAAGCGGCTAATAGCTGCGGGCTATGCTGAGTTGTACGAACCTGCTGAGTATGTGACAAAGCAAGAGTTTGATG
>CALKAQ010000047.1 GCA_937983075.1 uncultured bacterium | reverse complement strand
AGCTCACCCGAACTTGCGGCTGCCTATGGACGAGACGCCTTGCTGTTTCTGGCGAGCCTGGAGAACGACGGTGACGTCCACGTCAGGGGCAGAGGCCAGCTGATTATCCGCGACATGCAAGGACGGCGCGTTCGCAGCGTACCTCTTGGCACCGGCCGCGGGGTGATCATTCCTCAGGCTACTCTGGACTTCGGTTCGGTTGTGCGTGGGTTGGCTCCTGGGGAATATGAGATCGAAGCTCGCATTGACTACGGCGGACATCGTCCTGCAGTAGCTCGAACGACCTTGGAAATTGGCGGCGAACATTCCGGAATCTTGGAAGTTGTCGGCGGCCGTGCGATGCGCGTCGACGTTTCACCGGCACAAATTGAGCTGGCGCTGCAGCGGCAAGGGTATCGAGCGGCAACGGTTACCGTGACGAACCACGATACGGTTGACGTGCGCTTCAAAGTTTATGCTGAAGAATTGCTCCACGACTTCGATGGCGTCCCAATCACGGTTGAACCCGGGGTGGTGTTGCCGTACTCGGCGGTGGAATGGGTACAGGTGCGCCCCGACGAGTTTGTGTTGCGTCCGGGGCAACGCCGCAACATTGTTATCGGCTTTCAAGTGCCGGACGTCGAAGACGGCGGACGGTATGCTCGGATTCGTATTCAAGCCGAACCGGCCGAGCAGGATCGGGATGCTGAAGCATCCCCAATCATCACCGATTTGGGTGTCAGCGCACTTTTGGCCTTGGGTACCGAGCTTGTCCGGTCCATCGAAGTGGGCGAGCTGCAGTGGGAGCAAATACCCGGTACGCCTTTTGTACGAGCAGGGATGCTTGTGCAGAACACCGGCAACATTCATTTTCCGATTACGGCTCGGATGACGCTGCTGCGCTATGTCCCGGCTTCGGAAGAAATCGTCGGAGATTTGATTGTTCAACACGATGAGCGCTGGGACATCATTGAGCAGAAACCTGCCGAAGTCTCCGGAGTACCGGTGCTTCCCGGCGAGTCCCGATTTGTGCAACTGAATTTGGAAACGCCGTTTGAACCTCTCACACAATATCAAGTCTATGTTGAAATCATCGTACCCGATTATCCGTTGCAAAGGTATCGACTGAATTTCTGGATGGATGCCGACGGTGTCATTCACCTCGGAACCATGCCTGAAGCCGACAACATCTAACCAAACCACACCGCCACGTCAGTTGGTGAGAAAGAAAGGATGGGCTGATATGTTCAACGGACGTACACTTGTTGGACGGTTCATGATGGTTGTCATCTCAACGCTTCTATTCATAAGCTTTCACGCCGCCGCTGAGGAAATCAGCCACGAAAGCGGAGAGCCGTACGATGTGCTCGTCAACAACGTGTTCTTCGACGTATTCATTACCGATGCACTGCGGGACGTTTCACTGCAGACGAACGTGCCGATCTTGACCGACACGACCGTATCGGGTTTTGTCACGCTGGATCTGTTTGATGTTCCATTGCCCGACGCGCTGCGGCAGCTTGTTCTACCCGGAGGGTATACGGTGCGTTGGATGGACGGCTATTACATCGTCGGGTCTGCCAGACCGGACAGTCCGCTGTTCCATTTGCTTTCCGTAACTGAACGGGTTGAGCTCCGGCATATAGCAGCCGAAGACTTGTTGTCCATGCTGATCGTGCCGTTTCGGGACCGTGTCCGAGTGGATGCCGGCACAAACAGTGCCATTGTAACCGGGCCACCGGAGGTTGTCGAGCGCATCGTCGCCGACATCAAGAAGATCGACGTCCCGCCTCACCAGATTCGCATCGACGCACTGATCACCGAAATCAACAGCCAGGGACGTGAGGCGCTTGGGCTCGATTGGTCATGGTCGGATAAATCGTCTTCGTCGGCTTCAAACGAGGTGAGCTTTTCGAATCTGGTCGGATCCATTGGCTACACGATTTCTGGAGGGCTGGACCGCTTCCTTCTTTCCTTGCGGAACGAAGTGGCAGCGGGCAACGCGCATATTCGCGCCAATCCGAACCTCGTCACCCTGGAAGGGAAAACAGCGTCGTTGTTTGTCGGCAAAGTCACCTACTACCGCATCGTGTCGGGATCGGAATCGTCGACGACAACACGTCTCGAAGCGATTGAAGCGGGTGTGTCGCTCGAAATCACCGCTCGGGTCGCTGACGATGGCATGATCGTATTGAACATTTCGCCTTCGGTAAGCGACGTGCAAGGGTACGGCGATGGCGACTTGCCGCAGATTGGACGCCGCAGGATCAGCACCACCGTCAGGGTGCGCGACGGCGAGACCATTGCTTTGGGCGGGCTTTTGCAAGAGACGATATCGCATACGAGAAGTCAAGTGCCGTTGCTTGGAAGTCTGCCGATTATCGGCCGTCTCTTCAGTTCGGAGCGGAGCGTCACGGACGAGACCGAGCTGATCATTCTCATTACCCCGCACATTTTGCACGACGCTTAACGGAAAACATCGAGACGAGGTGAAAGAAATGCGCAAATTCACGACAATGCTGATGTTCATATGTGCAGCGGCCTTGGCATTCGTTATGCCTTTACGGGCAGCACATGCAATCCATGACCTTAACGTTGCCCATCCTTCCGGGGCGTACTCCCTGTTGAGCAATCCGGCATCGGTGATCTACACCCGCCATCTTTCGGTGCAGGCTGCCGTCGGCATTGCCGGCAAGGGCGGAATGACTTCGCAGTTGTTGGCCTACCTTGAGCCCGATACGGGGCTGGGGGCCGGAGCTCTGTATTGGCATTCCATGAGCGGCGCAAGCGGGAATCGGCAGGAATTCGGCTATATTCTCGCTCGCCAAGTGACCCCAAACGTCTACTATGGTCTGACGATTAAGCAGCTCAACGAAGGCGGAGTGAGAGTATGGGCTGCCGACATTGGACTGTTGTTCCACGATTTGAGCCGGCTGCGCATTGGGTTGACCGCACACAACTTCGTGGGACAAAGCGCCATGAATCCGCTGCAAGTTGCTGGAGCGGTGTCCTATGATGTAACGCCGCACCTCGCCGTCTCGTTGTTTGCGTCGATGCCCGCGGCCAACGGTGCGACGGACGCAGATGTTGGTGTAGCGGTGGATGTTGAGCCGATTCCTGATGTGCTGATCAGCTTGGCAAGAATACGCAGCTTGCGCTCGTCCCAAGAGTACTGGCTAGGTCGTCTGGTCTATACAGTGCAGTCGATTACCTTCGACGCTTCGGTGCGGGTTGACGGAAAGAACGATCAACGCTTTACGGTAGGTGTACTCTTCCGTTTTTAATGCCGGACCACCGAAGAGCACGAAATCATGGAAAAAAGAGACGCGGTGGGGAAAATGAGCGATAAGGTGACGATGATCATCGCTGACGAAGACACGTTGGCCCGTGAGGGCCTCAAGAACATGCTCCAGGCGAGATGTTTTGCCATCGTCGCGGAAGCGCATGAGCAGCAGGCGCTGATTATATCGGTCCGCAAGCATCGCCCCAACATCGTGATATTGGAGTCGTCGCTGTTCCTGAAACTGGGCGAGGACATCGTCGGGAAAATCAAAGCGGTCTCGCCTGCAACCAAAGTCGTTTTGATCGGGACATCGGCAACCCCTGAAACGATTATCCGCGGGCTGCAGGCGGGGGCGGCCGGATACATTCCGAAAAGCTCGCCGGTACAAGCGTTTCAAGAAGCTTGCCTGCAAGTCGCCTGGGGAAAAGAACCCGTGCTGCCGGACGTGGCGAGTGATCTCTTGCTCTACGTGCTTCAACGTTACACTGAACACGGGGCGGGAGACGATGAAAGGGGGTTGACGCCAAGACAGCTGGAGGTGCTCCAGCTCATGGTCAAAGGTTTGTCGAACAAAGAAATCGCTGAACAACTTCATCTGAGCGAGACGACGGTCAAGTCGCACGTGACGGCCGTGCTGCGCAAGCTCGGAGCGACGGACCGTACCCAGGCCGTGGTGAAAGCGCTCAACGAGGGGATTGTCGAAGGACAAGCCTTATAGTGCTGCCATCGCAGCATCGCACGCAGCGTATAGAGACACGTATGGGGCCGCCGTTCGTCCCCATACGTGTCCACCGTGCTTAAATAATGTGGGAAAAAGGGGTGTAAAACCGATAAAATTCGACAAGGCACGGAGGAAACTTCAAATTCTAGCAAGTATAATTGTAGAAACTATCCCACTCCAAAATGAGGAGGCGGTCTGCATTGGACAGCCAAACGATTGCGGAAGAAGGAGTAAAATGTCAAATATACTTGCTGGGCACTTTCCGACTTAAGGTCGGAGGACGGGAGGTCAAAACCGACAATTGGAAGTCCCAAAAGGCTTTGCTGTTGTTAAAAACCTTGTTGGCCAATCAGGGCGTGAGCGTTTCGAAGGAATGGCTGTTGGACCACCTTTGGCCGAATCATCCGTATGACAAAGCCATACGGACCTTCAACACCACCGTCTATTATTTGCGCCAGGCGTTGGAACCTTACAGCCCCGATGAACAGCTCATTCGCCACAAGAACGGAAGATACCGCTTCTATTCCGACTATGGCTGCTGGTACGACGTCGAGGAATTTGAGCGTTTGTACAAACAAGCGATCGCTTGCGAGCAGCAAGACGCGGTCCGTGCGTTGCAGCTGTTCCTACAGGCAGTGGAACTTTATCGGGACGATTACTTGACCGAGGATGAATATGTGGAGTGGACCACGGCGGCACGGGAACACTATTTGGAAATGTACATTCAGGCCTTGTTGAAGGTTGTGGCGCTCCATACGAAAATGGGCAACGTTGAAGAAGCCATTCGCCTTTGCGAAATCGTCTTAAGCAAAGATCAACTGCGCGGTGATGCGCATGAACATCTCATTTACTTGCTGGCGATCGCCGGTCGGGTGAGTGCGGCGGCAAACCATTACAATGCTTACCGACGAATGCTGTCGGAGGAGCTCGGCCTTGAACCGAGTTTCTCGTTCGATCAAATGATGCGTGGCGTCGGTTGGGGTATGCGTCAGGCCGCGGCCTCCCGCCATTCTGCTGAGCGAGAGAAACTTCGCCTCAACGTGTGCAACCAGTCGATGTTCGACGCCATCGTTCATGCGCGCAGCAATTACCAAAAGCTTCTCGGGGAAACGTCTACGGTATTGAGGATGCATTTTGCAAAGGAACTCAGCACTTCGGCCAAAGAAAAACTGCTGTCGATTCTCGGTGCCAACTTGCGCTCGGATGATGTCGTCTGCTGCGACGATGGCCGCTTCGCTCTGATTTTGCTCTCGCAGACGAATGAAGGTGCAGCCGATTTTGTTCAAAAGCGCCTGCGCAACGCTCTGAAAACCCATTTCCCTCCGTTGAAAGCAATCGACATCTTGCCCGCTGAAGCCTACTCTCCTTATTAGCACGCCCATATGGTCAAGTCCGGACACCCGAACGGGCGACATTCGTACACCCGATCAACCAATGTATGAATCGACATAATCGGATCCTCTGTGCTAGTGTGGCGGTAACCCCTTTCGTCGGAGGATAGAACGATGTCGGATTCTCTTTTGCCTGAAAGCTCTGCTCATGGCACGCGCGAGTCCAATGAGCGTGACCGTAGGGCAGGAAGCGAACGGCCGCGGACATCAGTCCATGTTGTTGCGATACAGCTGGGCCGGCTGTTGATGCAGCATCATCTCGCCCTGGCCGTGGTCGGCTGTACGCTTTTTCTGGCGGCAGGTTGGATCGCTCAGGCCATGGAGGCCGCGCCCGCTGCGTATATCGCCTTTTATGTGCTCGCCTATGTTTTCGGCGGAGCGTTCAGCCTGCGCGACGGCATCATCTCGCTTATCGACAAACGTCGCATCGATGTCGACATGCTTATGGTCATTGCGGCCGCAGCGGCGGCGGCGATTGGCGAATGGCTGGAAGGCGGCGTGCTGCTGTTCCTGTTTTCGCTCAGCAACGCCTTGCAGTATTACGCGATGGACCGAACGCGCCGGGCGATTACGTCGTTGATGAAAGCCCGCCCGAGGGAAGCGTTGGTCAAAATGCCCGACGGCACGACGCAAGTCGTTGCCGTCGAGTCGCTGCGGATTGGCGACATCATGGTCGTGCGTCCGGGAGAGCTTGTGCCCACCGACGGCGTGATTGTGTCGGGCAGTTCATCGTTAAACGAGGCGTCCATCACCGGTGAGGGGGTTCCGGCCGAAAAAAACGTCGGAGACGAAGTATACGGCGGCACCCTGAATCAAAACGGCGCACTGGAAGTGCGGGTGACCAAGCTGTCCGAGGATACGGTGATCGCCAAGATCATGCGCATGGTGGAAGAGGCGCAAAGTCAAGAAGCGCCGACGCAGCGCCGCATCGATACGATCGAGCAATATTATGCGCTGGCCGTCATTGTCCTGACTGCTTTAGCGGCGTTGATTCCGATTGCCTTGGGCCAAGACGCCTCCGGCGCGATCTACAGAGCGATCACCCTGCTCGTCGTCGCCTCACCGTGTGCGCTCGCGATGGCCGTACCGGCACCGATTGTGGCGGCCATCGCCAATGGCGCTCGCAGCGGAATTTTGTTCAAAGGCGGCATTCACATCGAACATATGGCTGATCTCCAGGTGGTCGCCATGGACAAAACCGGCACGCTCACAGAAGGCAAACCCGCGGTGACCGATGTCGTACCGCTTTTCGGCTGGAAGCGCGCCGAGGTGTTGGCTTTGGCCGCCGGCGTGGAGAGCAGTTCCGAGCACCTGCTGGCGCAGGCGATATTGCGTGCCGCGTCAAGCGAAGGAGTGGATCCGCTCCAGGCGGTCAATGTCCAGGCGATTCCGGGGATGGGGATCGCAGCGGAAGTTGCTCCTTACCGGGAAGTGTGGGTAGGAAACCGCCGCTTGGCTCGGGAACGTCTGCAGCATGTGCCTGCCGATGTCATCGAGTTGGCCGATGATTTGGCTGCCGAAGGGAAGACGGTCATGTTCGTCGGAGTTGACGATCAATTGGTCGGCTTGATTGGCGCTCGCGATCAGCTGCGCGCCGGTGCTGCGGAGATGATTGCTCAATTGAAGCGCCAGGGAATCAAGCGGGTGATCATGCTGACGGGCGACAATGAGCTTGCGGCCCAAGCTATCGGGCGCCAGGCGGGTGTCGATGAAGTGCACGCCGCATTGCTGCCGGACGAGAAGGCGGCACATGTTGCCGCTTTGCGCAAGCGCTTTGGTGTCGTCGCCATGGTCGGTGACGGCGTGAATGACGCTCCAGCGTTGGCGCAGGCGACCATCGGCGTGGCGATGGGAGCGGTCGGCACCGATGTCGCACTGGAAACGGCGGACGTCGTACTGATGAGCAACGACTTGGCGAAGATAAACCATGCGGTGTCGCTGAGCCGACGGACCCGGCGCATCGTTGGACAAAATTTAACGTTGGCTCTGGGGGTCATTGGTGTTCTCGTTCTCGCCGTTCTGCTGCGGGGGCTCATCTTGGCCGTCGGTGTGATTGGTCACGAAGGGAGCACCCTTCTCGTCATCTTGAACAGTTTGCGGCTGTTGTTCAAACAGCATCGCACGGGTGCTTCATCTCCGAGCAAGGGCGAAACACCTGTGCATCAAAGCGCCGTTTAGGGTGAAGGACGGGTGGGGAGAGCGTCGCGGATGCCTGGGCGCTGACTGCCGTAAGAAATCGTCGGTTGGTCTATTTATGCTCCGGATGGAATAGGGTGCCCTAAGGATCCGAAGGAAAGTTGTCGGAGTGGGGGGCACGCCATGTCGGTTCGAATGCTGTCGTTTCGTATCCGAAAGCATTGGCTGGTTATCGGGGTATTGGCTTTGGCGGTTCTTGGCGCCAGCGCCGTCTATGGGCGACTCAAAGCCGAGCGCCCCGACTCCGCTGCGATGTTCATCGCCGGACCGCTCGCTCCGGATATATCGGGCACGGTGACTTTTCATAACGTCCCCGGAGGCACGGTCGTTTCGGTTGAGGTCGAAGGGCTCCCGCCGTATCAGCCGGGCGATCCGCCGATCGGTCCTTTTGGCTTCCATATTCATGAGCACGGCATCTGCGAAGTCGGCGATCCAGCGAATCCGTTTGCGGCAGCTGGTGGGCATTGGAATCCCGACAATCAACCGCACGGCAATCACGCCGGCGACTTGCCGGTGCTGTTCTCGCACCAAGGCATCGCCCGCATGGCGTTCTTTACCGACCGTTTCACGGCGGACGAAGTGGTCGGTCGGTCGATCATCATACACATGCACCCTGATGATTACCGAACGCAACCCGCCGGTGACTCCGGACCTCGCCTCGCCTGCGGCATCATCGTCCGCTATGCCAAATAGTCCACCGGGCGGGGGCTCTGCATGCAACTGGGTGGCAGGAGCGCCCGCCCGCATCCATGTACGGGTCAATGTGGCTTAGGCTTTTATGATCCATACAATTGTCATTGGTCACGCAACAGAGCCTCGACCACTTTCACTTTGTCGTCCATGCGTACGGATTTGTCGCGGCGGTCGTCAATCTTGATCACCGTCGAGATGCGCAAGGCGCCCATCTCCACCACTTTTTCGTGCATTTCAACGATCGCCTCAAAAATCCGCGCCAAGTCGCCTTGAATGGTGGTAAACATAGGGTCGAGGCGGTATTCGAGGTCCGGATAATTTTCCAAAACCCGCTCAGCCGCGGCCACATACTTGCTTACACTCGTTTCAGCCGTACCGAGCGGTGCAACGCTTACGGCAACAATGGCCATCCTGGCTCCCCCTTTTGGAATTTATAGGGCCAGCGCCTGTTCAGCTCGATAGCGGTCAGCTGCAATGATGGCCTGGTCTGCACTCCAGAACACCCGATCTTCGCCGAGCTTGTCGATGATGCCGCTTCGCTCGAGCTTGTTTCTCACAGGCTTGGCCAGCCCGCTCAAGTAGATACGGCGCCCTTCCGCTTCCATGCGTTCGATGAATTCTTCGAGCGCGCCGATACCTGTAGTGTCGATCAAGGGCACCGTTCGCAAGCTCAATATAATATCCTCGGCGTTATCGAGTTTCTCAATCACTGAGTTGAATGTGTGGACTGTGCCGAAAAACAGCGGTCCGATAATATAGACGACGTGAATGCGTTCGGCATCCGACCGCATTTCGTAACCTAATTTGCGCATGTCTTCGACGGACACCGGTCGATAGACAATCTCGCTGTTGCTGCTTTGCAGGACAAAGATGAGAGCCGAAAAGCCTAAGCCGAGGATAATCGCTTGAGTTAAATCAAAAATCGTAGTAGCGAACAACGTGACAAAGAAAACGGGCAACTCGCTGTGGAAGCGATTGCGCAAGATGTTGCGAATAGCTTTCCAATCGTTCATGCGCCAAGCGGTGACGGCGAGCACACCTGCCAAAGCGGCAATGGGTACTCGCGAGATCACCGGGGCCAACAGCAACGCGGCGAGCAGCAAGGTCAAGCCGTGAAATATGCCGGTGAGCCGAGTGACGGCACCACTGCGTACTGCAACGCTCGCCCGTGCAATGGCGGCGGTCACGGGCACACCGCCAAAAAACGGGACAATGATGTTCCCGATTCCTTGGGCAAACAGCTCTTGAATTGAATCCATCTTCGTGCCCGTCTGACGGCCGATGACCGCTCCGCAGAGCAGGCTCTCAATGGCACCGAGGGCGGCAATGGAGAGCGCCGGGCCCATGAGGGGGACGACCATATCCCACGGAATTGCGTTGGGCATCAGACGCTCCGAGAGCAAAATGGTTTGCGGGATTTCGCCGATGGTGGGGACGTCAAGCCGCAAGACTCCGGCCGCTGCACCCGCGACGATCAGCGCCAACAGAGATCCCGGGAAACGGGCGTTGAGGCGCGACGGCCAAAGCACCATCGTGACGATGACGAGCAGGCTCACCGCGATTGCTGCCGGATTGGGAAGCTGGTCCAGGCGGATGTAATTCCATAATTGTTCGAGGACATTGTTCCCCGGAACGGGGTCAACGCCGAGTATATTGCCGATTTGGCCGACAAAAATAATCACGGCGATACCGCTGGTAAACCCTGTAATGACTGCCGTCGGAATGAAGTTAATTATCTGCCCCAGTTTAAAAACGCCCATCAGGACGATCGTGATTCCGGCCATTATGGAGGCGATCCAAACGCCTTCGATGCCATAGCGGCTCGCAACGACGATGAGCACGGCGGACATCGCGCCCGTTGGCCCGGAAATTTGGAAACGGGCTCCACCGAGGGCAGGAATGACGATGCCGGCAATGATCGCCGTAACCAACCCGGCCGCCGGCGTTGCGCCGGAGGCGACACCAAAAGCCAATGCCAGCGGGAGTGCAACGGCGGCGACGGTAATTCCCGCTAAGAGGTCCTTTTGAAGCGTACGGACGTTGTAACCGCGGAATTCTTCTCTCCAAAGTTGAATTAAGCGCAATCCAAGAAAATAATATCTCAATGGGCAATCTTTCCTTAATTTGATTTTTGGATGCAGCATCAATTGCGCGTTCATCTGACGGATCCGTGGTGGGTCCGCCCGCTAATAATTGGATGAAAGGACTCGCAACGTTTATGCCACGCACGAGTACCGGCTCAGTTGACCCTCTTGGAAACGCATGGAGCCGTTGGGGACTGGAATTCGGCTCACTGTCGCACTTTTAATATAAAGCTGGGGTCGAGTTTTTGCAAACAAGAGCTATTTGGGAAGCTGCTTGTGGTGTTTGTATTACCGAAGAAAATGACTAGTCTCTTCTTTGCTGAGGCGTTCTCGAGATCCTCGTGGTTAAGCCTTTGATTTCAATCAGTGCTAGCTTTGATTTTAGCGGCTCATGGGTCATCAGATCGTGATTTTTCGATCCAAAAATCTCAATCGCGTTTCCATCGGTTGTAACACACGAAATAGACAGCATGGTTATCCTAATAGTCCTACTATTTGGATGTGATTTTTATTATAATTTTTGGTCATAAAGAGGAAAAAGTTAATATGTATAGTATGGTATGAAAAAAGATGTTTGGTAGGGGGTGGAAATGGAACCTGGATTCTGGGAGGAAACGATTGCCCATCACAGCGGTGCCGGCATGGACTGGGAATTCCGTAATCCATAAATAATGTGGTGTATCCCTGTTGTTGATTTACACGATATTTTTCGCAACTAAAATAATAATTAAGGGAGGGTGTCATTTAAATGAAAAAGGATTGTGGTCATGATAGTATTGTTGCTAACAATGACAGCTTCAGCGCTTGCGTCCGATACGATTACGATAAATGAAGGCGTTGAGCTATACTACTGGGACCCGAATGGACCAATCTACCTTTTTGGCACTTGGAGTACAGAGGAAGATATCGCATTAGTCTGTTTTTCTTGGGCGTTGCAACATCCCGACGATAGCGCTTTCATCAATGAGTGGGACATTTTGCCACATGAAGCCGGATACTCAGGAAGTGGCTGTATAGAAAGTGGTTCAACAGTTCACTATGGGATTGGGAAGGCGGTCGGCAGTTACGGTTGGACCGGTATTTGGCTTGATTATGCAGTACTCGCTAATACTGGAGATGCACACGAACGGAATTACTGTGGAGAAAATGAAATCCTGCTTCCGTCAAGTTTTGACGATACGAGTATTAACTGGGTGGAACGTCTTCCGTTCACCGATGATGACAGCGGCCCAGAGCTGATGGCAGAGGGTGGATTCGCCTGGTTCAAATTTAAAAACCAAGCTGGGGGCTGCATGTTGTCGAAGGAAAAAGTGTTTATAAATAATACATCCCAAACTATAAATACAAAGATTTCGGAAGAGGTGCAGGAAAAAACTTCGTACAATTTCTTGGCTGGATTGACGTTTAAGAATGCATTTCAAGCAACGATGGGATATTCGGCTGATAAAATTGCAACGGATTCCTTTTCAATAGAAGTCGAAGTTTCACCTGGGTCTAAGCTGCAGTTGTTGTCCATTAGTTCCGTGTTGACTATAGAGGGGGAATACTATTGGGCATGGGGATGGTTGAGCAACCTTAATGTTGTTGTAGTTCGTCCAACGGATCATTTTAAGTGGATTCTGAGAGAGTTTTAATAAAAAATGGAATATCGAATAGAAGTTGGGAATCCTGCGATTGGGTGGGGCCTAGCGGGATTCCCATTATCACCGAGATCAGCCGAGGAAAAATTTGTCCAACAGTTAGCGTAAGATAAGGAGGCTCTATCATGATGCGACGAGTGGTGTTAACGATAGTTTTGCTTCTGCCATTCTTCACTATCGTTGCAGAGCGCGGCAATATCAGGGCGGCCAGTGATATATCTTTGAGTTTTCTGGAAAATAACAGCTATTATATGTCCTATCCAGAGCATTCATTTAGGACGAACATGGTGATCTATCACGTTCCTAAGGATTTTGATCGAATTGCCAACACTGCTCAAGTTAAATTGTTGCCGGAAACAGATGCTGTTACAATCGAGGAATTTGAGTTTACCAAAACCATTTCGAGGGATAGTTCTGCCAGAACAGCCCTTTCTCTTTTAATTCGAAGCCACGAACCAGGAGTGTATGAATTCCATTCCATGGCATTCCAAATAGGTGGCGTCGAGCTAGAGGTTCCACTAGGATTATTGACTATCGAAGTTCTTGATGGAAGTCGAGGTGGAATGTTCAATTTCTTCGAGAGTGCCGGCATCTTCTCCGTGGGCGAACCATTGCAGTTTACAGTCAGAGAGCAGCTTTCTGAAGAAGTACACATTGAAGCTGTTCTCCTCCATCATCCTGACATTTTTTTCGACGAATCCATGATGTACGTAGGAGATCAACGAGCTCCATGGCCTGATGGCGGAGTGTCGTTAGCACCGGGCGAGAGTATTCGTATTCGGGTGGAATGGCAAGTGAATATGGATGAGTATGAGAAAGTGAACATGGAAGTGATCCCCATACTCAAAGTGGTTCGGAACGGTATCACGCACTATGTGGGACTCCACAACATGGTCTTTCGGAAAGAATGATGTGCTGGCTGGTGGATGTCGCAATTCCTCCTCTCGATGGTTGGAGCGTTTCTCAAGTGCTATTGAAACAAATCGAGGCCGAAGCTCACACTGACACGAGCTTGGGGGGCGCTGTTCGTCCCGCCCAAAATAAAGTCTGCGTTCACCTCTACGGGCCATGTCAAATTCGACCGCAGATTCATCGGCAATTGTCCGCCCAGTGTGAGACGCAAAATAACGCCGCTCGGCCCGTCATCCGCCAGCGGTACGGCCACGCCGATTCCTGTGCCGAAATAGCTCCGTGGGGTGCGCTGCACGGCGTTCAGCGTCATCGAAAGATCATGGGACGGAACGATATCTAAATCGACCGTCAACATTTGGTTGCCCAACAGAGAACCAAAAAAGGACGTCAGCACATTGACCGGATTCGAGCCCGCTTGCGGCAAGGGCTGGGTCGGTGTGGATGTGCGAATTTCGTGATTCGGCGACAGACGAAGACCGATACGGGGACGGCTTGGTGCATTGCTTCCCGTGCTCATGCCCGCGCGTAATCCGAGGCTGGGCCCAACAACCGTCACTTCCACTCGAGGCACCGTGACATTGGGTGCAAGCGGACGGCCCAGCGGCTGCAGACTGATTTGTGCCCTTCCCGGGCTGATACCGGTGACTTGGCCGTGGTCGTCGACGAGGACGCGCGTTTCATCGTCGGTGTCAAATATGAAGCTGACCGTCGTAATGGTACGACCCAAATCATCGATGGCATAAGCTTGAATGGGCGCAGTGCCGCCTACGGGTATGCGCAGGACGTTCGGAATGACGACGATGCGCGAGATCGGCCGTTGTACAACTTCGGTATCCGGTGGAAATATCTGGCTGAGCAAATTTTCGATCGCGTTGACGGCTTCACTCGCGTTGTTCGACCGGACCACGGCAGCACCTTCCAACAGGGGACCATCGGGTCCGGGAACGTATCGGCGTACATTCGTCACAACCGACTGCTGAATCTGAGCGACCGTGCCAATGATGACTTGGTCAGCCAAATCGTTGTCGAACAGTTCTTCCACACGAGCGAGTTCATGCTCACCGACAGCGGGCAGCGAGTTGTAGGCCGCAAGCAGCGACTCGTCGATGACCTCAAATGCACCGGATTGCACGAGTTTTGCCGCAATGCCTTGCGGCAAGACGGCGGACAGGCGGGCCAAATCGGTTTCGCTGGCACGCGGCACGATGTTGCCTTGCTGATCGAAAGCCCAAAAGGTGAGAATCGCTACTCGTTCTTTGCTTGTGTTTTCCTCGGCATGGAGCGGTGGAGCATGCATGATGCAAACCGCAAGAGCGATGCACATCAACCACACAGCATAGGTTCGGTGCCTCGGATGCAGCAACAAAACATCCCACCTTCGGCTGGAAATGATTCGTCGTTTTTCCGCATTCTCGGACTCACTTCGTTTTCGAGAGTCGAAAACCTGCACACCATAATTCACCAGCATGCTATACTGAGACCGGGGTGACAACGTGAGCCAAGCCGGTTTGGACAAATGAAACCGACCGGGATCGCATTTGGAGCCTCGTTGAAATATCACCGAGTGCCCGGTCGACCTTGTCGTCATCAACGACGCACCGCCGCTCATCGCAGCGGCCGCAATGGAAGCTCAGGCGCTTGGCGTGCGCGATCCGTATGTCGAACTTGACACGTGGCTGCGCGTATCGAGGGCGGGCCGGAGGTATTGCCGTTGGAACGTATTGAAGCCTATCTCGTTCAACACCGTGAGCGTCATTTGAATGAGCTGAAGGATTTTCTGCGGATTCCGAGCATCAGCACGTTGCCGCATCATGGCGCAGACGTCCGGCGGGCGGCCGAATGGGTTGCCGAACAGTTGCGGCGTATCGGCATAAGCGATGTCGAGGTTGTGCTGACGGAGGGCCACCCGGTTGTCATTGGTGAGCACATCGAAGATCCGGCCTTGCCGACTGCACTTGTGTACGGCCATTATGACGTCCAGCCGATTGACCCTGAGCACCTGTGGGAGACGCCGCCGTTTGAGCCGACCGTGCGCGGCGACCGTCTTTACGCCCGCGGGGCCAGCGATGACAAAGGGCAGGTGTTTGCGCACATCAAGGCGATCGAGGCCTTGATGCAAGTGGAGGGAAGGCTGCCTGTCAATGTTCGATTTCTCATCGAAGGTGAGGAAGAGGTTGGGTCAGGAAATTTGCCTGCGGTACTCGCAGCTCATCCCGAGCTGAGGCCCGATATCGTCGTCATTTCCGACACGCACATGCCGGGACCCGATTTGCCGGCCATATGCTGCGGCTTGAGAGGAATCGCGGTGCTCGAATTGACCGTCACCGGTGCGCAGACCGACTTGCATTCCGGCTTATACGGAGGGACGGTGCCGAATCCGCTCCACGTCGCGGCGCGGCTCATTGCGGGCCTGCATGACGAAAGCGGACGAGTGGCGGTGCCGGGATTTTACGATCGGGTGCGGGAATTGTCATCCGAAGAGCGGGAGCAGCTCGCGTCGGTGCCTTTCGACGAAGCTGCGTACAAGGCGAGCCTCGGTTTGCGCGAACTGGCGGGCGAGCCCGGCTACACACCGCCGGAGCGGGTGGGGATTCGGCCGAGTATCGACGTCAACGGCATGTGGGGCGGTTTTCAAGGTGAAGGCACGAAGACCGTTATTCCCAAAGAGGCGCATGCCAAAATTTCGTGCCGCTTGGTGCCCGATCAAGATCCGGACGAAGTGCTCGATTTGTTGGAACGCCACCTCCGGCGGCATTGCCCGCCATCGGTCACGTTGACCGTGAAGCGTGGCCACGGCGGAGCGCCTTGGGTTTGCGAGCCTTCGCATCCTGCGATCCAGGCCGGCCTGGAAGCGTTGGCGCAAGCTTTTGGCACTCGAGCGCATCTCGTTCGAGTCGGCGGTTCGATTCCGATTGTCGAGCTGTTCTCACGGCAATGGAGCGTGCCGATCGTCTTGATGGGTTTCGGGCTGCCGGATGACGGAGTCCATGCCCCCAACGAAAGCTTCCATCTCGAACAATTTGACAAATGCCTACGTGCGTTGTGCCGCTATTGGAAGATACTGGGCGAGCGGCTTGCCGAATAACGCCGGCCGTGACGATGAGCGAAAAAATTGAACGGCGGTCGATCCATGTGAGTTTTTTCGCAAGGAAATCCCTGTATTCCTGTCGAAATAACATAGAATGTACGCGTTGTCGGATTGTGATGTATCTGAAGGAGATGGAAGTATGCGCCGCTATACACAAGTAGCCCGTGCCGGCGTCAACAAAGACGCTCCGTTCGGGAGCGTGAGCACGCCGATTTTCCAAACGGCGATTTTCGAACATCAACGACCTTTGCAAGAAGGATCGGACCCGTATGCATACACACGCGTAGGCAATCCTACCCGGGCCGCGCTTGAGCGCACTTTGGCTGAACTTGAAGGTGGGTTTCAAGGATTTGCCTTTAGTTCGGGCATGGCGGCGATCAGTGCCGTTTTGCGCTTGTTCAGGCCAGGAGACCATCTCATCTTGACCGAGGGGCTTTATGGTCATACGCACACGCTGGTCAAATTTTTGCTGGAGCCTGCCGGGTTGTTGGCATCGTTTGTCGATACGACGTCTCCCGAGGCCGTGCGTGCGGCGTGGACGGACAAGACACGTGCCATTTTCGCTGAGGTGCCGACCAATCCGTTGCTGCGAGTGTCCGATTTGGCGGCGTTGAGCGAAATCGCGAAGGAAAACCGCGGTCTGCTCATCGTCGATGCGACTTTTTTGACCCCGTGGACCGTGCAGCCGTTGAAGCTTGGTGCTGACATCGTCATTCACAGTGCAACAAAATATTTGGCGGGGCATAACGATACGATGGCGGGCGCGGTCGTGGTGAAGTCGCCTTCGATCGCTGAGGAGCTCAGCTTCATCCAAATCATGACCGGCGGCATTTTGTCGCCGTTGGACGCCTGGTTGACGCTGCGCGGCATCAAGACGCTCGGACTGCGCATGGAGCGGGCGCAGAGCAATGCGCAGCAATTGGCGGAATGGCTGCAGGCGCATCCCAAAGTGACCGAAGTGCATTATCCCGGTCTTCCGGATCATCCTCACCACGAAGTGATGAAGCGCCAGGCGAGCGGTTTTGGCGCGATGATCAGTTTTGCTGTGGCAACGGTCGAACAAGCCCGCGCGGTGCTCAACGGTACGGAGTTGATTATTCTAGCCGAAAGCATGGGCGGTACGGAAACGCTGATGACCTATCCGTGGACGTTGACGCACGGCAGTGTGCCGGAGGAAGAGCGGCGGCGCGGTCTGCACGATCGCCTGATTCGCTTGGCTGTTGGTATTGAAGATTGGGAAGATTTGGCGGAAGACCTTGATCGAGCCCTTCAAAAAGCATAGAACATTGTTGAAAGGTTTGGAAGGCGAGGTCCATTGATGGGAAAAGACCGTATTCCAGAATTGAGCGCACTCGAGGTGTATGAGCTGCTTCAGGGGGACACCGCTGGGCAACTCATTGATGTGCGGGAATGGTGGGAATTTGAGCAAGGGCACATTCCCGGTGCCGTCCACATACCCATGCAGCAAATTCCCGAGCGGCTGGCTGAAGTCAATAAGGATGGTCCGGTTGTGATCGTCTGTTATTCAGGACAGCGTTCAGCGGCGGTGACTGAATACTTGCACGCAAGGGGTTACAACAATGTTCGCAACTTGGCGGGCGGTGTTGAGGCGTGGTTATTGCACCAACTGCCCTGGGCGCAAAACTGAGGAACAGAAGGAAGCAATGCTTTCCAAACGATTTGTCCGGTAAGGCCAGGATACCGGATTAACACACCGGTATGTCCAGCAATTTGGGCTATTCCGCTTGAACGTGACTGCAAGCCATGATTCTCGTCGTTTCTCGTTGGGTCACGCAACGCGAGGATATGGCAAGACATGACGCCTTATGCAGATAGGGGCTGCCCCTTTGGGGCAGCCCCAGCGTTACACATCCAGCCGGTTTCTTAGCCCGTCTGTTCTTCGCCATCGCCGCTGTTTTTGATCGCAAAGTACTTGGCTGCAGGGTGATGGACCACCATGGCGCTTACCGACGCCTCGGGCTCCATCATAAATTCCTCTGTCAACTCAATCCCGATTTCTTCCGGTTGAATCAGGCGGAACAACTGCTTTTGCATCGCAAGATCGGGGCAGGCAGGATACCCGAACGAGTAGCGCCGTCCGATGTAATTTGCCTTGAACAAATCGAGCATGGTGATCGTCGGATCATCCGCAATTCCCCACCAGGCTCGCATCTTTTGATGCAGCCATTCGGCAGCGCCTTCGGCCGTCTCGATGGCGAGGGCTTGAATGGCGTGACTCTTGAGATATTCGCCTTCTTCCCGGTATTTTTGATACAGCTCACGGATGCCGTCGCCGGCGGTGACCGCAAAGAAGGCGATGTTGTCGCGGGGCGGCGCGTCGCCCCAAGGCCCGGGATGAGCCGGATTGACATAGTCGGCCAAACAGAGGCCACCGTCTTCGACCGCTTGGCGGGGGAATTCGAAAGTCTCGATGACCTCGTCCGTTCCCGCCTGGAAAATATAAATCTTGTTTCCTTCGCTGGCGGCTTCGAAAAACTGCCAAACGGCGTGAACATGCATCGCGCCTTGGCGGCACATGGCCTTCAATTCGTCGACGATTTCTTTCAACATGACGGCCTTTTCATCGCCTTGTTCAAGCAGCTGTTCAAAACGGCCTTTCAATCCTAAGTGCCTGACGTAAAGCATTTGAGGATTGATATACCGCCAGACCGTATCGAGGTCGATATTGCGCAAGACATGGCGCTTGAGGTCGGGAGGCGCAGGCGGATTGGCCAGCACCGGTATCGTTGGCGAGCGTTCCGCCTCTGCTTCGGTTTTCTGCCTTCGAATTTTCCCGCGCTGTTGTTGGAGAGCCGTCGTTTGGGCCTCAAGATCCGCAATGAGCTGTCGGCGCTTTTCGGGATCCATAATTTGGTTGGCGAGCTCCAGACCGCTCATCGCATCGCGGGCGTATGCAACCAGGCCGTCGTATTTTGGTGCGATCCGGAGCCGGGTAAAGTTGTTCGTCAGTGCGGCACCGCCGACAAGTATGGGAAGATCAATCCCGGCCTGCCGCAGTTCTTCGGCCGTGACGACCATCTGCTGCGCCGATTTGACGAGCAGGCCGGACAGACCGATCATGTCCGGTTTGTGCTCCTTGACGGCTTGGATCAACTCGTTGGGCGGCACTTTGATGCCGAGGTTGATCACTTTGTAGCCATTGTTGCTGAAGATGATATCGACCAAGTTTTTGCCGATGTCGTGGACATCGCCTTTGACCGTGGCGAGGACGATGCTCCCTTTGGAAGCCGTCGTCCCGGTCTCCATCAGCGGTTCCAGATAGGCCACGGCCGCTTTCATGGCCTCGGCGCTTTGCAGGACTTCGGCTACAATGAGTTCGTTGTTGCCGAAGAGGCGGCCGACTTCGTCCATTCCGGCCATCAGCGGGCCGTTGATGATGTCGAGCGGTGTCGCGCCTTCGGCGAGCTTCTTGTCGAGGTCTTCGAACAAGCCGTCTTTGCTGCCTTCGATGATGTAATTGGCGAGCCGCTCATCGAGTGACAGTTTGGTTTGGTCCTTCTTGATCCGGCTCGTGGCATCTCGGAAGTGAGCGGCAAAAGCGGCGATGGTTTCCTCGCTTGTGTTGAACAGCACGTCGTACGCTAGGCGCTTTTCTTCGTCCGGGATGCTCGCGTAGCGCTCAATTTTCTCAGCGTTGACGATGGCCAAATCCAATCCGGCTTGGACACATTCATATAAAAAGACGGAGTTGAGCACTTCCCGTCCGGCCGGTGGAAGGCCGAACGATACATTGCTGATGCCCAAAATCGTTTTGGTCAACGGCATCGCCTGTTTGATCAGACGAATGCCTTCAATCGTTTCACGCGCGGAGCCGAGGTACGTTTCGTCTCCCGTCGCACATGGAAAGACCAGCGGGTCGAAGTAAATGTCCTCGGGCGGAAAGCCGTACTTGTTGACCAAAAGGTCATAGGAGCGTTGAGCGATTGCCAGTTTGCGCTCACGCGTGATCGCCATGCCTTGCTGCGGGTCATCGTCGATGGTGCCGACGACGAGAGCCGCGCCGAACCGCTTGGCGAGGGGGACGACTTGCTCAAAGCGTTCTTCGCCGTCTTCGAGATTGATCGAGTTGATGATCGCCTTCCCTTGGCAGTAGGTGAGTGCGCGCTCGATCACCTTGGCGTCCGTGGAGTCGATCATCAAAGGCACCTTGACCTTGTGGATGACGTGGGCGAGGAAGTTCTCCATATCTTGGAGCTCGTCCCGATCGGGATTCGCCAAACAGACGTCGATAATTTGCGCACCGCCTCGCACCTGCCGCCGGGCGATTTCGCTCGCTTCTTCAAACTTCCCTTCAATGATGAGCTGTTTGAAGAGACGGGAGCCGATGACGTTCGTTCGTTCTCCGACAATGATCGGACGGTTCTCATCGGTGATTTCGAGATTTTCAATTCCCGACACGAAGCTGCGTTGATGGCTGGCCGGCACACGCGGCTTGTAGTCCTTCGCCAATTCGACAAAAGCGGCAATATGATCGGGGCGGGTGCCGCAGCAGCCACCGATCAGGTTGACCCATCCTTCTTGGCAAAAACGCCGCAAGACTTTGGCCATCGTTTCCGGCGTTTCGATATAGTTGCCGTCTTCGTCGGGAAGGCCGGCGTTCGGAACGCAGCCGATCGGTACTTTAGCCAGCTCGGACATCGCCCGTATGTGGTCGGTCATAAAATCGGGGCCGGTGGCGCAGTTGAGTCCAATGTAAAGGAGATCCCAATGGCTCAAGCTGGTGACGAATGCTTCCGCGGTTTGGCCGCCGAGCATGGTGCCCATGGGCTCAATGGTACCCGATACGGCCACGGGTACTTCGAAGCCGATTTCATCGAACAGTTGGCGAATACCGATCAATGCGGCCTTGACGTTGCGGGTATCTTGTGACGTCTCGATGAGGAGATAGTCGACACCGCCGTCTATCAGGGCGCGCGCTTGCTCGCGGAAATTTTCGACCAGTTCGTCAAACGTGACGCCCCCGGTGACGGAAATCGCTTTGGTGGTCGGTCCCATGGAACCGGCAACGAATCGGGGCTGCTCCGGCGTGGAGTAGGCGTCGGCGAGTTCCCGCGCAATTTGTGCTCCGGCGCGGGTGATGGCGTACGCTTGCTCGTGCAATTGGTATTCGCTCAGCACGAGGGCCGTGGAGCCGAACGTGTTCGTCTTGAGGATGTCGGCGCCTACTTTCAGGTGCGACTCGTGAATCTCTCGAATGATTCCGGGGTTGACCAAATTAAGGTACTCATTGCAACCCTCGAACTCGTCGCCGCCGAAGTCGTCCGCAGTGAGTCCGTACGATTGAATAGCGGTACCCATGGCACCGTCGGTGACAAGGATCCGCTTTTTGAAGGCTTCTTTGAGCAAGTTCGAACGACTCATGCGTGAATCGACTCCTATTCCGCTTGGGATTATGTAGATTCGGACATATCGTAGCATAATATTAGGGTTTGGTCTACGCTATGGTTGAAGCTTTTCTTATGATGGAGGGATCTTGTCTTGCAGCATGGAGGATTGCACGGCAAAACGGCTATCGTCACCGGAGCCACGCGGGGAATCGGCAGGGCGATCGTCGAGCGTTTCGTCGCGGACGGGGCGAAAGTTGTTGCGTTGGCCCGACATATGGATCGTCTGAAGCAGCTGCAAAGCGATTTGGGCGATTCGGTTTTCATCCACACGCTCGATCTCGCCGACGACGAGGCGAGTGCAGCGGTTCCGCAAACCGTCATCGACCGGTGGGGACCGATCGACATTCTGGTCAACAACGCAGGCATCATGGAACGCTCGTTTGTCGCCGATTTGGACATCGGCGAAGTCGAGCGCACGATGAAAATCAACTTCATCAATCAAGTCCGCTTTACCCAAGTGGTCTATCGCCATATGCGGGAGCGCAGATACGGCAAGATCGTCAACATGAGTTCACTTTCCGGCAAGCGTGGGTACGCCGGCGGGACTTCGTACTGTTCGTCCAAGTTTGCGTTGATTGGATTTACGCAATGCCTCGCCGTGGAGGCGATTGAATATGGCATCAATGTCAATGCGGTTTGCCCAAGTTTCGTTGAGACGGAAATGGGGCTGCACGCAATCCAAGTTCGGGCCGAGCAAGCGGGCATCAGTCTCGACGAGATGCGTGCGCAAGTTGAATCTCGCATTCCAGCGGGACGGATCGGCAGGGTAGAGGACGTCGCGGCATTGGTGCGCTTTCTCGTTTCCGACGAGAGCAATTACATCGTGGGACAAGCTCTCAATGTTGACGGAGGCCAATTATTTTATTGATGGGATGCGCGGCGCGCTGCGGCCGACGGCACGCGCAGGTACGTACTGCTGCACCCGTTGTTGAGCTTATACAGCACTGTTTCACTGTGTGTGGGATATTCGTTCGATCACATTCTCCACTGTTCCACCGCGTGTGGGATATTCAATGCTCTACATTTTTCCCACACGCAGTGGAACGGCGGATAGGAATGGTTGGCGGTTGCCCCACACGGAATGAAGCAGAACCGTATCGGGGAAATCAACCGACAAGTTCAGCGCGAACCATTCATTTCACAGTGCGACGAATGAAGTCACGAGCAAATCGATAGCTATAATACACGACAAGTCCGACACCCAACAGCTGGCTGATGTTTGCGACGAAGTTGGCTGCACCGGTCAAGACGCTGGAGCTAACGGTCGCCGGGATTACGGAGGGGAGATACGGAGCCAGGGTTACAAGCAAAACCCCAAAAAGGAGCCCTGCTGCGAGCCAAGCTACACCTTGCCAACTCGAAACTTTTTCCCCGGGCCAGAAGACTTCGATGATCAATACTACGACGGCGAGAAGTGCACCGAAAACTACCGTGCCCGCAACGATGGCTGTGATGAGCTGCTCGAGCACCGCCCAAACGCCGCTTGGCCAACTAGGCTGCGCCAATGCCATGGCCGCGAGCGAAGCGACAATGGTGACCAGCAACACCGCGACACGAGTCGGTATGGTTCGCAAATGCCATCAACCTCCCTCGAAGGGCATCCCGAATTGTTCGAATGCGTCATTAAAATGTATTTGGAGAAAGGAGCGGCTGTGCAGCAGCGAAGCGAGAATGGGGTTCGCAGCCTATAAAGTCCGTCGCGTATGGAACGCCCTTGAGCCCGCAATATTCGCCATCCGAGCCACCCCCTACCACCTCTCAACCTTTTCTGATACGATAAAAGAGACGCAAACCGTGATTATAAAAGAGTTTCTAAAGAATGACTTAAGGACAAGGGAGCGAAAGACGTGGCAAAGCAGTATTCCACCCCGTTCAACGCGCGGGATGTGATGAACACTTATCGAGGAGAGGCAGTGATTTACCGGCTCGATCGGGTGGCCGAGGCTGCCGGCGTCGATCTGAAGCGGTTGCCGTATTCCATCCGCATCTTGCTGGAGAACTTGATTCGCAATTGCGACGGAGAGCTGGTAACCGAAGAAGACGTTTTGGCTTTGGCGAAGTGGTCGCCGGAACAGACTTCGCAGAAGGACATTCCCTTTACGCCTTCTCGTGTCATCCTGCAGGACTTCACAGGCGTACCCGCGGTGGTCGATTTGGCTGCGATGCGGTCGGCTTTGCAGCGCATGGGCGGCGATCCGCAGAAGATCAATCCGCTGATTCCGGCCGATCTCGTCATCGACCACTCCGTGCAAGTTGACATGTTCGGTTCTGCATACGCCCTGATGTTCAACGTTGAGAAGGAATATGAGCGGAATGCCGAACGCTATGCCCTGCTCCGCTGGGCACAGCAAGCATTCGATGATTTCCGCGTTGTGCCTCCCGGCATGGGTATCGTCCACCAGGTGAACCTCGAGTACCTCGCCAGCGTCGTTCATCTGCGTGAACAGAAGGGAGAGCTGACCGCCTATCCCGACACGCTGGTCGGCACGGACTCGCATACGACGATGATCAACGGTCTGGGCATCGTAGGCTGGGGCGTCGGTGGCATCGAAGCCGAAGCCGCCATGTTGGGTCAGCCGATGAACATTCTCATGCCCGAAGTCGTCGGATTCCGCCTCACGGGAAGCTTGCCGGAAGGTGCAACGGCCACCGACTTGGTTCTCACCATCACGCAGATGCTGCGCCAGCACGGAGTCGTCGGCAAGTTTGTCGAGTTCTTCGGCCCGGGCCTGAGCAAGCTGCCTCTGGCGGACCGAGCCACGTTGGCCAACATGGCACCCGAATACGGGGCGACGATCGGATTCTTCCCGGTTGACGCTGAGACGCTTGCGTATTTGCGCATGACAGGACGCGACGAGCAGCACATCGAGTTTATCGAACAATACTGCCGCGAGCAGGGCTTGTTCCGTACGGACGATGCTCCCGACCCGGTTTACAGTGATTTGCTTGAGCTGGACATGGGAGACGTCGAACCGAGCCTGGCAGGTCCTCGACGCCCGCAGGACCGTGTGCCGCTCAGCAATATGAAGCAAGTGTATCGCGAGACCATGCGGAAGGTGTACGACCGCGATCCGGATCAGCCCAAAGAAGCTCCGCTCGCACCGGTTGGCGGTGAAGGCGGCGTTGCAGTCGCTGCGCGCGAGCAGACGATTACGGACGGCGCAGTTGCCATCGCCGCCATTACGAGCTGCACGAACACGTCCAATCCTTCGGTCATGGTCGGAGCGGGCCTTTTGGCGAAAAAGGCCGTCGAAGCTGGACTGCGTGTCAAGCCGTGGGTCAAGACCAGCTTGGCGCCCGGTTCCAGAGTGGTTACCGATTATCTTGAAGCAGCCGGGCTCATGCCCTATCTCGAAGATCTGAAGTTCCACACGGTCGGCTACGGATGCACCACGTGCATCGGCAACAGCGGTGCGCTTCCTGAAGAAGTCGCCCAGGCGGTTACGGAACACGATCTCGTCGTGTCGGCGGTTTTGAGCGGCAACCGCAACTTTGAGGGACGCATCAACCCGCTCGTCAAACTGAACTATTTGGCGTCGCCGATGCTCGTCGTCGCGTACGCCATCGCAGGCACGGTCGACATCGACCTGGACAACGAACCGCTCGGATACAATGCGGAAGGCCAGCCGGTCTATTTGCGCGACATTTGGCCGACGCAGGAAGAAATCGCCGAGACGATTACGAACGCTTTGAAGCCCGAAATGTTCGTCAAGCAGTACAGCAAAGTGTTCGACGGCGACGAGAAGTGGCAGAGCATGGATGTCCCGACGGGGCCGCTGTACGAGTTCGATCCGAAGTCAACCTACATTCAGGAGCCGCCGTTCTTCATGGACATGGAGGACGAACCCGCAGAGTTGACCGACATCGAGGACGCTCGTCCGCTGGCCATTTTGGGCGACTCCATTACGACCGACCACATCTCACCGGCAGGCGCCATTCCCCCGAACAGCCCGGCGGCCGAATATTTGAAGTCGCACGGCGTTGCCGCTAAAGACTTCAATACGTTCGGAGCGCGGCGGGGCAACCACGAGGTCATGATGCGGGGGACGTTCGGCAATATTCGCTTGCGCAACTTGATGGCCCCCGGCACCGAAGGAGGATATACCATCCATAAGCCGAGCGGCGAGCTGATGTCGATTTACGACGCGGCGATGAAGTACAAAGAAGAAGGCGTTCCGCTGGTCGTCGTCGCCGGCAAGGAATACGGCACCGGCAGCTCCCGTGACTGGGCGGCCAAGGGAACATCGTTGCTCGGTGTTAAAGCCGTTATTGCCGAAAGCTTCGAGCGCATTCACCGCAGCAATTTGGTCGGCATGGGCGTTCTGCCGCTGCAGTTCATGGAAGGAGAGAACCGGGAGACTCTCGGTCTCGACGGCGATTTCACCTTCACTATCCGAGGCATTGCTGATGGTCTGACGCCGGGCAAGGTGCTCGATGTCATCGCCAAACGCAGCGACGGTACATTGGTCGAGTTTAAAGTGGTGGCTCGCCTCGATACGCCGGTGGAAATCGACTACTATCGTCACGGCGGCATTTTGCCCCGCGTATTGCGGCAGCTGCGATAGAGGAAATCGAGACCAAATTCAAGAGGCTGTCCCCAAGATGATTGGGGCGGCCTCTTTTTATTTTTCAACGGGCACGGAAAAATTTCGAAAGAGGCTTAAAAGAAGCCCAAGTTATAGAAGGGTTATTTCCATGTCGCGGGGAAAAGAAAGATAAAAATGGGGAAAAAGCCAATGATAAATCCAGGAGGCCATTAGGTTGAAAAGGCAGATAAAAAGGAATTGGCTTGCTGCTTGGTGTGCTGTTCTCCTGCTTCTCGCGACGCCAATTTGGGCGGCCGCGCAAACGTCCAAGGCATCGGTTGTCGATGATCAGCCATCTGAAAGTACTCCGATCACGCTGGAACCCATTCTCGTGCCCGACGTCGGGACGGAAGCGACCTTTATCATTTCAGCAATTCAATACACCGAAATGCTCAACGCAACCGGGTTGTTTCAGCTTTTTACACTCGACGAGGCCAACGAATCGTCCTTTCTGGCTGTGCGCGTCCGTTATACCGTGCTGGAGCCCGATCCGGTGACGGGGCATCCGCGTCTGCTGGCCGAAGCGCAGCCGATTGATCCGGAGACCGCGCAAGCGCTCGACGGCAGGCGGTGGGAAGCGATTTATCAACTGACGCCGTACAGTGTAGAGCAGGAGTCCGGCAGCGCCATTCCTTCCGAGTATGCTGATCTCATCAGCCCGATTTGGCTGGTCGATTGGTCACTCGCTCTTGCCGAAGACTTGCCTACAGGGCCGATTCAACCCGGAACCGAATGGTCTTCCAATCCGGTGTTGAATGCTGAACATTTTCCGCTTGGTTCGACACCTTTGCCCGTCGCCGGAACATTCAGCGCATGGGTGCAGTTGCCGACCGGAGAAGTCGCGGCGCACGTTGCCGAAACATTGTTCGACGAGGGCGTAGTTGAAGGCTATGATCTCGGAAATGGAATTTTCGGCGATGTCGAGTATGCACTCATGGGCGGCAATGACTACTGGTTGCAACCCGGTGGGTTTCCGTATCAGGCCGAAAGCTATCTCTGGGGTGAAATGTCGCTGAGCTTTGATCCGAGAACGGCGGATGCGTTCGGGTTTACGGGTTCTTTCACCATGCAATTTTATTTTGAGAAAACCGTCGTACCCGATACTCTCGGATTCGATGGGACGGATTCCGGAGAGGAAGACGCGTCTACGTCGCTTGATCTCGAGATCGGCCAGGTGGTCACCGGAGCGCTGCATCCCGACGGTTTACAGCTGGGTGACGGAACGCCCGCTCAAGTATATGCGTTTTGGGGCCATGGGGGAGACGAGATCCGCATCCGTCTAGAATCCAACGAGTTCGACGCTTATTTGTTCCTGCTGGACGATCATGAATCGGTGATCGCGTCGGACGACGATTCGGCGGGCGGCACCAATGCGGAAATTGTGCACGTGCTTCCGTACACCGGCCAATACTATATCATCGTCAACTCTTACTACGCAGGTGAATATGGCGAGTACACCCTCGGACTTTTACCCGCGGATCTGTCGGTGATGGACCCGGTCTTGGTGCCCGGCGTACCGTATCATGGCCGCCTGGATCGTATTACGAGTTTCCAGTTCGAGGACGGTACGTTTGCGGACTTCTATACCTTCTATGGTGTCGCGGGTCAAGAAGTCACCATTTTGCTGGAGTCGGAAGCGTTCGACGCGTACCTCATTTTGTTTGACGATACGGATACCGTGATCGAAGATGATGATTCGGGCGGCGGCTCCAACGCTTTCATCCGCTATACACTGCCGTACACCGGATACTATTATGTCGTTGCGAATTCGTACTACGCCGGCGAATTCGGTGAGTACACCTTGACGCTCAACATGGCCAGTGACATTGACACCGGTATCGCCCAGCTGGTTGCACTGTTGGAAAAATGGCGGTTGGGTACGGCTTCCGACGAAGAACTCGCCGCGATGGAAGTCTTTTTGACCGAGTTGTTGGCTGAAGTGCAGCAGCAATTGCCGCTGCGCGTGGAAAACGTGCGGCTTTTGGTGCAGCCGCCTCTCGGCTACGGCATGTATGACGTGCGTGAGGGCAATCGGTTCCGGATCGGGGAAACGATGTGGATCTATCTCGAGCCGAAAAACTACGGAGCCGAGTGGGATGGGCAGCAATACCGCATGCAGCTGGCTGCAGACGTGTACTTGCTTGATCCCGGCGGAAACGTCATATTTGAGCAATTGGACATTTTGGAAGGCGTCATCCACTCGGCGCACCACAACCAAGAGCTGTTTTTGGTCATCGATCTCACGCTGAGCGAGGAATCCGCACCAGCGGGAAATTACGCGTGGCGCATCGTCGTCCGGGATGTCATTACCGGTGACTCCGCCTCAGTTGAAGTTCCCTTTGAACTCTACGATTAAATGAAAAGGGGCTGTCCCCGGAATGGGGCAGCCCCTTTTTTGATTGCATCAAAGAACGCCGACCCTGAACAAAAGCTCGAGCGTGCCTTGCAGGT
>CALKAQ010000046.1 GCA_937983075.1 uncultured bacterium | reverse complement strand
ACGTAGCTATGCCTCCACCTCCGGCAATTGCGCGCGAATACGCTCGAAAAGGTTCGACTTGATAAGAGAGCATGATTTTGTTAATCCGAGCAGTTTCTTGTGGAACATAGAAACGCAGCACTGCAGGATGTTCCGGATCGCAATTGTCCGCGAAATCGTGTGTATTTATATTTGTTGCACCTTGAGCATATAGGTCATTGATCCGCTGCTTTTCGAACATTTCACCGATTATCCCCGCGATGTCAACCGGCTTGTTCGATATTTCCAGCTCCACTTCTCCCGGTTGTCCCCTCATATCTCGTTTCCGCACATTGACCACTCGGGCCGTCACGTCGATCCCCAAATCCTCGTCGATCACACGTACTTTTCCGCCACTTTTGAACTTGTGCAAGGGTAGTTCGGTAAGTTTTGATATATCTGCAGCTTGTACAGTGTACGTTATGCGCGGCATCCTCCGCTCTTGAAGAATAGCTTCACAACGAGCTTTCAGTGTTTCAGCCGATTCGAACCGTCTATCAACAAAGATGTCCGAAATAATACCGAACTGCTTTTGCGTGTCAGCATCCAGGTACGGTTTGCCATTGTTGATCTCGGCGAACGTCAGCTGGTTCACACCCTCACCATACCCAAGTCCGTACAGTCGGGTGCACAAATTGCGCGGGTCGATCTGCCGCTCGACGCCCTGAAGGTTTATACCATATCTGATGTAGGCATCGACTTCGCTCGGCGGCTCCACGAGATTCAGCGTCCACGGATATGTTGACGTATCCCACGTCCACATGTATTCCTCAACGAAGGGGCCGGGCACCGAACGGATCGCATTCAGCAGGTTTTCATTCTCCCAGTTGTACTCAAATTGGCGATTGAAGGCGACCGCGCCAAGTTTCCATCTCTTCACCGTCTGCTTGGACAGAAGATATTCCAACACGTCTTCCGTGTACACGCCCAACCCGCCAATGGTGTGGAATTGAAAGAGTACGTCGTCGATCAACGTGCCGAGAACGTGCTCACATTCGTATGTGATTGTTTTTCCGTCAGTAGACCGCCGGGCCGTGTTCGGCATAATGCGGTAGAGATCGAGGCGCTCGCCATCCTCAAAAAGCTCCACAAAACGCATAGGTTGGCACTCAGCGTTCTTCGGGTCGTCAACCGGAAGTGTGAACCGGGCGGTGTGCAGACCGTTCATGGGCTGTTCGTAGCCGATTGTCGTGGCGTTTTCAAGATACGCTACTTTACGCATATTTAAGTCATAAACGGTCACATACGCTTTTCTCATGCGTTTCCTCCTTACACATAACGATCTCGGAAAGTGATTCTCATCCGGACGGTTCGTCCGGTTTGATCATCAGTGTATACAAGCTCGTTTATCCCGGTATTTAAGTCAAAAAAGTCGCCTTGCATCATGTGTAAAGCGTTTTGGTTGTTGAGCAGGAAAAGCAATTTGTTGTTGTCAATAATGATTTGATCTCCTGGTTTAAACTCTCCGTGGAATTCAATAATATCAACGTGAAATCGCCCGGAAGAAAAACTAACATCAAGGTTCGCCTTCACCTCAAACCATCCGAGCCGCTCCCTGATGCCGGCCACATCCAGTTCCGCCGCTGAATTCAGAAGAAATTGTCCGAATCTCTCCCGGACTGCTTCAAAGATCTCTTCAGCCGTGAGCTCCAACAAAAAAGATGGACTGGTAATAACGTTCGCCAGCATCGAAACCTCACCGGTTGCGTCGATCACAAAACTACCATATATCTCAATGGACTCAGGTCGGTTAAAGGGCATCAGATTAAAAGTCCCGATCATGACAGCTTCACGACGCCATTATTCAGGTCCACCACAAATCTGTCCCCGGCCATGATCGTACGTGGTGCTTCAAGTGCCGCAAAAGCAATCAAGTTTCCGCCCGTTGCAGCGTCCCGTATGCCGACGTGCGTGATGGTGCCCCAGTCGCCTTCCGCAACTGGAAACTCAACCTTTGCACTGTTTTTGATTGTCTGTTTACCACCTTCTAGCGATGGCGTAGAAAACATGATCGGTTGCCGGGCATATCCACCGCCACTGACTTCTGTGCCGGTGTCATTAGCAGTCGGGTTAGACGTATAGAGCGCCAGATAAACCGGATCCGTCCGAAACTCTTGATTAAGAATTGCGGCAGCTTTTGCATAAGAAAAACCCATCCTCATCACTCCAATCTGTACTCATTAGTGATCTTAAAATGCGTGATCACCGTTGTTCCCTCATTAGTTAAAACAATGACCGAAGGTGTGCGAATCGTTCCGATGCTCTCAACATTTTGTGTATGTGGTGACGTGGTAATCACGGTTTCGTACAATCGTTCTTCTGCCGAATATGCAAAAGGATCGTAGGCTATTAAAGACAAAGTAAACCTTCCTAAACCCGCAACTCTTTCAATTGGCAGAGAGCCGGTATAGCGAGCATAGAAAACACGATCTGGTTGTAGTGAAAACTTCAATTCGTGTGTGCGCGGGCGCCCGTAAGAATCGGTGAGATACGCCGCGAGTTCCGAAACTTTTTGCTGCAACTCAGCAGAATCCTTGGTGATAAATGCGCACTCGAGATTGAAGAGGCGCGGTTGTAAGTCCGCGCCAAAATCCCACGCACCGTGTTTCCCCGGTACCTCTAATATTCGGTCTATTGTCCCCGGCAGGACGGGGCGCTGTGACTGTCTCAACATGATCAGTCCGAGTTCGTCTGCTCTTTTCCCGGAGAGATAGAATGTACTCAACACACTCATCCCCGTCCTTTCGATAGAATGTATTCACCAATTTCATGCGCCAAATTTCTGATGTCCGCTTCATCTCTCACGCTGAAGTTTGCTCCTTCAAACATACGTTCGAAGTTATAAATATTCTGTACATTAGTGCTCCTACTTCCACCCCCAACTGCTAACTGTCCACCTGCCTGTGCTTCAATCGACCGCATCCCTGGCATTGCAGCTTGTGCTATAGATTTCGCTTGTAGTCTGATTGCTTCTATTTTGTTTTTTAAACCTTCTAAAAACCCCTCAGCAGTATCTTCACCAATTCCCATCATGACGCGGGATGGTGAACGGATTTTTAAAACATCCTTCAACTCATTAACCAGCATATTTCCTATATTTCGAGCCCCGGTCCTTATTGTCTCATCCATTGATTTTATACCGTTCCAAAAACCTTGCATTAAACCTCGACCCACATCATGCATCTCTTTATCTTTTTTCCGAAACCCCGCAATTATTTCGTCCCATGTTTCTTCCAAGTGTATTCCATATGCTTGCCACGTTTTAAGTACCTCTCCAGTTTCCCAATCAACCAACCGATGATGTTCTCCTGCTTGCTTTCTTGCCTCTTCAACCACTCTACGATGAGTTTCCTCAGCATATCTAATGGCCTCATCTCGCTGTCTTTTTGCTTCTAAAATGAGTCTATCAGCCTGTTCCGCGCTGATTGACCCCACATCGTCGCGTTGGCGAATAATCTCTTTCAATACGTTCTCATATTGCTCTTCAGCAGCCTTGATTGCACCGTCTCGTTGCTCCAGACTGTTTCTTACAACCTCAGCTGCTTGCAAAGCTGTTATTTCACTAGCATCAGCCCGCATTCGCTCAATTAATGCTTTCTGTGTTAATTCATAATCTTTAAAAATGTCTTCTGCTGTTTTTGTAAACTCTCGCTGAATTCGATTTATTTCGTCATATTCTTCTTTTGTCAGCTTTCGCTGTTCTTCCAACGCTTTAGATAAAATTTCAAATATACGTTGCTGCGATCTTTCAATTTCCTCTCTTTCCCGTGCCTGAGCTTCCAGCAGGTTTTGCATCATTTTTTCTTTTTCTTCGTTAGTCAGTTCAGAGGTGTTATCGAAAAATCTTTGCATAGATTGAATTTGCTTAGCGTGACTTGCTTCAAGGTTTTCTAATATTTCATTTCCCATTGCGAAAAATGTGTCTGCGATTGTCTCGGCGGTTTCCTCTGTGATTTCTCTCCCAGACCAATACAGTTCATTCAAAGCTACGGTTGCCTGATCTCTCAATCCGATAAATGCTGCGAGCGAATCTTCACTCATTTGAGTGGTCGCTTCTCCTGTTTCCGCTATAGCAGGGGTGAGTTTGTCTGTGAAAACATTTGTAAGTTCCTCAGCCCCAATGATCGCCTCTTCGAGATCCATTGCTAACGGAGCGAGTATACTACCGCCAATTTTCCCCGCAGATCCAGCTGATCCTTTAGTTGTCGCCTCAAGCTCCTTGAGTTTTGACTGCAATCGATCCAGTTCGCGCACTTGATCGTCGATCACTGGTGCGATGTCGACGATCTCGCGAACAGCTTCCTCAATTGATTGTTTTTCGCTGTTTAACCCCTCTTTGAACGCATCGGCGAAACTCTGACCAGCATCTTGCCATTTTGGGTTATATGTTTCGAGTAGGCGCACGATTTCCTCGTTGTTCTGTTCGACAATCAACTTCCGAGCCTCGGCTTGGAGGGCCTCGGTTTCGGTCAGCTCGTTAAAGTGTGCCTTGACCGCATCTTTCTCATCGTTGAGACGGTCAAGCGTCGCTTGCAAGAAGTCTTTCTCCGCGGCCTTCTTTTCCTCGAGCTCCCGTTTAAGTTGTTCTTTTCGCTCGTTTGCCGCGGCTTTGATTTCCTCGATCTGCTCACGGAGGGCTTCTTTTTGTGCCTTCCGCTGTTCGAGTATGAGTTGCCGCTCGTAGTCGGCGACCATTTTTGCCATTTCCTGCTGAATTTTTGCGCGTTCTTCGGCAGACGTTGCCTCGGCCAGACGACGCTGATATTCAGCTATGCGGTTGCGATATTCTTCTTCACGGCGCGCACGTTCCTCGGCCTCGGTCAACTTGTCGATGGCGTCGATCTGGTCCTGGATGGCCTTGATCTGAAGATAGGCCTCCTCGTCGATCAGCTTCAGTTTTTCAGCGTACTCAGCGTCGTAGATCCGGATCCGCTCATCGGACGCTTTGCGTTCATTCTCAATCTGCTTTTCCAGAGCCGCAATCTGCGCCCGCTCCATTTCCTCGTACTGCCGTTTCAGAGCGGTTGTGATCGCATCGCCCAATCGGTTCAGCGAGGATGTGTTGCGGTCTACGGTTTCTTTCATCCGTTCGACCATCTCACGCATGTCTGCGATAGCTTGATCTTTCGCCTTGCTTGTGCCAGAGGTAACTCCCTTTGCAACGTTCTCTCCGATGACAGCACCTTCGGTCTTTGCGACCTGTGCTGTTTGCTTCAGATCGGCCTGTGCGTCTTGACGGAATTTCGCAAAGCTGCCAGACGCTCGTTCCAAACTAGCTGCCGCTTGACTTTCAAACGTCTGCACGGCCGGAATAGCATCTGCAGAAAAGGTTCGTTTCAGTTGTATCACTGCTGTGGTCAATAAACCGATCGAAGCGATAGCTATACCAATTGGACCTGCAATAGCAGCAATGCCTTTTGAAAATACTGCTGCGGCTCCCCCAGCTGCACCGATCGCAGCAGACATAGATCCTAGTGCTGTTACGATTGAACCAATTGATGTGACCAGTTTACCGATTACAACTATCGTCGGTCCAAGTGCAGCGACCAGGGCCGATATGGCGATGATTGTCCTTTGTGTTCCGGTATCCAATTCGGAGAACCAGCGAGCACCATTTTCAATCGCCCGGAAGAGCGGCTCCATCGCCTTCAGGACATCCAGAAGCGCGGGAACCAGCGCGTCGCCCAGAGTGATACCGACATCCGCAAGCCTGTTTTTCAGCATCTGAAGTTGGGAAGCGCTTGTCGCATACCGTTGTTCGGCTTCTTTGGTAAGCGCAAGATTCTCATCCCATGCCCGGGAGCCGAGTTCAATCGACTCCCGAAACAAATCGCCGGCACCAGCGGCGCGAAGAATGGCATCACGCAGGCGAATCTCGGTCAACCCGAGTTCTTCAAGAACCCCAAAAACATTTCCGCCACTCCGGGCGATGCCGTCAAGACCTTCGATAAACGAAATGATCGCACCAGCGGCATCTTCTTGGAATGCTTTTTGGAATTGCGATGCTGACATACCTGCAACTGCGGCAAATTGGCTCAGTTTTTCTCCAGCTGTAGCAACCTCATTAGCAATCGTGATCATCAGTTTAGAAAACGCTGAGCCCCCGGCCTCCGCAGCGATCCCTACACTGGATAGAGAGCCTGCGAATGCGAGAATTTGAGCCTCGGTTAATCCAATTTGCTTCCCGGCACCCGCCAATCTAAGAGCCATTTCGACGATCTCAGCCTCGGTCGTCGCGAGATTGTTGCCGAGTTCAACGATGGTCGCTCCGAGACGATCGAAATCTTGCTGATTCATCTGTGTGATGTTTGCAAGGCGAGCGAGCGCTGTGGCCGCCTGATCTCCTGTCAGGTTTGTGGCCACACCAAGGTCGATCATCGTCCGGGTGAAACCGAGAATGGCATCTTTCTGAATGCCCAGCTGGCCAGCCGCTTCCGCGACCTTCGCGATCTCCGTGGCGGCCACCGGCACATCTTCACGCGCCATCTTGCGAATGCCTTCGCTCAGTACCGCGAATTCTTCCTCTGTCGCGTCGACCGTCTTCCGGACTCCGGCGAACGCCGATTCAAAATCGATGGATGCTTTTGTTGCCAGACCACCTATTGCGGTTAAAGGAGCTGTCAGCCCAACTGTTAGAGATTTCCCAGCACTTTCCAAGCCTCTCCCAATCTTCTGAAGCCGGTCACCAGCCTTTTGCATGGATTGGCCCAATTGCGTCCACCGACTCGACTGAACGGCCAATTCCTGGTTCGTTTGTCTCAATTGGGATTCAAGCTGATTGTACTTGGCGACAGCATTGTTTAACCGCGTCTCCAGCTTTTGAGTTTCGATAGCGTCCTTGCCTTTTTCTTCGGCGGACTTCTGATATTGCTCATTCAGTTTGGCGACTACTGCACCCTGAAGTTCAAGCTGTTTGGAGAGTGAGTCGGCTTTGAGTTTCAATCCTTCCGTGCCTTGACCAAACTGGTCCAGTCCAGACGAGGCTTTTTTAAACTCAGACTCAACCAGTTTCATTTGCCGTTGAAGCTCAGCCATAGATTTCTCAAACATCGTGTCGTCAACCGCTATTTTTGTGACCAGACCAGCGACTTCGATTTGCTCAGCCATTCCCTCACCCCCTAAATAAAGCCAAATTCATCAACTCTTGCGAGTTGTTCTTTTTCTTGTTTTTCACGTTCGTGTCTTAAAATGCGGAAATAAAACAAGATGTCCATCTCGTCGATTTCCGTGAGTGTGCGTCCTTGTTTCAGGTGCACCGAATAAAACTCATGAATGAATTCCAGAGGGTCTATGCCCTCCGTGATTAGTTTGGGTCGTTTGGATCAGCTCCGATCGCATCGGTCACACTTCCTGTGATTTGATTGACGGTATCCAAAATGGTTGTTACAAAATTTCTCGCATCAATACCGTCATAGAATTCATCACGGGTAAATTGTTTATTATAAGCATCGACAACAAAATCAACCAACGTATCAAGCGTTTCGGGTTTCAGATTTCGAAAATCAACTTTAACGGAGATTTCAATTGCCTGGCGAAAAATACGACCAGGGATGAAATCGGTACTAAACGTCTTATCCTTCCCATCGATTCGCAACGTAATTTTCATCCGTGTCCCCTCCTTGTTATAGAAAAAAGAGAGAGGTGTACACCTCTCTCTTGACTCACGGCGTAGGCGGATTGAAGTCCGGTTCAACCACCTCATTGAACCAAGTAGCAATCATTTCAGAATCAACACCCTCGTCATCGCTGTTTACGACGTACTGCCACAAGCCATCATAGGTGCGCGGTAAGAACGTTGCCGTGATTGTCGGCGTTTGGAAGCTCGGTGTATCGGTTTTGGTGTTTGCTTCTTGTGTTTCCGGTTGAAATCTGCCCTTGTAATTCCAGATGTATCGGTATTCCCCGTTGGACTTCCGGCGCCGATACCCAATCGCTACATACGGCGCGACATCATCTTTCGAGCGAACCAGGCCGCCTCTGGAGTCAAGTTTGTGGCCAAGCAGATCCGCCAGGACTTCGTTGGGAAGGTCTTTCACGTTCATGGAAAACGCAATGTCGCCCAGGTTAGTGTCCGTTTCTGCCGCCTGGTCGTCGGCATAAAGAGTGGAACTGTTCACGTTTGGTGTGATCGTCAAGGAAATGGCTCCCGGGATTCTCTTGGGTGTGCTGTATGCGGCCGGAGTATCGACCGTGTCGGTGTCCTCCTGCAAAATAGCATAGTAGATCATGTCCAAACCAACAGTTATGCCAGCCATTTGAATCACTCCTTAAATTAATTTTGCAACGTGGTTCGAAATCGCATTGCTTTATGAAAAACTTTTGTATCCTCTTCATAGAAATCAGGGGCGCTGGATCGAGTGAATCCGAGCGCCTTCATTGTTTTGTTCACCTGCCCCGCGATGGCCGAGGTGCTTGCTGTGTTCCAAACATCAATTTGGACCACAATCTGAGATGCAATGGGTTGGTCATCGGCGAACTCGTTGTCACGGTTGTCAACTTCAAAAAAAGTGATCCGAGGGAATTTTTCGGGATCACCTGCCCTGAGTTGATATATCGGAACGTTTCCATGTTTGTCCTTACCGAGAAGCTCAACCAAATCAGTGTTGACCAAGAGGGCTGACCTGATCCGGGTTTTGATATCCGTGATCATTCTCTCAGCCCCTTTCGAAACTCATCGGCAAGTATTCGAAGAGCTTCGCCCTTCTTCGCATGGAATGCCGGTTCTTTGAACGGCCTCGCTGACATTTTCGACGTTCCATATTCAAGAAAGTGAAGACGCCAATTTGTCTTCTTTGATGTTCGAATCAACACGTATTTCCGACCCTCTTTCCGAACCACACGTGTGACGTAGATGTCGTCTTGGACGTGCGGTCCACTGCGGTCAGACCTGTTCACAAGGGAACGTTCCTCTTCTGCAATGACTTCGCCAGCCGCTCGAAGTGCTTTTGATTCCAAGCGGGCTGATGCGTTGCCCAAGCGACGACGGATTTCGGCCAACATGTCATCAACGCCTTGTAACTCAATCATCCTGCCGTCACCTCTAACGCCATGATCAATGTTTCACGTCCATCACCGTTTACATCGTCCAACACCGCTTTGATTTCATAGATACGATCACGATCAACAATCCGCATTTCCTCGGTGATACCCTCGCGATACCGGATTTCGTACTGGAACATCTTCTCGGCATTCACACCGGCAGCTTGGAAATACTCGCGCCAACGAGTGGTGAGTGGTTTTCGTGCGCTCCAAACCGTCGCTACCGGTACCCAATCATGTTTTGCGATCCCTTCTTCATCCACAATTGATTCGTAGCGCTGTATGATGATTCGATGGCGATACCTGCCCGAATTTCTGCGCTCGTTATAGATATTCGGGTTATACGTCATCGCCATCACCAGACTCCAGTGCTTTCGCCATCATCAAGTTGTTAATCTGTGTAATGAAATTGGTGTAGAAATATTCGAGCGCATCATTATAGGCGTACCTGGAACGTTCAAAGATCAGTTCCCGAAACACGGGATCGCTCAAGTCATACTCCCCACAAATACGGGTTAAGTCGGCATATGACGCTTCCAGAATCCGTTGTAGATTGCCATCTTCGTCATCATCAAGGTGCATCCGACGTTTGAACTCTTCAACAATTTCGGGAGTGATAGCAGACATCAAGATCACTCCTCTTCAACGGTATTCTCGTCTTCCGGTTGATCCGTTTGGTCGTGGTCTTCGTTCACCGCTTCGATGAACACCTTACCGTATTTGTTTTTCGTAGTGGCCAATTCTTCAAGTCGCTTTTTTGTCGCTTTGTATCCTTCAGCGGGATATACATCGCCCACCTGGTAAATGTGTCCATCATGCTTCGTGTCTTTGAAACGACGAACTACCCGATACATTCTCTCACCCCCTTGGGCAAGTTAAAAAAGAAGAGACCCCTATTAAGGAGTCTCTTCTTCCTCGTTGCCGCCGCTGCCAAATTTGATGTCCAGGTCGTAGACCAAAGCAGCTTTGTTGTCTAACGGCTTACCATTAGCGAACTGCTTGAGTGTATACAGCATGGCATCCTCAATGGCCAGGGTTTGATCATAGCGATTAGCTTTATAACCGCCGGCCAAAGCAGCCAAATATTGACCTTTCACAAAGAAAATTGCTTTCTTTTGCGGAACTTCTTCGGACTCTACAACCTTGATATTGTACGGCAACGCCGTCACCCACTGGCCGTTCGACGTCTGGATCGTGTTGCGCGCCTGGACGCTGATTGCGTCGACCGGGTTCACGACCATCACAACTTTGTTCAGCACCTTGCGGGCTTTTCCTTTAGCATCAGTCGACAACGCCTTGATAACATCATGCAGCTCACCGGCCACAACCTCACCGAACTGGGACGGCGCGAATGTGAGCGTGCCGGAAGACGTTTTGTCCGTGACAGCACCCGTATCAGGATTAACGTCCTTCATGAGACCAATCGGTTCGTTTTGAGAAGGACCACGGCCTTTGATAAAGCCATACTCCAAGCCAACGGAATAGGATTCAACCAGCAACCGGCGAACATAGCGCTCTACCCATTCAGGACCAAGTTCGAGCAGGTCTTTCGGAATTACCGCAAAGGCTGTCAACTTTAGTTGGTTGATCTGCTCTTCCCGGAATGCGGAACCGACTTGTCCTTTAATTTCGCCGAACAAATTACCCCACGCATACGCTTTAGTCGGATCAGCGTAAATGAACCGGGTAACGGCTCCTAGATCTTGCAGACCGATTTCTTCAAGCAGCGGATGTTCAGCAACCAAGTCCTCAAACACCCGTTCTTGAGTGGTAATCGGCAAGATCGAATCCTCGGCAAACCCACCAAAATCGATGACCTCGTTAAAAAACTTGCGTTCCTCAGAGGTCAGTACATTTTGCCCCCGAGCTGCCAAGATCTGAGCATCCATGTTCTCGGTCCGGACCTGAGTAAGGATTTTTTCAGTCAGATCCTCGACCAGGGCATCCTGCAATTCATTCCAGGCTTGCGCCTGTGCATCAGTGTCTGCTCCTTCCTTCACTAAATTCATGTAAGCTTCTTTTTTCGCCTCGAAATTTTTCATAGTTCCTTTCAGCTTCATAGTCATTTGATATGACCTCCTTTTTGGAATTAAAAAATGAACCTCTGTTCCCGGGTTTCCGGTTTCGGTTCATGGTTTTGATGATTTTTCAGTTGTAACAACTCACTTTGCACAGCAGCCAACTGTGCTCGTAAATTGGCGATTTCTTGGTCTTTCTCGTCCATGATGGAAGTGGCGAATCCAATATCAACTGCTTCTTGGGCGGAAAACCACGTCTCGTCATCGACCATCTGCCTGATCTCTTCACGGCTGACATTCGCCTTCGTCATGTAGATGTCGATGATACCCTCTTCAAGTTGTTCCAGAATATCAGCTTCTTTCCGCATATCTCTCTTCGAGCCAAGAACAATACTCCATGCCTCGTGGATCATCATCATGGAGCCCAGACCCATAACCACCTCATCGCCGGCCATAGCAATTACGGAAGCGGCCGAACATGCCCAACCATCAACATAGATCGTCACTTTCCCGTCATACTGTTTCAGCCTGTTGTAAATCGCGATACCATCAAATGCGTCGCCCCCTGGGCTATTCAGGTGAATAATGAGATCCCCTTTGGCTTCTCTTAATGCTCGATCGATGTCAGAGGCCGAAACAGATTCTTCCCACCACGAATCTCCGATCACGCCGTATATTGTTATTTCAGTGGTATCGCTATCCTCGTTATACTTTAACTCGAACCTCCGTTCGATTTTCTCCAGTTGTTCCACGTAGGACTGGTTTTTAAAACACCTTAAAAACTCGCGTTTCCTACTCATCGTCCCCCTCACCCCCTTCCAAAGGCCTCTCATAGTTTTTGGTCAACACGTACTCATCCAACGCAGGGTTGTCGACAGGTTCATCGCCCAGCTTGATGCGGATTTCATTTGCGTTATAAACGCCGGATGCCCGCAACTTGTCAACCGCATTGGCCAATTCAAGCGGATTCGATTCAATCACCCCATACACTTGGACCCGTTTTCCTTTCAGATAGTCTTTTTTCTCGATGATTTTTGCGTTCAACTCATCATGTATTTTCTTGAGGAATGGTGAAATGCAGAACCGACTATATGCTTTCAGAGCTGTTTCGTATTCAGACATATCTCCATGTACGAGCGATGTCGGGATACCCAAGATAGTAGCTACCTCATCTACCAGGTCGCGTTTCAGTTTCTTAAGTTCATCAACGGACTTACCATTGTTACTACCATCGGCCACTTCGGTGTATTCAAATCCCTTGAGTTTTGGCACCAAGGCGATACTATTCTTGAAAGAAGTAAACAAACGATCAATGAAGTCTTGTAGCTTCTTGCGCTTATCCTCATCCAGGGATTGCGTTGAATCAATCCCTACAACACCCCGGATCTGGTTGCTAATTTTCTGAGTTTCCAGCATTCGGGTAAAGAGGGCAGAGTAGTCGTCAAACATCGCGTTCATAAATCGCGACAACTTCTCGTTTTGATAGGTCAAGTAAATGACCTCGTTCATCTGAAACGTTCTTTCGAACGTATAATCTTTCACAGTTACGTCCCGGAACTTGTCTGGGTACACCGCATATTCCTCACGAGTAAAGCTGTCAGCGATTAGAAGGTCATTCGTATCAGTGAGAACAACCAACACCTCATTATCATGAATCAACTTTGCAGCAAATATCTGCCAAAACTCTGCCGCTGACTGGTCGGTGTTTGGTCGAACATTGAGCAAATAATCCCACTCGTCATAAATGCGTTTGCCGTTTTCGACGATCCGAAACTTGCTCAAGCTGATCGTCCGAGCGATGAAGTTAATACAGATTTCAAGTGCCACTTTTTTGAGATAGGGGCGCTTAGCAAAGTCATAAAACATGTCTAAGTCGAATAACGATTCCAATTCTTTATTTCGTCGAAAAATACTATCCAAAAATCCCATTCGTCCTTCTCACCCCCTTCTCAGAAATTCAAGGAACTCAGCATGTCCAGAGCATCCTCGATACTGTCATCGCTCAGTTCCTCGATGCGATATAATCCACAAACCAACGCTTGAAAGCCGTCTGTTTTCCTGCGGATAGGTTCCTTTTTGCCATAGACTTTGTTTCCGTCCTTCTTGATGGTGACCAGGACGTTGTTCGTATACCAGCGCATGAGCGGGTTGTCCCCCCAGACAAACATTCGCTTGGCGAAATATGTCTCTATGCGAGGTGCAAGCAACCCGTGAATCGCTTCTGGCCGACGAATCACTTCGACTTCAAAGCCCACTGCCTCTAACATCGGTTTAAGCATCTCCATGCGGTAACTGTCTCCGATTATCTTCTTGATGTTGTATTTCAACCTCATAGTCACAAACCAGTTGACGATGTGTTCGAAGTTGATCATTTCCTCATCGACAACAGTGAGCAGCCCTTGCGACTCCCATTCCTTGATTGGCGCGAATTTCTCAGTCTCTCCCACATTTATCCTGGAGTAGCCATAGTATTTATCAGCAAACTCTTTGCGCACGAACGAATGAGTGATAAACGGAACCTTGCCATCGTGTTTGAACACCAACCCGACAGCCGCAAAGTCACGAATTTGGGCAAAATCAAGACAGCCAATACACTCTTTGCCTTCGAGGTCCGGGAGGGGCTGGTTTGTAGCCGCTATTTCCTCCCACTTAGCAACCGATCTTTCAAGATCAGTTACCGGCAGATTCATGCGCTTTGTCATGAATTCCTCGCGGTTCGAAGGATCGTCGATCAGGTTGTGGTATTCCTCCAAGACCGTTTCATATAGCCCTTGAGCGTATTCTCCCCGAGGTTCGCTGAGCATTGGGTTCGCTTTCTCCCAGTTGCATGGTTTGTCAACCTCTTCCTCGGAATCCAATTTGCAGATAAACGGGAACAGCGAGTTGGATCTGGCCTTGCCTTCGAGAACCCGCATGGCGCGATCTTTCATTTTGTCCAGGAAACCATCTCTCACGTACCCATCTGTGCCAATGTAGAACTCCCTGGGGGGCTGGCGTTTCCCGAGACCGGAAATGTGAACCCGAACGTTCTCGTTGTTCTCGAAATAGTGGATCTCGTCGAAAACAACCGCACCGTCTCTCAGGCCGTCCTTGGTGTTACCATTGGATGTGCGAAACTTGAAAACACTATTTGTCTTTTTGGATAAAACCTGTGTTGCAGTAGCCTTGAAATGACGCTGGAGTGTAGGATGCCGCTTGACAACATCCCCAACCTCTTCAACAGATGTTTTAGCTTGTTCCTCGGAGTTGGCGATGACGGAAATGTTGTACCCCCGGACTCCGTGCAGCTCGGAAATCAAAAAATGCCCGATCACCGAGATCAGGCCGTTCTTTCCGGCACCACGCCCCATCATCCAAAGGAAGCGGCGGTAAAACGTGCGCCGGGTTCCTTTGTAGAACAGAAAAACGAAAGCGATCAGGAACTTTTGAAACGGCTCGAGCGGGAAATACCATTTCTCCGCAAACCGGATGCAGTTCTCGATCATTTCGTCATCAAAGTACAAATCATCCCGGGACAACACGTCTCGTTCCAAGTATTCGATTAGCAGTACACGTTCGTAATTGAAAAGAACCTTACCCTCCCGGTAAAGCTGGATGTATTCGTCCACATATTTCTGTCTAAGCATGATTAAATCAATTCGCTTATATCTTCTGGGTCCTTTTGCGTGGGAGGAGGCGTATCCAGTCCCAGGTCTTTACCGAGAGCAATTAAACTCGTGTTGATTTTGTTCTTCTCCGCAATGGCAGGATTCGGCTTTGTAAACTGCTGCGATCCATTGATGGTCGTGATCATAACACCATGCTTTTCTATCGCCTCATCGAGCATATAAAAGAGCCTCACTAGGTTTAAGTAGCGCTCGACTTTCTCCCGCTGTACTTTACTTTTTCTGTCGATTCGTTTTAATAATTCGTTTTTTATGGCTTTCAGTTTCTTCTCATCCATCCCCTAACCACCCCCTAACGCGCGAATATGGTGATTTTTTTCGACAGTCGAGCCCGGCCGCCGGTGCCAAGACTTAGGTTTTTCCCAAATCTTTTGACCGGGGGGTATCCATACGTTTTCTCAACGCATCCATCTTCTCCTTAATCTGCTCTCGCATCGCTGCCTCTTTCTTCGCTACATCAGCAAATCGCCGTTGAATACGCCTGATCCTCACCTGTAGCTTGCGTATTTCCTCATCCGTATAGAACGCCACATACTCATGTTGACAATGCGGACACGTGAAGTATGTTTTCTCGATGTCATCATCAAGCTGTATGGTCGGCATGTCCGTGATCTCGAACTGCTGGCCGCATCCTTCGTTACAAATTGCTTTGATTACTGTCAATCCCACCTTTCATCATGTGCCCATTTGTTCACTTTCGGTTCAAAACCTCTTCCATGGATACGGTTGTGACAATTCACACACAGCGTTTCAAGATTGTCGATCTCTAACGCCAAATCCGGATGATGCTCCAGCTCTAGAATGTGATGCACGACCAGCTGGATTTTTTTGCGCTTGGCCGACTCGCTGTACTCGTTCGTGTCGATGCTTACCTTGCCGTTTCGCTTGCACTCTTGGCATTCGTAGTTGTCGATCCGCATGCGTTCCTTGCGCAGCTGCTTCCACTCTTTGCTATCATAAAACTTTCGTTTTTGCTCTTCCGTCCTGTATTCTTTCAAAATGATCAACCTCACGAAAATTGGCAAAAGAAAAAGCACCACGTTGGGTGCTTTATCGCGAATCATTTTGACCGTCTTTTAAGCCCATCATATAAACACGATTAGCCAACTCATATACCAGAGTTTCAATAACTGTTTTATCGTCTGTTTCATACAATTGTTTAATAACTTTAGATGCCTCTTCATTGACATTTTTCAATTTTTTAGCAAGCTCGCTTTTATCCATCGAATACCACCTCCTTGCCCTAACCCTTCGACAAAGAGGGACTTTTTTTCCTTCATTAATTTCTAATTATTGATATAATCAATCATAAGGAGGTGATCATATTGCCCAAAAAAGGAAAAAATCAATATGTTGTTCGCCACGGTGGTAAATGGGGAGTCCGTGGCGAAGGGAACAAAAAGTTAACTAAAGAATTCGACACCCAAAAAGACGCCATTGAATTTGCCAAAGAAATAGCTAAAAATCAAGAATCCGAATTACGGATTCAAGGCAAGGATGGAAAGTTTAGAGACGCGGATAGTTATGGTAATGATCCTCATCCACCTAAAGATAAAAAACATTAATTTCCACCTTTTATGGTGGATTTTTCCTTTTATTCTTCAGTTAGGCATCACTATATTTAAAAATCATTTTTTTTCTTCTACAATTATTGTGAAAAGTGTTTTCAGGTTTCTCAAAGATACTAATACTGACACAAATATTACATAGATCCAGATGTAAAAAAACGCCCAAACTAACTGCGGAGTAAGAATCTCAAGTATTGATTCAACGTTACTTATAGAGGAGTAAACTAATATTGCAATACCAATAAAAATAACAAAAAATTGAAGTGTTATTGCTGCACAAAAAAATGACATTAAAATATAAAATAAAGTAACCCCTGGATGTTCTTGGCTTTCTTGTTTTGCAAGCCTGTTCATTAAGTCTGAATTAGTAGTTGCTAATACAGAAATACTAGCAACATTAAAACCTGCTAATATTGAAATTGAAGTCAAAACTTGGTTGTTAATAGAAGGGATTCCCTTTAAAATATCCTTGATTTCATGATTGTTAAATATTAGTGAAGCAAGTATAATTGAACATAATATTGCTGGAATAATAAAATCAAAAACTTTCTCTGACCTAGATGAGTATCGAAAATAATCAAATATCACCTTCACAGGAAAATCATTGGCCCTCCAAAATCTTATGAACAGTTTCATACTTTAATTTTTATCATCCCTTCTAATTAACTCTCTGTTTTCGGCAATTCTTTTTATTTGCGTATATGCATCTTCAGTAACTAATTTTCCGTTTTGATCAGTCTTTATTGATACAGGATATTTCTCGGCATATGTGTCAGTGTTAATAACTTTATCTGCTTTTCCTTTTTTACCAACTACTTTAATCTTCGATACTCCTTTTTTATTGTGGTAGCTTTTTAAAAATGGAATATAACCCTCTAATCCTTTTCTTTTATATTTAGCGTGAAAAGAAAGCATAAAATGTGTACTATTTAATTCAAGAGCTTTCCTTTTTGCATTAGTTATTACTTCATTCTCGTCTGCAAATGGAGATTCAGTCTCTATTTCTAAATGTATTTGTCCAACTTTGTCTAACTTATCAATTTCTTCAAAGAAATCAGTACGCAGTAATGTTTCAAGTTGAACTCCATATAATTTAAATTCATCTAGTTTATCTTTTCCTTTATTATTTATGTAATCTTCAAATTTAGCCCTGGTAATTTTAGTATCCCCTTGTAGCAAAAGCAATCCATCATTCTTACGAAATAAAAAATGAACGTATTTTTCTTCCCCTTCTCTTAGTTTCTTTGGATTTTCCCTTTCTGAAAGGGTATCAGCGTCAATTAAATTCCCTATATAACCGTACTCTGCATACTGAATACATCCCGTTATATAAGCTTTCTCATTGTTTAATTCATGAAGCAACATAAACCAACCATTAAGAATTTGCCTTTTTTCAAGTTTATCTTTGTCATTTATGCTTTTTAAAACAGATAATAATTCGCTGGAATCCCACTTATCTTTATATACTTCTCCATTTTTTTCTTTATCAATATAAACAAGATTTACTTGATAAGCAGAGATATTTTTACTTTTCAACTATATCCCTCCTTTTGAAGAATTTAATTCGACAAAAGGAGGGAGTTTCCTACTTCTTTCCAAAAATTTTTTATTAAAAAAAGAATCAAGAGTTATGTTTAATAATTATGAGCCGTCCAGCAGTAATATGACGCATGAACGGCTCTATATA
>CALKAQ010000045.1 GCA_937983075.1 uncultured bacterium | reverse complement strand
GGCGACTTTCTCTCCTTCCTGCCTCTGCGCTTTGCATCACAAGTTAGAACCGCGACGCAACGCAAGTTCCATCCTCTTGGCACAAACGTCATCGTCATACTACCAAGCGTCACGGACACCTACCTTTGCCTCGAGAGCCTATGTTGAGACGACGGCACTTGCTCCTGGTGCTTTACCCGGTTCCGTGATGGGTGGGACACGCTGCCCTGCAGAGGCGGTTGTCGCATCACGACCCCCACCTACCGTCAATCGTTTCCGGCGGTCTCAGATCGAGCGTGAGTTCCTGCAATACATCATGCAGTTTATCTTCCGGGACATGCCGCAGGAGAAAAGCCACCAGGTCTTCCTGCCGCGCCTGCCCGAACACCATCCTGTAAACAGTTAAAGAACGCTTCAAGGCCTCCAGCCGCTCGACGTCGCGGCTAAGGGGCAGCAAAGGGACATGGCGTTCGATGCTGGCGCCGCCCTCGACGGGAAAAATCCAGTAAGGCACAAGATCAGTGCTTTCTCCTCGCTCCTGAACGGCCAAGGCAAACATCTCTTGCCAAACGTCCGGGGCAACCGAGCTGTCCGCATGAGACGCCCTTCCGCTCCGGGCAACGGCCACCATTGCCTGCTTCCCGTAAAGCCGAGCGACATTTTTTCGGATAGCGTGTCCCTTATAACGATGTACACGGCCTTCGCGTTGTTCGAGGTCTACGGGATTGGACGGCAGATCCCAGTGCACGACGGCATGACAAAAAAGGTGAAAGTCGAGTCCTTCCTGGCCCACGGACGTGGTGGCCAATACAAACGGTCGAAAGGGCGAATTGAACGCGTCCCGGACCAGCATAGGGCGCATCCGTTCGCCGTCGTCGGATCGCTCCTCACCGAAGCGCAAGGCGAAGTGCCCGCGCACACCGTGGTCGACCAGTTTATACGTACCCTCGTTCCCGTCCCACACGAATTCGTCCGCTCGCATGCTGGCCGTCCGCAGCGACACGACGTCCGTGACCACCCGGGACAATTCCGCAACCGCGTCGAGGCGTTTGTCCTCTGCCACACCGAGGGAGTCCACCAGAACATGAATGTACTCATCCATCACCGCCTGCAAACAGCCGTCCACACAGTACTCCAATACCCGGCGCCAATACGGCTCCTCACCGTAATAGCCTCGGATCAAAGCCATAGCCTCCGGCGTGTTGAACAGCGTCCGCAGTCCGAAGGCCACCTGACCGGCCCTGTATCGTAATTCGTCGAGCATTTTGGTGCGATCCATTTCCACCTGAAGATTCCCTGCGCCGGTCTGCGACATAGCTTGCGGCTCCAGGACCTCGGTCAACCCGGCTCCCCGTGCCAATGAGCGCAGGGCGACCACTCCGGGTCCGGCCAGCGCCATTTCCACTAGAACGCTTGCCAGTTCGGGCGGGCGCGAGCCGAGCCTCACCTTGCCCTCGACTAGCTCCAGTGCCCGTGCGACGTGATCGGGCCAGTACGTGCTGACTTCCCCTTCACGTCCGTCCCGCCCACCGCTCCACCGTGTGGCGGCATCGGACCGCGAGAGCCAGCGTCGTGTCGCCTCGGGTTCCAGAAAGAAATCAAGGAGCAAAGGCGCCGCCCAATACCAGGCCTCATCGGGAATCGGCGTCGGTTTCCCCGGAGGCAGCTGTGCCAGAAGGGGTTCCAGCGTCTGCCGTAGGTTCTCCTTCAATTGCTTCTGCGTCGGCAGCTCTCCGTGTTGCCGCACAGCTTCCCCCGCCAACCGCAACGGATCGCCGAGACGGCACAGCACGATGCTGGGGTACATCAGAGCCAGGACCGGCATACCCGTCAGCCGCCCTTCGGAATAGCCGAAGCGCAACAAAGGACGCTTCTGTCGACGGGCCTCGGGGGTATTCTCGGGGTCCCGCTCCAGTCGACGTATCATATGCCGTTCGGCCTCGTAGCTGAGCATGGCTGCAATCACTTTGGGTACCACGCGCCACGCGGAAAAGACCAGCCGCTTGGTACACGATATGGCGTCGGCATCCGCGAAAGGTCCGGACGGTTTGTAATACGGTTGCGACGGTGGCAGCCACAGCATTCGCCACATGCCTTCTTCAACGGTATCCGCGATGAGCCGGCGCAACCGGGCGTTGCTCGGGTCGATGGGCTCGTAACGGCGCCAGCCGTCCCAATCGACGTCCACTCCTTGCTCCAACGCTTCATCGAGAGCCTCTACCAGCGCTGAGGTACGACCGTTCGACGCAGCGAGTTCCCGTCTCAGCCTGCGCTTTACTTGATAGTCATCCATGAACGACAACATGTAAGGCGCTGACTTCCAGTAAGCGAGCATGTCTCCTTGCTCGAGGGACCGAGCGACCCGCTGAACGGCCAAGTACGACCGCACATCGTCCTCGGCCAATTGTAGCCTATCCATCGCCACTTCTCGCAGCATCCCGTCCCGATCTTCGGATGCCGCGAGGCGTTCAGTGCGCACCATGATCCGAGAAAGCCGGCTTTCCACCTCGGCACGCAGCTCGCTGAGTTCCGTCAACGCCCCGTCGGTATCGCCCGCCAGCCGGTAGAGGGCGCCTCGGTAGCGCTCCAACGCGTGCTTCAGGCGTTGCGTTTCCTCGTCGTCCTCGTACAAGCGGCTTACGGTCCAAATGAAATCTTCATAGTGGTCCTCGCTCTTCTCCTGAGCCAGGGTGTACATCTTATACGGCGTGGCCGAAAGCAATAGGACGCGCGCCCCAGATTGCTCGTCCGCGTAGTGAAACAATTCCTGGGCCAGCTCCCCGGCGTCCCCCTCGCCCGCGAGCAACTCCTTGAATCGTTGAAATTCATCCAATATAACCAGGTCGGGCTTCAAGAACTCTAGGCACGTGCGAGCCAAGATGGAACGCAGTTCGCCGATGAGTTCATCCCTGTCACGCCGGTCTTGCTCGGGAATACTCGTCCTGTAATAGCGAAACCGCCGGCACAAGTCGACGAACCGCGTGTACAAGTCGACTTCCCCATTGCGCCGTTGGCGCTCGATGTGCTCGTTCAGCGCGGCGAAAAAGTGTTGCTTGATGCCCTCATGAACCCGAGCCCGCTGATCTACTGCGTCTCGGACCTGCTTGCGCCATTCATCCCGGTTCGTCACGTAGCCTTGCAGCAAGTTCATGGGTCCTGTCCCCGGCACGCCCCACAACTCGTCTAGTAGAACGTACAGCAAGATCCGCTCTTGGGCCTGGCCCAAACTCGACCGCAGGTTAAAGGATGTGCCCGGCGTGAAAGAAACGAGATTGACGCGGGAACCGGTCAGTTCGCCCATATGCAGCGGTAGCAACGTGATGCGCTCGAGCGGCTTGGTGTCGGGGTCATAGCCCGGGATCACCGCGGCGAGTCGGCGGACGTTTTGACGGGCGATGTCGCTGCTGGAGCAGACGTAAACGATATTGATACGATCGACGGTATCCCACAGGTGCTCAATCACACGGGCCATGACGCCCCGGGCGACCATGGTTTTTCCAAGCCCGACTTCGTCGGCGACAAGGAAACGGCGCGTCCGGTCCTTGTCCAAGTAAAGACGGCGAAATGCGTGGTCCACTGTAGCGCGCTGAAAGTCCTTAAGGCGTGCGAAGATGTGTGTGAAGTCGGGTCGTTTCGCACTCACCGCCGCTTCACCTCTTGCCGCACCCGCCAAATCGGCCTCCAGATCGCGTCAAATCCAGCGGGCAGAATACGCTCTCCCTCCGGTGTCCGGCGTAGATCGTCGACGAGCCGCGCGACGCGGTCCAAATTTTTCGGGTCTCTTTCTAAGGTGCGCAGCAATGCTTCCAAGAGAGGCACTTGGACCTCGCCTGTCTGCCCATCCCCACCGAACGCCTCGGACCGGCGAAGCCAGTCCAACGTCTCGTACGCATCCAAGCCGCTTTCTGCCAACATCATGAGAAGCAGCCTTATAAACTGGCGTTGATCCCCCAGAGTATAGCTGAGCAACCGCTCGCGCCGATTATCCGGTGCACCTTCCAGTGGCACGTTGAGCACGAAGGTCTCCTCAAGCATGCGTCCCTCTTGCCGCACCGTAACGGAAAAGGCAAAAAACGATGTGATGGACTCGAAGGCGATGTGCTCAAAAGACATGAGCCTCCGTGTGCCCCGCCGTCCCGAGGCCCGGCCATCTTCTGCTACCGGCCCCAACCGTGCCAGGGACTGCGCTACGGCGAGACTGAGCGGCCGGCAGCGGATGTCCACGTTATCCGGGAAGGCGAAGTTTTCGTCCGACCGCACACACAATGCCAAAGTGTACATATCTTCACCCGTCTGCTCCACCTGCGCAACAAAGGGTGCCGTGGCGAGCGTGCGGCGCACGGAGTCAAGGCGCTCTTCCAACTGTCTCTCGAGCCCGTCGTCTTGTACGTCGCCATCTTGTACCGTGAAGGACTGCAGCAGGTCGCCGATGCCGCCCCTGCCGTAGCCTAGAAGGGCATCGACACCGCATAGCCTTCGGCTTCCCTGGAGCTCGACAAGGAATTCCACGTTGCCGGAGAAAGCCGCATCGGTCGCGTTGGCCGAGCCAACCCATAGACGCGCCTTTCCTCCGGCGTCGGCGACGAAGAGTTTCGCATGCAAGCCGAAGCGCGCGCCGATCTCCTTGGCGAGGCGCCTATCATCGAGCGGACCTCGTCCGTTCGTATCTACCATCTCTCCCTGCGTATCCTCCGGCACCATATCGAAATCATCATCGCTGGGCTCCGCTTCAACGATGTCGGAAAGGACCGCCACCTCTTCGAAGGCACGCATCGTCTCCGCATCGAGCCCTGCCAGTGAGTCGGGCCGCGACACCAACACGTGTCCTTGTCCCTGAGCTGTAAGCCTGCGCAGACAGCCATCCTTAAGAAACGGCGAAACGATCAACATGCGGTCGACCCGACCGGCAAAGGGCCAGCGGCGGTGGCCGAGAATGCCTAAGGGTCGAAACTTGAGGTCATCAAAGCCTTCGGGTAAGACAAATCGGACCCGGCGCACTTCATCCTGCATGAGTTCGAGAGCTGCCCGCTGTTCCTGTGTTAGAGAAGTTCCCATATCTGCCAATACGTCGATGAAATCCCCCAGCGGATGATTGCTGGCAAAGGCGTTTTGCCGTGCCACCAGCTCCCCGTCGAGGACAAGCATGACATCCCAAGAGCGGTCAAAGGTCAAGTTGCGGCTTTGGACGAGCAGCCGATACAGCACGGGACCGTCTTTGCTCGTGTACCGCAACACCCACACTTTCGGGTGAAACGCCCTCCCTTCCTGAGGAGCAACAACCTGACAAACGCTGCCTTCCAAATACCCGAACAGAGTTCGAAAGCGGGACGGCACGGCGATACGGCCCGCTTCGCAAAAGATGATCATACGGTCGGCATAGTCCCGGACGGCACCGAGTAGCGCCGTTGGGTCGGGCAGGCGGTCGTTGCCTGCCGCTTCCATGTCGAACAGGGTGAAAGCCGTCGGCGTGAGCAACAATGCGAGGAGATCCAACGTGAACGTGGTGCCGACGGCATAGTCGATCCGGTAGCCCTCGGGCGGTCGCAACGCTTCGAGCAAACTTCGCCGATCATCCGGTTGCAGCATCGAATTCACCCTCAGCGAAGCCGTTCAAAATGTCCAATACGATATCGCTCACTACAGGCCAGCGGTAGTTGAGGCGGTCAGCCCCGGAACGACCGTTCCAGCCGTCAAGGGCGTGCGGATTGTAGAAGCGAGCGCGACTGCCCTTGAGCTGCCGTTCCCGCTCCTTTAGCAGATCAACCACCCGCTGCGAACGCACAAGGCGGTCGACGGGATGGCCGCCTCTCAAGTGCTCGCGGACAAAGGCCAGCCACGTTTCCACAAAGTACCGGGTACGGCGGTGTATGTTGGGATTGCCCTGCTCCGCGGTAGCCCAGAAACTTGTCATGTCCCACTGCTGCACGACCCTTGTCCATGCCTTGACTTCGGCCCACCACTGCTCCAGCATGTCGACATACGTATCCCGGCGCTCTTCATCGGCATCCGTCTGCCGCAAAGCCAATCGTGCCTCGACCAGCAGCAAGTTGTAACATAAGGCTGCGCCGTGCATGACCAAAGAAAAATTGCGGGCGTGGGCCAGCTGTCGCCGGTTAAGTTCAGGGGCATGGGCGGTCCTTGGATGCTGCCAAGGAAACAACACGGTTTCCGGTGAAAAGATGCCCCCCTCACCGACGAGGAAGGCGAGATATGAATTGGGGGCAGAGCTTTGAATGCGCTCCTGCAAGAAGTCCGCATCGTCAGGTCGCAGCCGAAACGACGCGCGGCGCGGGAAGCCAGGCGGAGGATCGGGCAGCGCGGGATGCCAATTCCAACGAACGACACCGTCGGCCGGTACGCCGTCATCGTTCGTCAGCACGGTGCCCGGGCCGACAGGGGACGATGCAAAGGAACGATGGTACTGCTCCCGGGATCCCGGAAAGCGCCGAATTCCCCACACGCCCAGGCCATTCCAGTAAATGCTGCTCGGGAAACGCTTCAACTTGGAACGGGCTTCAATGCCAATGACGCCGCGGGTGTCGTCCGAAGCCGCCAGAGCATCGATGAGCTGTACTTCACGCCTACGGGCAAGCTCGGCAACGTCCCGGGCTGAGGCTCTGCGGCCTTCCAGACTTACGTAAATCCAAGGAATGAAGAGGAAGTACGCTGCCCTGGTCTGGATCGTGCTCGTGCCCGGAAACAGCACATCGGCCAACGCGTCGCGCACCGAGCCGATGCCGAGTTCATCGACGGTCTCGGGTTCGGCAAACATGCGGATGACCTGCAACATATGGTCTCGGTCGTGCTCGGAAAAGTCGACCCAGCTCAGCGTAGATTTCAGCATATCAAAGATTCATTTTGTGGCCGTAGCTGGGTTTCCTGCTTGATTCTTGTGCCTGCATAGTTGAAGAACAGGCGGGAGCAAAAGCCCGCTGCTGTGCGCAGATTCGGCATCACCGGCACCATCATCTGTTGCGTTTCCGGTCGGGCACGACGAGCCGAGACGTGAGCCTTTCCCCAGAAGAGCCGTACACCGACAGTACAAGATTTGTTTCACATGCTCGTACTAGACTGAAGTCAATAATCGAAGAGCCTCCGCGTTTGGCATCTCCGGGGGTAAGGCCTCTTGCAATGACGGTCACGTCCCGTCAAGTGGTGTAAATTAGGTTCCAGCGTGTTGCTTTCCAACTAGGGTTTCGGCACCGCTAACAACTCCTTGGAGTCCAGCAACTCCTCGC
>CALKAQ010000044.1 GCA_937983075.1 uncultured bacterium | reverse complement strand
TGGCGCCCATGCAGCCGGGCGGGGCTACGTTCAAGTTCAAGACGCTGGACGGTGTCTCCGAGGCGACGTTCAGCACGACCGAGATCGGGCAACTGCACGACGCCGGCGTCATCACCTACGTCCGCAAGTTCGGTGTGCTGCAGACCAGCGAAGGCTACGTCACCGACAAGACGTTTGCCGATATCCAGCTGGCCAAGGACTGGCTTAAGGCCCGAATGGAGGAGCGCATCAGCCGCGTCCTGTTCCTCAACGAGAAGGTTCCCTACGACAACATTGGGATTGCCCAGATAATCGAACCCATCAAGACCACGCTGCAGCAGGCCACGGCGCTGGGTGTTGTGGCCCGAAATGACGACGGCACCGGGCAGTTCACGGTTCGGGCGCCGCGCCGGGAGGACGTCGACCCCAACGACCGGGCGAACCGCATCCTGCCCGACGTCTACTGGGACGCTGTCCTGGCCGGCGCCGTGCATCGAGTGCGGGTCACGGGTGTCGTTCGAGTGTAAGCGGGGCGTCATTAACGGCGCCCCTTCTGACTTTGACGTGAAAGGGGAATCAGACCATGGCGGACCTTTACGATCCTCGCAACGTGGCGGTCATCGTGAACGGTCGGGAGATTGTCGGGTTCGCGGAAGGAACCTTCATCGAGGGTGAGAGAAATACCGAGCGCTATTCGGCTGATGTAGGCGCGAAAGGTGAGGTGACCTTCGTCCGGTCAGCTGATGACACCGGCACCATCACCATTACCTTGAAGCACAACAGTCCGTCGAACTCCTACTTGTATGAGTTGTGGCGGCAGCAGGACGACCCGAGCGCCGAGCCTATTACGATCCTTGTCCAGGATCGCAACTTCGACGGGGATGTTGGCATCGGTGGGTCGGAGTGCAAGATCGTTAACTTGCCGGCCTTCTCACGCGGTGATGAGATTGAGGACGCCGAGTGGGAGTTTCTGGTGGCTGATTACGAGGCCGCGTTTAACATCTAAAGGAGTGACACTATGCCGAAGCAGCCCAAAACCGCGACCATCACGGTCAACGGCAAAACTTATAAGCTCCAGCATCCCGGAATCCGCTGGTACATGGAGAACAGCGACCGCGCCCGCGGCACCGGGGGAGCGATCCAAACCGCTGTGTATGCTCAGAGCTTGCTTGACCACGTGGTGACGGATCCGGCGGGGCTTACGCTGGACGATTTTGAGAGCGTGGGCGAACTGGAAGAGGTTATCCGTCAGATCGAGGAGTTTCTTCGCTCCTGATCCACGGTACGCCCCCAAAGGTAAGCCGAGTTTGCCGAGATACCGCCAGAAAGTTCGTCAACGAGCGGCCTTCTGGCGGTTAGTTTTTAGCGGTGTTTTTTCGTACGAAGAGGTCTGTTCGATGG
>CALKAQ010000043.1 GCA_937983075.1 uncultured bacterium | reverse complement strand
CGGCCATGACGGCGAGTGTCGCTATTCGGAATCGCCGGCTCCGGCCACCATCAATCCCACGTTTCGTCCAGCCGCTCGGCATAAAAGGCGATGGCCTTCTTGTAGCCCAAGATTGCGTCGTCGCCCGTGGTGTCCAGCAAACACCTCAGCAGCAGCTCCATCGCGCGGCGGTGCTCCTGCAAGTTGTACAAAGTCATGGCGAAAAAAACCTGGATGGCCCTGTTGTCCGGGAAGAGCGCCGTGCCTTTCTCAAACACGGCCTTGGACTTTTCGTATTCGCCCAGGGCCCGGTAGGAGCTCCCCAAGCCCACGATGGCCTTCTGCGTCTCGTCCGACGGCAGCCCCAGCTCGATGGCCCGTTCGTAAAATGGAACCGCCCGCCGCTCCTGCCCCAGCAGGTCGAGACTGACTGCGTACTGGTAGTTGACGACGGCGTCGTCCGGGAACTGCCGCACCAGATCGGCCAGCAGCTCGTTGGATTCCTGAAATTCGCCGCTGCGACGCAGCGCGAGGGCCTTGTCCAGCGCCCCGTTCATTCCCGTTCCCTCTCCGCTTGCATCTCCCGCATCGCCGCCCGCTGCTCCATCTCGGCCTGCCAAATGCCCCGGGCTCTCCGATCGGCTTTGATCTCGTGCCGCAAGTCATCAAGCCGGGCCTCCAGCACGGCTCTAATTTCGCCAATCCGCCGGGTTTCACTCCTTGCACGACCCTGAGCGGTGGGTTGGCGGGGTTGACATAGTTCGACCCGGCGGCGGTCGTTCCTCCGGCCGGACGGCAGAATACCAACCTTTGCAGTACGGCGCTTGCGGTCCGGGTTGTGACCCCGGGCCGCGGGTTCCTGTTCGGCGAGATTGGCCGCTGCGGCCCCTGCGAGGAGAGCGGGAAACCGTCCGCTGTCGCCCGGGCCACCCTACGCGTCAACCACAGTGCGCCTTTGCCACGGTGGGGCCGCGCCCGCCAGTCCCACGGCGGCGCTTGGGCTCCAACGTTGAAGACGAATTCTGACTTTGCCTCCAACCATGGCGTCGATTTTCGATTTTGACGCCACCCATGGTGATGTCCCGCCGAACAACCGGCCCCCGCCGGTGAAAACGCAGCCTGAGCCGGTGAAATCATCGCGCGAGGCCTTAATCGACAATCGCGCAGGGCCATATCTCCATCCACGGAGATGATTTCCGAGCTTGCCTCCACCCACGGCGTCGATTCGCGATTTTGTCGCCACCCATGATGACGTACCGCCGCGCATCGAGCCCGCGCCGACGCATATGCGGCCGGAGCCGGCGCAATCATCGCGCACAGCTTTCGCCGCAAATCACTCAGGGCTATTTCTCCACCAATAGCCCTGAGTGATTGGTCACGTCCCGTCAAGTGGTGTAAATT
>CALKAQ010000042.1 GCA_937983075.1 uncultured bacterium | reverse complement strand
AAAGCGCGCGATTTCCACACTGCACCAGTGGCCACGGCCCGATGAGACGCCTCAACCTCTGCAGACGGCCATCGACTCCGTTTTGGCGACAGTTTTCGGAGGTTAGCCATGAAGGCTCTAATCTTGCGTTTCGACGGCGTGTTAATGAGTTTCGGCGGCTTCATCGTCGACCAACATGGATTCACCGAGCCTTTCCCCGGCGCCTCCATGTTAACCGGTCTGGCGGCGAATGCTCTGGGCTGGTCACACGGCGACTTCGACAAGCTGGAGGACATGCAGCGAAGGATCATATATGCCGCCCGCTGGGACGAAGAGCCGCGGGCAATCATTGACTACCACACCGTCGATCTGGGGCAAAACAAGATGCGCTATCCAGGATGGACAACCCGCGGCATCCCGGAGCACCGCACCGGCGGCGATGCAGCTCGATACGGTACGCACCAGCGCTACCGCCATTACTGGACCGACGGGCTCATGACGGTAGCTCTCGGATTAGGGGACGAAGCAGCTCATCCGACGCTGCTCGAGCTGTATGAAGCCTTCAAGACCCCGGCTCGTCCGCTTTTCCTCGGGCGCAAGGCATGTCTGCCTTCAAGGCCTTTGCTCGACCCGGAAGCGCCAATCCTGGAAGGCGACGATATTCTCGAAATCTTGTCCAAAGCGCCGGTTTGGAAGCGTGACGGCACGGTTGTTGCGGAAGGGCGAAAGTGCTGGGCAAATTGGCCGGCTGAGTTGGACGTCTCCCTTCGGGCGCAAGTACGGGAGGTGTACGATTTGCGCGACTGGAGGAATCAGGTGGTACACGGTCCTTCTTTCCGCGCCGAGGGTTACATCGGGGGTGCGAGCACATGAGTCGTCTTCACATGGTAGAGATCAGACCGGACCTGCCTGCGCTCCTTCGTTTTCTACACGGGCAAGGATTAGACGTGCCAGACCGAGACGAAGACCTGGGGTACGGGGTTCACGCGTGGTTGGCGGCTGCGTTCGGTCAGGGGACGATTCGGCCGTGGCGCCTGTTGTACGACAGCCGCCGGCCAACCCGAATCTTGGGATACACAACGCGGGACGCATCGGAGCTGCGCGAGCGCTTAGGCGCTTTCGCCGAACCAAGTGTGTACGCTGTTGTTCCAGACCCTGAGAATGATATTTTGACGCGACCTATGCCCACGTGGCGTGCCGGGCAGCGATTGGCTTTTGAAGTTCAGTGCTGTCCGGTTGGTCGAAAGTCCGGTTCGGGCCTGGAGAAGGACATGTTTCTGATTGCGGCGGACCACTCGGGAAGCGATAGCATCGATCGCGAGTCGGTCTACACCGTATGGGCTGTGGAACGGCTTGAACGGGACAACGCCTGCTCCATTCGAAAGATTCGCTTGGACGGCTTTCGACTCGTACGTCAATTGCGGCAGACGCAGCCTGAGGGCAACCGCCGAACGCGGGCGCGGCTTGTCCGACCGATGGCGCTCATCCGCGGCGAGCTTATTGTCGGAGATCCAGAGAGCTTCAATGCCATGCTCGCACGAGGCATAGGCCGCCACGTAGCCTTTGGCTACGGCATGGTGCTCCTGAGGCCGCCGTCATGAGCAATTCTCCCCTCTTCAAAGGCCGCTTGGGCCTGGCTCGCTCACGGATACCCTATGTGGACCGCCACGGGCTGTTGTGGCTGTCACGGGGCAAACTTTATGTAGAGGATGGCACACTCCGTTTTCAAGCCGCAGGGAGCGAGGACATCGCTCCGGGCGACTATGCCATTCCTTATCAGACGATCTCAATGGTGCTTATTGGCCCCGGCACCAGCGTAACCCACGACGTGCTGCGCATCCTGGCGCGGCACGGAACTTTGCTGGCGGCGGTGGGCGAAGGCGGGGTAAAGTATTACTCCGCGCCGCCCATGGGCCAGCAGCGATCCGATGTAGCGCGAGCCCATGCTAGATTGTGGGCCGACGAAGACTCCCGCCTCCGGGTGGCGCGCCGAATGTATGCCTATCGGTTTGGCGAGGTTCTACCACACCAGGATATAAGTGTGCTGCGAGGCATGGAAGGAGGCAGGCTTCGCGAATCGTATCGACTTACTGCACAAAGATTCGGTGTGGAATGGCGCGGCAGGCGCTACGACCGGCAAAATCCCACAGCCGCCGATATCCCGAATCAGGCCATCAATCATGCAGCCACCTTCGTCGAGGCGGCGGCAGACATCGCCGTTGCAGCAGTAGGCGCTCTACCGCCCTTAGGTTTCATCCACGAGGAATCATCTAATGCATTCACTCTGGACATTGCGGACTTGTGGCGAGTGGAGTTGACGCTTCCCCTGGCGTTTTCTGTCGCTGCCCGGGTGATAGAGGATCCGAGCTTGGAATTGGAACGCGAAGTCCGTTTCGAAGCCAACCGACTTTTCCGGAAACGCCAACTCATTCCCGCGATGATCCGTCGGATCAAGGAGCTGCTAGACATCGATGGCGATGACAGTGGTAGTGACGCGTAACGTATCCAGCAGGATTCGCGGCTTCTTGGCCTCGTCGATGTTGGAAGTTGCACCTGGAGTCTACACGGGAGCCCGCCTGACACGTGCGGTCCGCGACAGGATTTGGGATGTTGTGAGCGACTGGTTTCATGACGAAGTTGACGCAGGAATCGTAATGCTCTGGTACGAATCTAGCATGCCAGGCGGACAGCAGGTGCGTGTGTTGGGCAGTCCACCGCTGGATTTGGTCGAACTGGACGGGGTGGTGTTGACCCGCCGCCCGCTACCGAGTGAGCCAGCGGAGGAGTAGAGGATCAAAAACACAATTTTATCACAGCGGCCGTTGATGTCAAGACTCTCCCCCGCACGCGCGGGGATGGACCATCCCTCCTCTGGGTTTTGCGCCGCTCTTCGCCCTCTCCCCCGCACGCGCGGGGATGGACCTGGCGCAGGACATCAATCGGCACCTGGACAGACCTCTCCCCCGCACGCGCGGGGATGGACCCGACCCAAACCC
>CALKAQ010000041.1 GCA_937983075.1 uncultured bacterium | reverse complement strand
ACAGCAGCATCGTGAAGAAGCTCTCAGGCCACAGCGTCACCTCGTCGCCATAGGCCCCGACCAGCGTCAGTCCTCGAATCTTCCCCTCGGCCCGCTCGTCGTTGGCGCCGATCAAGTACACCCGGCGCCCGTAGATGTACGCCTCGCCCCGGCCCGAGATAAGCCGGAACTCGTCGTCACCCAGCATCTCCGCCATCGGGTCGAGGATGTTCCGCTTGAGCGTTCTCGTTGTCTTGCCAACCATGAGCAACTCGCCCGGCGGGCCGTGGGAAACGAAGTCGAGCCAGCGCAGGATGCTGGCGACTGTTTTGCCCGACCGCACCGACCCGTGCCAGATGTTGAGCCGGGCGTTGGCTTCGAGGATGGACCGCGCCTGCTTACCCCGCGGGAGGTTCAGCGTCATCGCCATCTTGATCCTCAGCCTCCCGCAAGCGTTCCATCAACTGGGCAATCGCGCCACCGCGGCCCTCTTCGCCAACAGGGGGCTCGTCACGCTGGCCAAGGTACTGCTTGCCCAGCCAAACCAACATCGTCGAATTGCCGCCCTCTGCGGCTTTCCATTGCGCCCGGCGAAGAGACACGCGCCCCTTGCTTCGGCCACGTTCCAACGCTTCCGCAATCTCCGGTTCCTGCCGCTTGCGCCGCCGGAACGTCTCGGGATGGATCTCCAGCACCGCAGCAATCTCTTCCTCGGTGCACTGGATGCCCGCCAGCTTCTCCACGAGCGCCAGGTCGATGGGGGCTTTAGGACGCCCGCGCGGACGACCGGTGGACGTGCGAGCCATCTTCCAGCACCGCCTTGTTACAACAATGGAGCGTCCGGGTCGGACTTGCACCGCCGCCTCCCAGGTGGGCCCTGGGCGTGCAACTGCTACACCACGGACGCAGGTTTCGGGTATGGCAACTTGTGTTTATCAAGCCAGTCGGCCACCTCAGGCGTTAACGGGTAGACGTAGGCATGTTTGCGCGTGCGTTCTCGAACATACTCAATGTCGTCACGCCCTAGGATCTTTTTCAAACGTTCGATGCTATGAGTGCCGTATCGGCTATTCAGGCTCCGCGAATTCACGATCATATTGCCGATGCGAATCTTGGTGGCACCTGCATCTGTAGGCCCCATATACCGGAAGTTGGTCGCCTGGTAGATGGTCCCGATGTGCCCCGCAAACTCGTCGGCATAGGAAAGCACGGCTCGAAAGCGGCCGCGTCCCTTCTTGAGCACGCGCAGGGCCAAACCAACAACCCGGCTTTCGCTGTTCTTGGGCAGGTCGTCATGGAGCCACAACCTTGTCAACTCGATTACCTCCGTGGGCTTGCATATGCGACAATACGCATTGGCAAATCGCCCGACTCCGGCCGAAAACACAATGCCGCCTTTCAGCTGGCCCCTCCAATAAACGCCGTATCCGACAGTGATAGCCGAGCACGTGCCCGAGTAATGATTACGGGCAATCAACTCTCGCAACACACGCTTGTCAATGTTTGCTACTACTAAATCTTTCATAGGCCGCCAACACCTGCTCCAAAGCCCACCCCATGGGGGCAACGTCGTTTTCGTCCGGATTCTGTTTTGCGATCTCCTTTAGCTTCCGCCGGAACTCCTCTGCTTGCCCGATGTGGACAATGAGAGTTAGCCGCTCAACGTCCTTCTCGCCAATATCGGACAGATCAGCCAAGGACCCCATTTCGGCCTCCGGGGGCTCCCAATTCAGCAAATGGTCCAATTCGTGTTCATCGAACCCCACCAACGACAGGTCAAACTTGTCCTCTTTGAGTTCCGCCAACAAGTCCGACAGCGGGCCGAAATCCCAGTCCGCTTCCTCCGCGAGCCGGTTGTCCGCGATGTTATACGCCTTGGCCGTCGTGTCGTCCATGTCCAGATACACGACCGGCACTTCTGTGAGCCCAGCCGCCTTCGCCGCCTTCAAACGTTGGTGCCCGGCAATGATCATGTTCGTCCCGCGCTGCACCAAAATCGGGTTCGTGAATCCGAACTCCTCGACTGAACGCTGTAGCTTCTCCAGACCACGCTCCGAGATGGTGCGCGGGTTGCCCTCAAAGGGCCGCAGCACATCAGGCGATACGTATTCGATTCGCAGTCGGTCTTTTTTAGACCCCACGAAAATCACCTTTGCACGTCGTATTACCCACCCGCGAAAA
>CALKAQ010000040.1 GCA_937983075.1 uncultured bacterium | reverse complement strand
TGGCGTTCACAATCAGTCCAACGCCGGCAAGCAAAACATCTATTATTCGCTTTACATACCAATAAAGCTTTCGATTCTTTCTCGTCAATTTGGCAGCGCCTCTTTCACCTACGCAACGGAACGAGCACACTTTCGAATTACGTCTACTACTCGTTGTAATTCGGTTTCGGTTAAATTCGAACCTGATGGCAAGCATAGCCCGCGTTCAAACAAATCTTCCGCCACTTTGCCGCCGAACGTTTCATATTCAGCGAACACCGGTTGTAGATGCATTGGCTTCCACACCGGGCGGGATTCAATGTTTGCTGCTTCTAGCGCTAAACGCACGGTTTCTCTATCCGCTCCAAATTTCTCAGGGTCAATAGTTATACACGTAAGCCATCTGGTGTGCCTACCCCATGGTGCTTCAGGCATAAACTCAACGCCCGGGAGATCGCCTAGCGCTTGCTGATAGAATTCGAAGTTGCGGCGCCGGGCCTGAACCCGCTCTTCCAACACGCGAAGCTGCCCTCTGCCAATTCCCGCACATACATTACTCAGTCGATAGTTGTAACCAATTTCGGAATGCTGATAATGAGGGGCGGGATCGCGCGCTTGCGTTGAAAGCTTGCGTGCATGATCAATAAGCTCCTTATCTTCGGAAACAAGCATGCCACCGCCGGAAGTGGTGATAATTTTATTCCCGTTGAACGAATAGATACCGCACTTCCCGAACGTTCCCGGAGCCCGCCCTTTGTATGTAGAGCCTAAGGCTTCTGCCGCGTCTTCCAAAATCGGTACACCGTAGCGATCACAAGCTTCTTTAATCGGATCGATATTGGCACTCTGCCCATAGAGGTGAACGAGTACGACCGCCCGTGGCAAACGACCCTGGCGCGCTTTCTGTTCCAAAGCTTCCGCTAAAAGATCCGGGTCCATGTTCCATGATTCTCTCTCACTATCGATAAAAACAGGAATGCCACCTTGATAGATGATTGGATTGACGCTGGCTGCAAAAGTGAGCGTGGAAACAAAGACTTCATCCCCGGGGGAGACGCCAAGCAGAATTAAGCCTAAATGAATTGCAGCAGTACCTGAGGATACAGCCAACGCGTATTTCGCACCCACTACTTCGGCAAACTCAGCCTCAAATGCTTCAAGATTCGGCCCCGCCGGTGCAATCCAATTGGAGTCAAAAGCTTCTTGAACATATACCTGTTCAAGGCCAGACATGTGTGGCGGTGACAGATAAATGCGCTCTGCGTTCAAGGTCGATGCCTACCCTTCGATAATAACCTACCTAATCACAGTCCCATTACATCAAGAATCGCCGCATTGACTTTTCGCACATCATACTTTTCTGTTGCCACTTTCCAGCTTTCCTCACCCATTTTGGGTATAAGGCTAGGGTTCTCAATGAAACGTTCCATAGCCTCAACCAGCCTTCTCACATCTTTCACTGGCACAAGAAATCCATTGATGCCGTCACGGACTGTTTCCCTACAGCCAGGAGCATCTGTCGTAATAATCGGTCGGCCCATGGCCATGGCTTCGAGCACAGTCCGCGGAGTGCCTTCACGATACGAGGGCAAGACGTAGACACTGGCTGCCCCTATATGCGGCCGCACATCTTTTGCCTCTCCAAGGTATTCAATGATTCCCTCTTTGTGCCATGCTTCAACAGTAGTCGGGCTAATGGCAGAGGGATTACTATCCAACGGACCAACCAATTGAAATATTATCTCTGGATACTTGGCTTTAATTTGCTTTGCAGCTTCAACATATTCGTAAATACCTTTATCTCGGAGGAGCCTAGCGATTAGGAGAAAGACAATTCGTTCTGTGACGGGTTCTGCTCTTGAATAATACTCCAAGTCCACTCCTGACCCGTTAATGACTACTGTGCGAGAAACATCGCGAACAAGCCTTCTGTCAACAAATAGCGCTTGATCGTCTGGGTTTTGAAAGAAGACAACCGTATTTCCTTTCAATGCTTGACGGTAGAGAGGCTGAACTACGGCCCTTAAAAATCGTTGTTTAATTGTTGTAGACGTGAAGGCGTATCCTAAACCCGTAATCATCGAAAAAACACCCGGCACGTTTACAGCTTGTGCTGCAAGCGACCCATAAATGACGGGTTTTATGGTATAAGATAAAACACAGTCAGGACGCTCCTTTTCAAAGATGGAGCGCAAACTGTTGTAGGTCTTGAAATCATGAAACGGGTTCATACCAGTTCGCCACAACGGGATCGAATAGCATTTTTTAACCCCCATTTTTGACAAAGAAGCACTTACTTCGTCGGATATGTCAGGGGCACACGCTATCACTTCGTGTCCTCGTTCAATCATAGCGCGAAGAAGTGGACCGCGAAAATTTATGAGTGATCGAGCAACACCCCCGACGACTCCTATTCTCATCTTAAACTGCAACCTCCAGATAGTCCCCTGCTAATGGTGGTCAAGTCCCATTTTGTCTGTAGATTCGAGTCCGGCTCGTTTGTTTAGGCTCCC
>CALKAQ010000039.1 GCA_937983075.1 uncultured bacterium | reverse complement strand
TCTTTTACGGCGGCCATCAGGCGAATCAGTTCGACATCGATGAGGCCGCCGACCGTCTCAGCAAATTCTTGCGTTCGTGTGCGAAGGAAATGGCGGTTGGCATCAGAGCACTCGGCAAGACTTCGTTGGGAGAGATTTCCAAAGATGATTTGATGGCCTTGGATTCGGTCACTGCCGACGTCTGCAAGGTGTCCCTTTCGTATCGGGCGGATGCGGTGCCGGCGCCGGTGCACGGAGCGACGTGACGTCGGCGCTGAACCTTTTCAGCGATCCGCTCGGTCTCGAATCACTTCGGCAAATTGCGCCAATGCCGCCTGACCTGCCTCCGTCAAGCCATAAATGCCGTACGCCACTCTCTCGAACCAACCATACACATTGCGATACAACATGTCGCGGGCTTGAGCGACGCCGGTTGCCTCGCGTACATCGCGGGCTCGGCACGGCCCGTGCGCGGCCAAGTGCGCAGCGATGAGCAGCGCTTGCTCGCGGTATACGGTGACGACGGGCCGTCGGTTGCTGCCGCCTACGTTCCAGTCGCCGCTGCGCCGTTCGAATTCGGCGATGAGCCGGGTGCGTTTGCCGTGTTGACGGCGGAATGTGAAATCGCCCGGTGTCAACTCCACCGCGACCCGGGGGCGGGCTTGGACGAATGAGACGGTGATCAAACCGAGGCCGAGGCGTTTGCACAACGCCGTGATATGCCGCCAGCGCGACTGACGTCGCCGCGGCGCCTCGACGGCTACGTAGACCAAGTCGGTCAAGCGTTGGCGTGCCATCGCCTGGAACACCAGATCGAGGTTAAACGTGCGTTTGAGCTCGACGATGATGAGCTGATCGTCTCGCATGGCGACGAGGTCACAGCCGTTGACCTCACCTCGAACGGTGTAGCCGAGCTCGCGGAAATACGCTTTGACGGGCGGATAAAGCATGTTTTCACGTTGAATGGACATAACAATGGGATTCCCGCTCTCCAGAAAATTCCCTTCTTCGCAAAACGACGGAGGAATCGGGGTGCCGGTTTCGAAAGCATCGTTCAAAGGGATACGGACAGCGGTGAAACCTTCCACGTCGACCTAGTTCGGCGTCAAGCAGGCATTTGGCAAATCATTCGCTCCATATTGACAAAAACCGACCGGTAATATTAGTATTTAGAGTGGGATAGCCCTGGATTGTAAATTCAGGGTGGATTTGCCAAAACAAGGGGGCATTTGACGATGGGCTACGCAAAACCGAATGTGCTCGTTGAAACCGACTGGGTTGATGCGCACCGCAACGATCCGAAGGTGAAACTCGTAGAAGTCGATGTGGACGTCGACGCATATTACGAAGAAGGCCACATTCCCGGTGCGGTGGCTTTTAACTGGACAACGCAGCTCCAAGACCCGATCCGCCGGGACATTCCTACCCGAGAACAGATTGAAAAGCTGCTCAGCGAAGCCGGCATATCGAATGACGACACGATTGTGTTGTACGGTGACAACAACAACTGGTTCGCCGCTTACGCCTACTGGCTGCTGAAGATGTACGGACATGAAGACGTTCGCTTGATGAACGGAGGCCGCAAGAAGTGGCTGGCGGAGAATCGGGAGCTGACCAAAGAAGTGCCGCAGCCCGAGCCGACGAACTATCAGGCCAAACCGTTAGATGAATCGCTCCGGGCCAAGCAGCCTTTTGTCTATGAGAGCATCGGCAAGCGGCCGTTGATCGATGTACGGTCGCCGCAAGAGTTTTCCGGCGCAGTCATCGCCCCGCCCGGCATGACCGAAACGGCGCAGCGCGGCGGACACATTCCCGGTGCCAAGAATATCCCGTGGTCTACGGCCGTGAATGAAGACGGCACGTTCAAGTCGGCCGAAGAGCTGCGTAAAATCTATCTCGAGGGTGCCGGCATCAACCCCGACGATGAAGTCATCGCTTACTGCCGGATCGGCGAACGTTCCTCCCATACGTGGTTCGTTCTGCATGAACTGCTGGGCGTCGAGAAAGCTCGCAACTACGACGGTTCGTGGACCGAATGGGGCAGCATGGTCGGGGTACCGATTGAACGCGAGGTTTCATGAATGCAAGCGGCAGGCTCGATGCACCATCGAGCCTCTTTCTCTTTTCGCATTTCGGTCGGATAAGGAGTGGTTTTGTGACGCAGTCAACATCGGTGCACGCTCCGGATTTGGTAGCGAAGTATTATACGCGCCTGTTTGAGGACAAAGATTTTTCGGCCATTCCGATTGAGTTTTCCATCGACGTCTTGGCCAAATACCGTGAGCAAGGGCACACGATGATTCGCACCCGGAGTGCAGGTCGAGTGGAAGGCAACGGCTGGCGGATCGACTTTGGCATTGTCGATGCTGAAGGATGTGTCCATGCGGCCGCCGGAGACATTATGAAGCTGCCGCTCAGCGAACGCCGGCATTGGGCTCAGTTTGCCCGCACCAAAGGATTAAACGGACGCTTTTTAAAGATGCGCCTCGGATTGGGTGCATGTGTGGACGAGGGTGACATTGAAGTGTGGGACGGACGGCCGCGTTCCGAGTGATGCGTTGCGCAGGTGGGTCTGCACGCCGTGGCAGCCGTTTAACTTCAGTTCCAATAGATGCCACCGTCGAATACGTTGCCGTGAGCAGGTAGACCATGTGTGAAAGGAGAAGTGTAACCGATGGACTATAGCGACTAAGTGTTTCTCCTGGGTAGGTGCGGTTCTTGGCGTACGCTGTATTGCAATTCTTTCACTACCTTGGTTTAGCCTTGCTCATCGGAGGCCCAACATTTTGGTTTTTGGTTGGGCGGCCGGCTGTTCAGCAGGAAGAGGCCTTGGATGGTTCTGATCTTTCTGAACTCAATCAGACACTCAAGACGCGCATCCGGGCAGGCATTATCGCCGGCGCAGTGATTTACGTGCTTGCGTCGTTCGGCGATATTGCACGTATTGCCTGGCAACTTTCCTACGATGAATTTGACTTTGAGCTGTTCCGCCAGATCCTTTCCCAAACGCAAAACGGCAGCGTCACCGTTCTTCAAGTCGTCATCGCGGTTGCGTTGAGCGTCAGTGCTTGGCGGCTGCCGAAACTGTGGGTGGCACCTTGTCTGCTGACAGCTTTTCTTGCGATCACGTACGCTTGGACCGGGCACGCCGCATCCGGCGGCACGCCGCTGCTGCAGCCGCTCGACATTGTGCACGTGTTGGCCATGGGGCTTTGGGGCGGAGGTTTGTTCTACTTTGCGTTGTTGCCCTGGAAAGCGCCGTACGCGTACAAGCGAGCGTTTTTGGCCGAAACGACACGGCGCTTTTCGGTGGTCGGCATTCTCTCCGTCATGGCGCTTGTGCTCAGCGGGATCTACATGAGCAAAGAGCGTATTTACTCGGTCAATGCGCTCTTTGGCACGCCGTTCGGCAATGCCGTGTTGTGGAAGGTGGGGCTTCTCGTTGTCGTCCTGCTTGTCGCGGCGTTCAATCATTTTCTGTTTCTGCCTTGGCTTGAGGCATCCCACCGACCGTGGACGGAAGTGCAGCAGCGACGCTATTCGTTTACGGTGCGTACGGAGGCGGTACTGCTGCTCGCCATTTTGCTTGCAACTGGGGCTTTGACGACCTTGACGCCGCCTGAACGTCCGGCAGGCTTGGCTGCACCGGTCACCGAACAAGGGGAAGTCGGCCCGTGGCATTACGACATGCTCGTCGAACCGTCGCCCGACGGAAGCTTGAACTTCTCCATGGCGCTGGCCGATGAACAAGGGCGTCATGTGCCGAACGCGGCCATTCAAGTGTCTATCGACATGCTCGGCCACGTGATGCCTACCCAAACCGCCCGACTGACGCCGGACGAATCTGGCCGCTACAAAGGTCGCATCATTCCGCCGATGCGCGGACCGTACCGTGCCACGGTGAAAGTGCAGGCGGACGGCCGGGAAGACTACTTCTTCATGAACCTCCAAGTGACCTCGGGTGTCATGGACGTCTTGGAGGAAGATCAACAGGTGCGCATCTCGCTTGAACGAGTGCTGTACTCGCCCGGCGAATTCTTTTTCTTCCTCGGCTACATAGCCCTGTTGGTCGTCGGCATCGTCTTGTTTGTCAACAACGTACGGCCGCCTCGCTCCGACCTGTTTTTGCTTTCAGCGGTCTTGTCCATTGCTTTCGGCTTGTGGGGCATCGGAACGATGGTGCAGATCAAGGCGTTTCCGACGACCTACGTGCGAAATCCGGTGCCGCTGACGGCCGAAGTCCTCGAAAGAGGCCGGGAATTGTATGAACGGCATTGCATGGTTTGCCATGGACCGGAAGGAAGGGGAGACGGAATTGCCGCCCCCGGTTTGCAGCCGCCGCCGTCAGACCTCACCAATTGGACGATGTATCGGGCGCACACCGAAGGCGATTTGTACTGGTTTGTCACGTACGGAATTCCACGTACCGCCATGCCTATGTTCCAAGGGATATTGACGCAAGAAGAGCGGTGGACGGTAGTGCGATACATTCGCCAGTTGGCGAGAGACCAACGGATTGGAAAATGAACGGCTGATAAAAATGCCCCGCAGGGATTCGGCAGACGGCCGATCCCCGCGGGGCATTTGTGTTTTCGGCGTCAAATGGCCGCCAAAGCTTGGTCGAGGTCGGCAATGAGATCTTCGGCCTCTTCCAAACCGACCGAGAGGCGGACGAGATCGGGAGTGACGCCCGTTTCACGCTGCTGTTCTTCGGTAAGCTGCTGGTGCGTCGTCGATGCCGGATGGATGACCAACGACTTCGCGTCGCCGACGTTGGCGAGGAGCGAGAAGAGCTTCAAGTTGTTGATCAGTTTCCGGCCCGCTTCGAGTCCGCCTTGGACGCCGAAGGTCACAATGGCGCCGGCGCCTTTGGGCAAGTATTTCTTCGTCAACTCGTACGTCGGATGATCGGGCAGGCCCGGATAGTTCACCCAGGTGACCTTGGGGTGTTCCTGCAAGTATTGGGCGATGCGCATGGCATTTTGGGAATGTCGTTCCATACGCAATGACAGCGTTTCGATTCCCTGCAAGATGAGGAAGCTATTAAACGGGCTGATGCAGGGACCGATATCGCGCATGAGCTGCGTGCGCGCTTTCGTGATATATGCAGCCGGTCCTACGGCCTCAACGTAGCGGAGTCCGTGATAGCTCGGGTCAGGCTCGGTGAGCTCGGGGAACTTGCCGTTGGTCCAATCGAATTTGCCCGAATCGACAATGATGCCGCCGATGCTGTTGCCGTGCCCGCCGAGGAACTTCGTCAGCGAGTGAATGACAATATCCGCGCCAAATTCAAAGGGGCGGCATAGGTACGGCGTCGCAAAAGTATTGTCGACAATGAGGGGGATGCCGGCTTCATGAGCTACCGCAGCGACCGCTTCAATGTCGAGGACGTCGCCTTTCGGGTTCCCGATGGTCTCGGCAAATATGGCACGCGTTTTGGGCGTGATGGCTTTCCGGTAGCTGTCGGGGTTGTTCTCGACGAAGCGAACCGTGATGCCAAACTTTGGCAGCGTATGGTAGAACAAATTGTATGTTCCGCCGTACAAGCTGGCGGAAGATACAATTTCGTCGCCCGCACTGGCGATGTTCAAAATGGCGAGCGTCTCCGCTGCTTGTCCCGACGACGTGGCGAGAGCGCCGATGCCCCCTTCAAGCGCGGCAACGCGCTGTTCCAGCACGTCGGTGGTCGGGTTCATCAGCCGGGTGTAGATGTTGCCGGGTTGTTCAAGGCCGAACAGCCTCGCTGCATGGTCTGCGTCTTCGAAGACGTACGAGGTGGTCTGGTAAATCGGAACCGCCCTGGCACCAGTAGTCGGGTCGGGAACTTGACCGGCGTGTACGGCAAGGGTGTCAAAACCTAAAGGTCTGTCGTGCTGAGCCATGGATGAAGCAACTCCTTTTATGTACGATAAGATTCAGAAGTTAAGAGGTGACCAAAGAATGACGAATAAGATGATGTGGCTGCAATCATCTCGTTCATCATATAATCGGTGTTTTCTGGAAAAGGCTGGATGCGACGGCAGATCTTTACGGAATGTTGTAAGCTCATTCTATGGATGCCTTTGTTTTGTGTCAAGCCGTTTTGCTAATGCATATCCTGCAACTTTTTGATAAGATTATGGTGACCCTTTCCGTAGAGGAGTTCGGACGTTTAATAAAGAACAAAAACTTCCAAACAAGGGCGCGCTTCTGCCTTGGAGTTTGACGCATGCGTGAGCGAGGGGGGAAAGGACAGACGCTATGGCTATCAGCCCACCCAACGTGTTGAGTCTGGCGTTCGTCGAAGAGTTATACGCGGAGTATTTGCGGGACCCGAAATCGGTGCCCGAAGATTGGCAGCGGTATTTTAGCGAATTTTCGGCGGATGTTCCCAAGGGCGTGGCACAGCCGCATAAGGGACCTTCCTTCCTTTCATCCGGCTCATCAGACAGCCGGGGCGCTAATGGGTCTGCAACCACGGTGGCACCGCGCGATCTTGAGGTCGCCTTCTTCCAAGAACGCGTCGATCAGCTGGTGCGGGCGTACCGGATACGTGGACACATGATCGCTGACATTGATCCACTCGGGATGCCACGCGAGCCGCAGCCGGAACTTGAACCCGAGTTCTACGGCCTTTCCGAGGCCGATTTGGATCGCATGGTGTCCACGGATACGATACCGGGAGCCGATGTCCGTACACTGCGTGAAGTGATTGAGCGTCTGCAGCATACCTACTGTCGTTCCATCGGTGTCGAATTCATGTACATCGACGACGACAACGTGCGCCAATGGCTGCAGGAACGCATGGAGTCGACGCAAAACCGTACCGAAGTCAGCCGCAAAGAGCAGCTGCGAATTCTTACCCGGTTGACCGATGCCGTAGTTTTTGAAGAGTTTATTCAGCGCAAGTATACCGGTGCGAAAAGCTTTTCGCTCGAAGGCGCGGAAAGCCTGATCCCCTTGCTCGACATGGCCATTGAAAAAGCCGGTGAGCAAGGCATCAACGAAATCGTCATGGCCATGGCGCACCGCGGACGCCTCAATGTTTTGGCCAACATCATGGGCAAGCATCCGCAGGACATTTTTCGCGAGTTTGAAGACGTCGATCCGGAGCTGTACCTTGGCCGCGGTGACGTGAAATATCATATGGGCCACAGCACCGATTGGGTCACAGCTGCCGGCCGCAAGGTGCACTTGTCGCTCTGTTTCAACCCCAGCCACTTGGAGTTCGTCAACCCCGTCGCCATGGGACGCACCCGTGCGAAAATCGACCGCGCGGGCGATACGAACCGTGAACACACCATGCTTTTGTTGATCCACGGCGACGCGGCGTTTCCGGGCCAAGGCATTGTGCAAGAAACGCTCAACCTCAGCCGCCTTAAGGCGTATGAGGTCGGGGGTACCTTGCACATTATTCTTAATAACCAAATCGGTTTCACCACCCCCCCGGGCGAAGCGCGCTCGAGCACGTACGCCACCGACGTCGCAAAGATGCTGCAAAGCCCGATCTTCCACGTCAACGGCGAGGATCCCGAAGCCGTGGCACAAGTCGTCCGGCTGGCCATGGATTTCCGGCGTGAGTTCAAGCGTGATGTCGTCATCGACATGTACGGTTACCGCAAGCACGGACACAACGAAGGGGATGAGCCGTCGTTCACCCAGCCGTTGTTGTACGAAAAAATCCGGAAGCGGAAGCCTTTGCGGGAAGCTTATTTGGAGCATTTGCTCCGTTTGGGCGGCATTACGCAGGATGAAGCCGACCGGATTGCCGTCACCCGGCGCAACCATCTCGAAAAAGCGCTGTCCGTTGCGCGAAGCGATGAGTACAAGCCGCCGAGCCGGGCGTTCAAGGGAATTTGGGCCGGCTACACGGGCGGACCGGAATCGTCCGTGGAAGACGTGCCGACCCATGTGGAGCGCGAACGGTTGGTGCATTTGCTCAACAAGCTTACCGAGCTGCCTGAAGGATTCAACCTCCATCGCACGTTGCATCGCTTCATGAACGCCAGGCGGCAAATGGCGGCGGGAGAACGCCCGATCGATTGGGCGACCGCCGAGGCGCTCGCCTTTGCCACGTTGGCGACGGAAGGCTATCGCGTGCGGCTTACGGGACAAGATGTCGAACGGGGCACATTCAGCCAACGCCATAGCGTCTTGCACGATGTGAAAACGGGTGAACAGTATCGTCCCTTGCAAAATCTGGCTGCGGACCAAGCTCCGGTTGAAATTTACAACAGTCCTCTCTCCGAGTCGGCCGTCCTCGGTTTTGAATACGGCTACAGCCTCGACTTCCCCGACGGGTTGATCATGTGGGAAGCCCAATTCGGCGATTTCGCCAACGTCGCCCAGGTCATCATCGATCAATTTATCAGCAGCGCCGAAGAAAAATGGAACCGCCTCAGCGGCCTCGTCATGTTGCTGCCCCACGGCCTGGAAGGGCAAGGGCCTGAACATGCGAGTGCAAGGCTCGAACGATACCTCACTTTGGCGGCGGTCGACAACATGCAAATCGTCATTCCGAGCACACCGGCGCAATATTTCCACCTGCTGCGGCGTCAAGTGCTGCGGCGTTGGCGGAAGCCGCTCATCGTCATGACGCCGAAGAGCTTGCTGCGGCATCCGAAAGTCGTTTCGCCCATGGAAGCGTTCACGGACGACAAGTTCCACCGCGTGCTCCCCGATGCATGCGGTTCGTCTCCCGACAAAGTCGACCGCATCCTGCTGTGCAGCGGCAAGATTTACTATGAGCTGATGGAGCGTTGGGAAGAAGAAGGTCGCAGAGACGACATCGCCATCATCCGCCTCGAACAGCTCTATCCGTTCCCTGAAAAGGAGCTGCAAGAGGCCTTGGCACCGTATCCGACCAACGTGCCCGTCATCTGGGTGCAAGAGGAACCCGAAAACATGGGGGCATGGGGCTTCCTGCGGCGGAAATTCTGTGAAGAAATGTACGGCCATCCGTTCAGCGGAGTGCATCGTCCGGAAGCGGCAAGCCCGGCAACGGGTTCGACGAGCAGCCACAAACTCGAACAAAAGTGGCTGATCGATGCGGCGTTCGCACCGCTGTACGAAGGCGTTCATCGGTAATGCGAAACAAGCGGATCATGGCAACAGGGCAAGGGCGGATTTTCCGCCTTTGCCCGTCCATGGCGAATCGATTAGGACGGAGCGAATATGCAATTTGACCCCGCAAGGGGATCAATGGAGTTTGAAGAGGGGCGCATATGTCAGTAGAACTCAGAGTACCTTCATCAGGTGAGTCGATTGCGGAAGTGTACATCGGGACGTGGCGAAAAGCCGAGGGGGATGTCGTCACCGCGGGCGAAACCATTGTCGAGCTTGAGACGGACAAAGCCGCGCTGGAACTTCCTTCTCCCGTCTCCGGCAAGCTGGTCAAAATTTTGAAAGCGGAAGGCGAAGCCGCCGAAATCGATGAGGTCATTGCCATTATCGAAGAAGGCGCTGAAGGAACGGCTTCGGTCGCAAGCGGCGGTTCCGAACCTGCAGCGCAAACTGCGGAAGCAGAGCCGCAGCCGGAAACGGAAACCGTGCCTCATATCATGCCGGCAGCTCGCAAAGCCATGGCGGAGCACGCAGTTCGTCCCGACGAAGTAGTGGCAACCGGTCCCGGTCAGCGCGTATTGAAAGAGGACGTCCTCCAGCATATCGAACAGCGACAAGAACCGGCGGCTCAGCCCGCTGCAGCGCCGACCGCTCCCGGCTACGGAGTGCCCGATGCCGTTCATCCGGACCAGCAGCTGCAGCGTGAAGAGGAAGCCGTGCCTATGAGCCCGATTCGGCGTCGCATAGCCGAGCGCCTTGTACAAGCTCAGCATACGGCTGCGCTGCTGACCACGTTCAATGAAGTCGACATGACCGAAGTCATCAACTTGCGCAAGGAATATCAAGAAGCCTTCATGCAAGAGTATGGGGTCAAGCTCGGCTTCATGTCCTTCTTTGTCAAGGCGACCATTGACGCGTTGAAGCGATTCCCGCAGCTGAACGCGGAAATTCGGGACAATCACATCATCTACAAGAATTACTACGACATCGGCATCGCCATCGGAGGCGGCAGAGGCCTTGTCGTCCCCGTATTGCGCAATGCCGACAAAATGAGCTTTGCTGAAATCGAGCAAGCCATTGCCGATTTTGCCCGCCGTGCCCGTGAAAACAAGCTGAGGGTTGAAGAGCTGCAAGGCGGCACCTTCACCATCAGCAACGGGGGCGTCTACGGGTCCTTGCTTTCCACGCCGATTGTCAATCCGCCGCAAAGCGGCATTCTCGGCCTGCACAGCATCCAAGACCGGCCGGTCGTCTACAAAGGTGAAATTGCGATCCGCAAGATGATGTACATAGCCCTTACGTACGATCACCGCATTGTCGACGGACGTGAGGCGGTGACGTTCTTGCGCCGCATTAAAGAAGTCATCGAGACACCTGCACGTCTGCTTTTGGAAATCTAACTCAAAGGGCAAAACTGAGGAGCGATTTGCAAGCGGAGGCCGTGTGCGACCGCAATGGTCGAACTCGGCCTCTGGGGTTATTTATTGAACGGTACGAAGCGACAGGTGTTACATACTTTGCTTTCAGGGGTGGAGTGGCATGAGTTCATTTGATTTGGTTGTCATCGGAGGTGGGCCGGGGGGATATGCAGCGGCGATTCGCGCGGCTCAGGAAGGCCTGCGAGTCGCTTGCATCGACCGGAACCCGATGCTCGGCGGCACGTGCCTGCGGGTAGGATGCATCCCCAGCAAGGCGCTGCTCGAATCGAGCGAATGGTACGCCGCGGCAACTTCGGGAATGCAGCAGCACGGCATCGCGGTCGAAAGGGTCACGCTCGATCTGAGCAAGCTGATGGCGCGAAAAGACCGCGTGGTCACCATGCTCACTCGTGGCATCGATTCGCTGTTCAAGAAAAACAACATCACCCGCTACGAGGGCGTTGGGCGTTTGGACGGCCGGGGGCGGGTCGTCGTGACGAGCGAGTCCGGAGAAGAGCTTCTCGAAGCTAAGCACATCCTCATCGCCACAGGGAGCAAGCCTGCCACGCTTCCGGGCATTGAGTACGATTACGATCGCATCGGCACGAGTACGGAAGCGCTCTCATACCCAGAGGTGCCCGAACATTTGGTTGTGATCGGCGCGGGGTATATCGGTTTGGAGCTTGGTTCGGTTTGGAACCGCCTCGGCGCCAAAGTGACCGTGCTGGAATACTTGGACCGCATTCTTCCCGGAATGGACGCTGACATCGCCAGTGAGGCCCAGCGCTTGTTCACGAGGCAAGGTTTGAACATCCAGCTCAACCGCCGTGTGCTGTCCGCTCGGGTTGAAGGTGACCGCTGCGTCGTCGAGGTGGAAGGTGCCGAGTCGATTGAGTGCGACCGCGTTTTGGTAGCTACAGGGCGGGTGCCGTATACCGAAGGACTGGGGCTTGAAACGGTGGGCATCGAAGTCGACGAGAAGGGCTTTATTCCGGTGGATGAAAACTTTGCGACTTCGGTGGAAGGCATTTATGCCATTGGCGACGTCATCGGCGGTCCCATGTTGGCTCACAAGGCTGAAAAAGAAGGTGTCGCCGTCGTCGAGCGGATTGCCGGCGGCTACGGTTATGTCAATTACGATGCCATTCCATCCGTCGTCTATACCGATCCCGAAATCGCTTCCGTCGGCCGCACCGAGGAGCAGCTGCAAGAAGCCGGTATCGAGTATCGCAAGGGAGAATTCCTGTTCCGTGCCAACGGGCGTGCTCGTACGCTTGAACAAGTGGAAGGCAAGGCGAAGATACTCGCCGACGCCAAAACCGATCGGGTGCTCGGAGTGCATATCATCGGGCCGAGGGCGGGCGATTTGATCGCCGAGGCGGTGGCTGCGATTGAGTTTGGGGCCAGCAGTGAAGATCTCGCTTTGATTACCCACGCCCATCCGTCACTCTCCGAAGTATTGAAAGAAGCCGCACTTGACGTGGCAGGGCGGGCCATCCACAAATAAAAGCGCCGGCGTCGGCAGCCGGCCTGGAAGCAGAGGTGGGAGACCGTGTTGACCGAAAAAGCGAAAGCCTACGTGCAGCAATGCTATCGTTTCATTGAAGCAAACCACTTGCAGGAGCGGGTGCGCCAAGACGGTCTCACCTTCATTTGTGACGATCACGTTGTGCGTGTCGGCGTCGACCGCCGCGGGCGCTATACGTTCGACGTGCAGCCCAATTGCATCGTCCTCAGCGCAAACGAGACAACGTGTTGCGCGGCATCTTCCTGCGCGGATGACGAGCTGTGGGAGCAGGTCGATTTTGTCTCCGTGTGGGAACAGGGCAGCGAAATTGTCGAGCTGCGTTCCCTAGCCCGGCTCAACTGCAAAACACAAGAAGTGGAACTGCTCGAGAACGAAGCCATGCACCATACGTCGCGGGAAACTTTGGCGCGGCAATATATCGTCTTGCCCGCCGGTGAAGAACGGGAAGTGTCACGCGGAATCGGACGTGATCAAAAAGTGCGGCTGTATGCGTTCAAGTCGGCAATTTAGATTTTAAGGAGGAGCTCGAAAGCGTTGGTGGACAAAACGACGAATGAAGGCGGTACACAGCTGTGCTCGGTCGTGGCGCAAGAGCGCGGTGAAGATCCGATCGGCACCGCGCCTGTCTACAACGAGTATTTGATGATTCAAATTCCCTCGCCTTGGCAAAAGGAAGTTACCGATTCGAAGACGATGGCACCGAGCATCGCCGAGGCATTGGCGGCACACGGGGATAACCGCCCGGGCATTCGGGTTCAGGGTATTTTGCCTGAAAATCCCGATGAGGTCGGCGAAACACTGCGAATCATCCATTACCGCCGACCGGAAGGCGACGTTTTCGCCGATTTTGAGCGGGACGAGTACGAGGTTCCGGTGAGCGAAGCGGGCCGTCTGGTGACGGCGCTGCTCGGGGGGCCCGAAGATTTGGCGGCGTTTGCTTCGTATCGGCAGCAAGTGGACAAGCACGTGCGGGATTTGTTCATTTGCACGCACGGAAGCCGCGATGCGGCTTGCGGACGATTCGGCTATCCGATTTTTGCCGCCCTGCGCGAGCAATACGTTCCGGCGAGCGCAGGAAGTTTGCGGGTATGGCGTGTCAGCCATCTCGGCGGTCACCGTTTTGCACCGACGATTCTCGATTTGCCGTCCGGACGTTATTGGGCCTTCATGAAGGTCGAACTGCTCGATACATTGATTTATCAACAAGGTCCCGCAGCTCGGCTGCGTGAACATTACCGCGGCTGGGGTGCGCTTGAACATCCCATGGCTCAAGCCGCCGAACGTGAAGTGTTCATGCAAATGGGTTGGGACTGGCTGCAGGGCCGCAAACGGCTGCGGCTTCGTACTTACGACGAAGCCGCGGAACAAGGCGTGGTCGAGCTGTACTACGAAGCGGCAGACGGTGCGTCGCCTCAAGCTTGGGTGGCAACGGTGGAAGTGGCGGGCACGGTGCGGACGCTGCAAAACTCGGGCAGCGACGATTGGTTCGACGCGAAGCAATACCGTGTGACGCGGCTCGATCCGATGGATCCGGCGGAATTCGGCACTTCTGCCGGCAACGGAGAGGTCGAAGCATGAAAATCTACACCAAGCGTGGTGACGCCGGCAAAACGGCGTTGATCGGCGGCGAGCGTACGTTCAAAGACGATGTGCGCGTCGAGGCGTATGGCTCGATTGACGAATTGAACGCCGTCATGGGCTGGGTGGCCGTTGTGGAGGCACCCAGCCGCCGGCAATGGATTCAAACGGTTCAAACTCGCCTGTTCGACATCGGCGCCGAATTGGCGACGCCCCCGAAACTCGGTGCGAGCCGCAACCGGCTCTTGCGCGAGGAGCACGTGGCAGAGCTGGAGCAAGAGATCGATCGGCTTGAGGCGGAACTTTCGCCGTTGCGCAAGTTCATTTTGCCCGGCGGCACCGAACTTGCCGCTCGGCTCCACATCGCCCGCGCCGTGGCTCGCCGGGCGGAAAGGCGCATCGTCGCTTTGCACGTCCGGGAGCCCGTGCGTCCCGTCATTTTGCAATACATGAATCGCCTGTCGGATCTCCTGTTCATGAAAGCCCGTGCTGCGAATGCAAGCGCCTGTGTGGAAGACATCACGTATTGATCTCCCCCAGCTCTTTCTGAATGCATCCCCTCAATCAAGCTGACATCTCAGCAAAACGACGCCGGCAATCACCATCTCCGCGATTTTTCCCCTTGCGTCATGCATCACCGTGTTCGCGGTGCGGCATAAGGTTCCAGTTTTTTCACAGAGAGAAGGAGTTGTGTCGAATCAGGTTGAAATTTTATAAAACGAGGCTTTGGATAAGTTGTTTTCAATAGGGGGTGATCGTTAGGATATAAAGGTGATCTGTGTCAGGAAAAATGATTCCGAATTTCAATATTTGATAAGAAGGGTGGTTGCTATGCGTCGCATTGTATTGGTTTGTCTTGCCGTGCTGGCCCTCGCAGTTCCTGCAGCGGCACAAAATCTTGTGCAAGACGTCGAAGTGACGATCAACGACGATATGGAGCTCGAAATTCGGTGGGAATTGGACGGCCCCTCGATGAGCTTTGTGGAATACCAGGCCGGCAATGTGTCCGGTGCGACGGAAAGGTTCGTGTCGCTTGACGGCAAGCATAGCCACGTCATCCCGAATGCGCTGCCTGAAACGACTTACACCTACCGGATCGTTTTGGAAGACTGGTCCGGTTCAACGTCCGTTTTGGCGGAGGACTCCTACACCACGCCGCCGATGCCCGCTCCTTCTCGCGTACAGGCCATGGCTGGGGACAATTTGGCACACATTGGCTGGGTGCCGACGTTCGGTGCAGCGGAATATCGCGTCGAGCGTGCACCGTCAGCGAACGGGCCTTGGACGACGGTCGGACGCGTGGCGCACACCGGCTTCCTCGACCGAAATGTGAAGAACGGCGAGGTGCACTTCTATCGAGTCATCGCCGTTGCTGCGAATGGTAAGACCTCCGGTCCGTCTGCCGCGGTGGAAGTGTTCATCGATCCGCGGGGAGGCGGAGTCGTCAGTGAAATCGTCGTACCGCGTGTCTCCGGCATCACCGTCGACGGAAAACTTGACGACTGGCTTGGCGTCTCCATGATTTACATCGATCCGGCTTGGGTGGCGGATGCGCCGGAAGTCGACGGCGCCGCCGACTTGAATGGCCAGGCTTATGTCGGGTACGATAACGACTATTTCTATCTCGCCGTCCGAGTGACCGATGACGTGCTGGTCTTCGAGCGGGACGGCGGGGACATTTGGCAGACGGATGCCGTCGAGCTCTGGCTGAACGACGCGCAAATCGGCTTCACTCGCAACATCCACGGCAATGACATTGCCTCTGTATTCACGGGCGGTCTCAACGCCGCAGGCATTCAAGTTGTGGTTGTCGTGGAAGCGAACGGCTACACCGTCGAAGCCGCCATTCCGCGAGCTGAAGTCGAAAAGGTCGTCTCCATGACGTCCGGAACAAGCTTCAAGTTTGCCGTCGGCATCGACGATTCCGATATCCCCGGCAGCGAACGGCAGGGACAAATCTATTTGCCGCGCGGCTGGGTATGGAATGAGCCGAGCACTTTCGCCAACGCCGTTTTTGAGTGATGGTAATGTAGCAGTGCAGGAGGTATGACGCAGCCCAGCCCGTCGGCTATGGAAGCGGACGGGTTGGGCTATTTGCTTCGCTGGGGGAGAAATGTTGACGGACGGCCTGGAATGGGGATCATAAATTGAGGAACATGCGCTTCGCCTGCTGCAGTGCTTCCCGCGGGTCCATTTCCGGGTCTTTGCTCAGAATACACGCTTCCAGATTCTCGACGATGATGGTCATGGCGGCTTTGTTGATGGCGTTGCGTATTGCGGACAACTGGATGATGATTTGCTCGCAAGGGCGTTCCTCTTCAATCATGCGCTGAATGCCGCGCGCTTGTCCTTCGATGCGGCGGAGCCTTTCGAGGATTTCCTTTTTGACTTTCGGATCGGCAAACTTGACAGCCATAACATACGCCTCACTTTATTAAGCTTAAATTTGCAATACGTTGCCCAAAAGCTGCGCCGCTGCGAAACCGACGGCTCCAACGGCTGCAGCACCGGCCAAGCCGACAAGAAATGGTTTGATTCCGACGCTGCGGAAGCCTGCAAAACTTGTGTTGAGTCCGACGCCTGCCATGGCGGATCCCAACAAGTATTGAGCACCCCAGACGTCTCCAAGTTGATGAATCAACGACTGCCAAGTTTCCGCAGACAGCAGGCCGAACGCGCTGCCGCCGGCCGCTGTAGCATCGCCAATCGTTCGCAAGACGGCTAGCAGCAGGAACCCCAAAATAAAACCGGGGAGAAGCGGTGTCTTGCCGGGCTTCTCTTCGGACGGATGCGTTGTTTGAGCCGTGGTTTGGCGATTTTCGCGGCGCCGATAGTAGATGGTCAGCACCGGGATGACGGCCGCCAGAAACAAGTTGCGGGTCAACTTGGTCACCGTGGCGACCTGAAAAGCGACCTCATCGCCAAACACATCACGCATGGTCAAGGCCGCGCCCATGACTTGTGCCGTTTCATGCACGGCAATGCCGAGAAACACCCCGATCTGTTCGGAAGTTTGGAGCAGCAGCGGAGCGATGTATGGGTAGAGGAACATCCCGACGACCCCGAACAACGTGATGTTCGCCGCAGCATAGGCGACTTCTTGCTGATTGGCCCGGATGGTCGGTGCGATGGATACGATGGCCGTGATCCCGCATATTCCTGTCCCCGCCGCAATCAGTGTACCCAGGCGCTCGGGCAGACGCAAGCGGTTGTTGAGCCAAGTGACCAACAACATCCCTGCCGTGATGGACACGGCAACGACGGGAATGCCCCAAAAACCGATGGCGAGGATCTCGAGCAGGCTCAGCTTAATGCCGATCAATACGATGCCCAAGCGCAAAATCGTTTTAAGGCTAAAGTCGATGCCGGGCTGAACCATTTGGGGCAGTCCGACGGTATTTCGGATCAGCATGCCCAGCAGAATGGCCACGAGCACAGCGGAAATTGGGCTCGAAGCGGCTTGCGGATCGAGACCTTGCCAACGCAAAATGTACTGGCCCAATTGTTTCGCGATATATAACGACAGCCAGGCGATCAAAGTCGTCAACAAAATGCCGGGCAAGAGCCGGCCCAAACGTTTGGCCGTCGGCACGTGGCGTGCCTCTTCCATTTGGGGTGTCGGTGTGGCTTGCATGGGTAAGATCTCCTTTCACGCCCTTTAGATAAACAACGTTGTCCGGGAGGAGAAGGCGCGGTCCAAGAATGTGGCTACACCCCCGACTTCAATGCCTTCCCGGAATTCGTCGTCCCGAATGCCCATGACGTCTCGGGACATTTCGCAAGCCACGAGCTCAACACCCAATTCTTCGGCCAGCTCGATCAGCTCTTCCAGGCTGGTCACTTGCTTGCGGCGCATCATCGCACGCAGCATGCGGGCTCCAACGCCAAAAAAGTTGAGCTTCGATACGCCGAGGCCTTGGGTCGTCGCAGGTGTCATCAAGCTCATCGCTTTTTCAAATGCATTTTTGTCTTTGAGGACACGTTGTTTGCGCAGGGCGTTGAGGCCCCAGAACGTAAAGAAAATCGAGACTTGCTTGCCCATGGCCGCTGCGCCGGTGGCAATAATGAAGCTTGCCAATAGCTTGTCGAGGTCACCGGAGAAGACGACCATGGAAAGGCGTTCATCGGGCTGCTTTGCTTCCAGATCGGACACGCGCTTTTCAAGTTGTGCGATGCGTTCTTCGTACGACGTCGCATCTTGCGTCGGCTGTGCATTCGCTGCCGCGTTTCCGCCGGTAAAACCGTTTGCCTGCATTGGGCTTTCCATTGAGGATCCTCCTTTGCTTATGGCATGGCGTGAGCTCTTCGAGCTCACGCCGTTTTGACAATGTAGTGCGTGTAGACGGTTTGGTTTCCGTCGGTTGTCGTTTCTTGTTTGAGGAGCTCCACGCCGGGCGTGGAACGGGCCCAGCCGGCGAAGTCTTGCAGCGAGCCGCGGTCGGTGCAGAGAACTTGAAGCACTTCGCCGGGCTGCATTTTGTTGATGGTCAGCTTCGCTTTGACAATCGGCATGGGACAACTCAGCCCACGCGCATCCAAAGTTTCACTGACGTGGATGGGTTCTTCCAATCCAAAGCCTCCTTACGATGGTTGATAAGCGTTGGACAGAGCGCAGATGTTGCGTCCGAGTTCGAGCTCCGACGATTCGTCTTCCGTCGGCACCAGCAAGCCTGCGTTGACGCGCTTAATGTCGACGTATTGCGGCGGAAACTTCGGCAAATGGCTGAGCATGTAGTCGACAAATGCCGACTCGCCGTCAGACAGTCGCTGCAGGTCTTCATTGCTTTGGAGCAAGCTGCCGAGTTGGGCGCGTACCGTGCCGGTTTCGTCGACTTCGTCAAGCCGGCTGAAGTGACCCGGAAGTACCCATGTATCGGGGTCAAGCTGCAGAAGCTTTTGGAGTGAGCGGAAGTGGATGGGTGCCCACTTTTCGCCTTGACCTCCGAGATCGGGGCGTGCAACGGAATTGACGAAAATCGAGTCGCCGCTGAAAAGGTACTTGCCGTCAAGCAAAAACACGATGTTTCCCAACGTATGCCCGGGCACGTGGATTGCTTTCAGGTCGACTTGACCCACACGGAAAGTCATGCCGTCCCGAAGCGGCTCGTATTGCAGGTTGGCCGGAAGCACATCGAGCGGATGGATGCCGTCGTACGGGTGCAGGTAATAGGGGACGTTGAATTCCTCCGCAAGTTTGGGTCCGCCGCTGATATGGTCCGCGTGGCCGTGAGTGTCAAAGACTCCGGTCACTTTGAGGTTCCGTTCTCGGATGAATTGCGTGTACACGTCGGTATGGCGCAACGGGTCGATGATCACGGCTTCACCATCAGAGGCGGCGATGTAGCTGAGACAGCCGCGAGCCGGGCGGTTGATCTGCCAAACGGACAGCCGCTCATCTTCAACAACCGGTCGGATGGCATAATAATCTCCCCATTCGGCCATGCCCCCGACAAGGGAAAAGGCGTTGTAACCGAGACGCTGCAGTCCTTCGGCTACGAACGAGGCCGTTTGCTCTTTCGCACACACAACGACGACTGGCTTGTCTTTAGGCAACTCGTCCTGCCAATGTGCCGCAGCGTAGGCGGCGGTTGCGTCGGCTAAATTGTCGGCGCCCCCTTCTTCCATAATTTCAAAATAGGGAACGTTGATGGTGCGGATCGGGTTCCGTCCTTCGATGTGCCAAGCCGCAAACGCGTCGCGATTGCGTACATCGATCAGCGTGAAATCACTGCCGTCCAAAATCATCTGGTACAGCTGGGCGGAATCGATGCTTGGCTGCTGGGATGTCGTTTGGCTCATGCTGTCAACCTCCGTCCGTCGTTGTTGGGATAATCGTTACCCATATACTATACCCCCTAGGGTATGTTGTCAACAGGTAGAGCGCGCTTGTTGGCTGCGGATATCGGAAGGAGGGGGTGTTTTCTAAAGCGAAATGAGCGTAGGAGGTGAGGTAGTCCGTTGATTCGCTGCAATGGTTTGCATTGGACCGCTGACTTTACCTTGGCCCGTGCTTTGCTGCCGGCGTATAAGGCTGCGGGAAAGGAACGCCTTGTTTACTTATGCGTGGGCGATCCGGATGATTTAGGGGACCGGTTGGGTCCGATGGTTGGGCAGGAGCTGCAAAAATACTATCCTTTTGTCATCGGCACGCTTGAGGAGCCTGTTTTGGACGCCAATCTGGGAGAAGTATGGCGGCGCATGGAAAAGGAATGGGCCGATGCTTTTATCATTTGCGTAGAGGCGGGGGTTGGGGCGGCCGAACATTTAGGCCATGTGGAAGTGACCGATCGAGGGCTGCGTCGCCGTCCCAAGGGAGCCGAGCTGCCACCTTGGGTCGGCGACACCGGAATTTACGCGATTTTGTGGCCGGAGAACCAAACCGAAGACAGTCCCAGTCTCAACGTCAACCAAGTGCACCGCATTGCCGATGCGATCATTGACGGTCAAATTCGTTTCCTGCAAAATGCCGGCAAATACGATCCGGTGCTTTAGCGGTTCGGGCTGCTGCTCTTGGTGCTTTGTGCCGGGCGCTTGTCCGCGATCAGAATGCCGGTGAGCATGATCGCGCTGCCGATGCTGTTGGTAATGGCGAGAAGATCGCGCTCGGCCAATGACAACACTCCCGCGAGGCTGCCGCCTGAGGCGACCACGATGACGCCGATAGTGAGGATCAAGATGCCGTTGGCGCGGTAGCGCAATTCAGGGCGTCGGCGAATGCTCAGCCACGACGACAGGGTACCGATGACGAGCAGCAGCGTGCCGCCGATGTTAAAAAGCATGCTGATTGCACGCACCAAAGGTGGCCGTTCCATGGCTTCCCAGCCCAGTTCCTCCAAGGCTTCAACCGCTACAGGGGCTTGCCAAAGAGCAACTGCGGCGATGACGGCCAGAGCGGCGATTACCCACGTCACCGTTCGGGCGGCTTGTCCGGGCCAAAGAAGCCACACCATGCCGAGTGCGAGAAAACCGGTGACCAACGTAGCGCCGAACAAATAATAGCTGCGTGCGAGCAACGGTGTCCAGCCCCACGTTTCTGCTATCCATTCGGCACCGGAAGCGGCTGCGAACAAAGTGAATGATATAGCCCACGCGAGTTGATACGGTTTATGGCGGGTAGCGTACTGATACCAAACGACTACCGCCATGAGGGCACCGATGATCGTGGCAAGAAGAGGGAACATTACAACATGTCACCACCATCAGAGTTGTCTGTATCTATTTCATCTTCGTCCAGGCCGAGTTCGGCCAACATTTCATGGTAGAGTTCGATGGCCCAAAGCTCATTGGCTTGCTCAGCAAAGGCGAGGCCAATTTGGAGCTTAACCTGGAGTGATTCCGGATCGTCAGGCGGACCGTCGATTTGTGCCAAGGCTGCACTGAGCAAATAGTACGGAATCGCCACATCAGCGACGTCTGCAGCGTAAGATGGCAAGTTGGCTTCGTCGATCGAGTTGTAAAGCGTCAGAATTTCCGTCGGCTTTTCTCCCAACCATATCAAATGGACGGCTGCGAGCAGCCGGACGCCCAGCGGCAAGGTTTCATCGTGGAATGCCTGTTGGAGAAAATAGAGCAGACCGGGAATTTCTTGCTCGACGAGGTAGGTGAGCAAGGCCTGTGCTTCGAGCGGCGGTGCATTGCCATAAATTCCGTTGACCGCGTGGGCGAGTACGAGCGAGTACGTGCCGAACGGAAATACCTCAAATTCTTCGGGGAGCACAAACTCGTAATCGAGGCGGAACGGAAGCAGGCGATGGCGCATCACATGGCTGGCCAAGCGAACGTAGGCAAATGCGGGAAAAAAGCCGGTTTTTTCCGCCCGCTTCCATAGGCGAAACGCTTCATTGATGTCGCCAACGTTGAAATGTGCGATGCCAAACCATGTCAGTTCAGACGGCGTCCAGTTTCGGGTGATCTGCGCTTTGTACAGATGAATCAGTCCGTAGTCGTCTTCAGCCAACAGCAATACCTGCAGGACGAAAAGCAGCGCCTTTTCGGGGTATTCGGGTTCAATGGGGTCACCTTCTTGAATGAGCTGCATGTAGTTTTCAAGCGCTGCTTTGGCGTGGGCACGCATGAACGGATCGCTTTCTAGTTGTTGCCAGCATTGGGCTGCGAGGGAGTGTGCCACTGGATCTTTGGGATCGCTGCGGAGGGATTCGTGAACGATTTCTAGCGCTCGATTCACATCGCCTTCGGACAGAGCAATCATTGCCAAGCTGTTCAACGCAGGCGTGACATGCGGAAAGACGTTGAGAGCCTGCAAAAATTGGTGTCTTGCCTCATCGGTTCGACCGGCGGCCAGAAGGTGGTGGCCGCTGTTAATATACGAACGAATTCGCTTGGCTTTATAAGGTTCTGAACGGATAAATTCGAAGTAAGGGCGTTCGACTGCAGGAGTCTTGATCCAGCTCATTTGTGCACCCCTTCCAATGGGAGGGTCAACGTATGGTATGCAGGCTGGTTGACGTACTGACTAAGACCGTAGAACGATCGCGCTGGCGGAGATCATACTGGCTTGTACAGTATAGCATAGGGCTCGGAGCGCTGTGAAGGGCGGTTTCTCCTGTTTTCAGCCTAGATCATGCCTGGAAAATTCAGTTGCCGCAGCGCTTCGTAAAGGACCAAAGCGACGCAGTTGGACAAGTTGAGCGAGCGAGCGTTCGATCGCATGGGAATGCGAATGTGTATGCCGGGATAGTTGTCGAGAATGAAGTCGGGCAGCCCGTGGCTTTCTTTTCCGAATACAATATGGTCGCCAGGTTGGTATTCGACGTCGGTGTACAGCCGCTTGGCTGTTGTCGAGGTGAAGAGGAAGCGGCCTGCGGGACGCGAAGCGAAGAATTCGTCAAACGAATTGTGATAGAGAATGTGAGCCATGTCCCAGTAGTCCAGCCCCGCTCGTTTATAACGGCGATCACGTGTAGAAAAGCCGAGGGGATGGATGAGGTGCAAGGTCGTTCCCGTGCATGCGCACGTACGGGCGACATTGCCTGCGTTGGCTGCCATTTCGGGTTCAACTAATACAATGTGGAACGGCACCGAACAACGAACTCCTTTTGTTCCTGCAAGACAACAGCTTGTTTTTGTTTTTCATGCTACTCTGCTTCGCCGGGGCTTGTCAAACGGTAGGGCTGTGTTGTGCTGCGTGTGGCGTGATGGGGCGATGAGCCGCAGCGATGCAGGGGGTTCCGTGGCTGATCCTGTTCTGTTTCACCACGTGTGGGACGGAGTGGGACAGCTGCGCTGTGGTCTATACAGTACTGCTTCATTGCGTGTGGGAGGGGCGGATGAGGTGAGGGCCTGCGCTGTGGTTGCGCAGGCCCTCACCGCACTTGGCGAAGTTGCTCACTTCGCTGGGTTTAGAAGACCGGCTCCTGTTCGATCTTGATGCTGTCGAAGACGGTCGGGCCCGGATTAGCGTCGTTCGACGCGTAGAGATAGAAGTAGAGCGCCGACGGATTGAGGCTGCCCATGTTGATCGTGCCGGTGCCGACGGACGATCCATTGACAAAGGCTTCCGAGACGAACCGGCCGCCTTCGTCCTTGATCACCCAAGTGAGGGTGTACGGCTTGGCGATGCCGCCGGCGCTAATACCGGTGAAGCTGGCGTCGCCACCGCTCAGGGCAGCGGAGCTGAAGTTCGACGGCCCGACCGTGAGACGGAATCCGTTGTGATTCCAAATGTCAGAACCGCGGTGGATTGCATCCGAAAAAGCGACGTTTTGCTCATTGTAACCCGTTTCGATATAGCGAACCGTAATGGTGGTGATTTTGCCGGTCAAGTCGATGGGCTCGCGGAGAACGAGACCCAACTGATTGTTGTCCCAGCCGGCGCCAACGTTCAAGTTGCGGATGCGCAACTGACCGTCGACGGTTTCAATAATGGCGTTGGGGTTCGTGCTCCAGATTTCCCAGGTGCCCAGGTCAATTTCAAAAAACTCGTCGTCGACGAGAGCAGGAACGATGACAACACTGATGACTTTCGACGGTTCGGCTTTGACTCCGCTGCCGCTGACGGCGGTGACGCGGTAATGGTATTCAGCACCGTTTTCGACGGAATTGTCGACAAAGCTGGTATTCTGCGTCTTGCCGATTTCGCTGAACGGACCGCTGGCGGAATTCGCACGCTCGACGATGTATTCAGCGGCGCCGAACGTTGCATTCCAACGCAAAACGGCGGTTTCATTGGAAGTGGAGGCGACGACTTGGTCGGGCGAGCTGAGCGGCGGGGTGGTGAACGTGCCGGTGACCGTCACATCGCCGCCAAACCAGTCGGTCAGACGGATGCTGTATTCATAGGTGGTGCCGGGTTCAACATTCGTTAAGACGTGGGTGTGCAGGCCGTCGAGCGAAATGAATTCCGGGGTCGTATGCCCGTTGTACGTGACGCTGCTGGTTGAGGCGTCGTCGGTTTCGAAGTGCAGGTAAAACTGGTTTTGTGCATTTAATCCGGATTCAACGTCGCCAATGATTTCGAGGGCGCTTGCGGACAAGCTGGCAAACAGCAGAAGCGCTAAGCCGGTAAAAAGGGCAATTGATATTCTCCGTCTCATCACGAAGTTCATTCCCTTCTTTGTTTTTGTTTTGAGAAAATGGGACCGCCTCCGCACCTCATGGCGAGGTGCGGAAGCGGGCTGCACTTGAGCTTAGCGGCCGATCACCTGGATGTAGTTGACGGCCACTTCACCCTGTTCGATCGCCGAAACGACCAAGTAGAGATCGTGCACGCCTTCGATCGGGTCGAAGAGGAGGGGCACGGTGCTCCAGTTGTCGCCGGCCGGAACCGAAGCGTTCGCGAGCAGGTCACCCGTGGGCGAATCGACTCGGAGCTCAATCAGAGCGCCGGCTTGGGCCTTCGCCCGCAGGAAGACCGGAGCGCGCCCGGTCATGTTGACGTCCTTCCAAGCGATGAAATCGCCCGGGCGGGACGCCACGGCATGGAGTTCCCCGTCGTTATCATCCGTGGGCGCCAGGAAGAAACCGGCGAATTCGTCGGCAATTTGCGCCTGGAGACGGGTGTAGCGAACTGTCTGTTCGACGGTGTTGGAGTAGCCGTCGCTGTCCGTCGCCGTAAGGCGGACGAGATAGACGAGGTCGCTGTTCCAGTTCAACGGACCGTCGGTCATCGGGAACTCAGCTTCGGCTCCCGTTGCAGTCAAGACGGTCTGTTGCTGGGCCCCGTCCTCGTTGCTGTAGAGTGCGATGACTTCCCAGCTGAGTGCGGAAGCCGGCAGGGCACCGTCCTCTTCGTCGTGAGCCGAGCCGACGAGCTTCACCGTGTCGCGCTGGTCGAAGAGCGCACCGACGGCCGGGCTTTCAATTTGCGGCTCAGGTGCAAAGTTGCCGACGACCACGGTGATCGGTTCCGAGGTGCTGGTGGCGCCGAACGAACCCGTTACCGTGACCGTTACCTGGTAAACGCCGTTCTCGGTGTAGGTATGGCTGACTTCTTTGCCGACAGCGGTGTGGCCGTCGCCGAAGTTCCACTCGTACTTGACGATGCCTTCACCTTGGACGTCACGGGAACCCTCGGCCGAGAAGTGCACCGTCAAGGGTGCGTAGCCCGACCAGGGAGAGGTCGCGCTTGCCTTGGCAATGGGCGGAGCGCCTTTGGTGTTGTTGTAGATCCGGTAGATGCCGGAGTCGGTATTGGCTCGGAACCAGCCGCTGCCGTAGGCGATGACGTAGAGAGCACCGTCCGGGCTTTGACGCAGGTCAATCGGAGCGACAAGTCCGCGCAGGAAGATGTCGATTTCGAGGCCTTCAGGCCGCGGTACGTTGTTGTAGTCGGGACCCGGCACGAAGTCGTGATCGTACCAGTGCGAGTGCGCAGGTACCTTGGTGCCGTCTTCCTCGAGGTGGAAGCGGACGATAAAGTGGCGCGAGAAGTCCGCAGCGTACCAGTGGTTCAGGTAGTGTTCACGCCACTGATACGGAGCGTCCGGAGCGGGCTGGCGCAAGATGACGCCCGAGATCGGTGACATACCGCCTGTTCCGAGTTCCGGGAACTGAGACGTTTGTGCGTACGTCTGCCACACGAAGGCCGGAGCCATTTCACTGCAGTCGAACAGTTCGCCGGGGGTGTTCGTCGCAAAGTCCCAATCGACGTACGGGATCGCAGGTCCGTGGCAGAACGGCCAGCCGTAATTGAGACCGGGTTCCCACGCCAACTTCCACGACGTCATACCCGCAGGACCGCGGTTTGCGTTGTAGGAGCCGGCGTCAGGGCCGTTTTCACCGATGAGCACCCAACCGGTTACCGGATCGATGTGGATGCGGTACGGGTTGCGGTGTCCGATCGACCAAATGGCGTCATGCACATTCGGATCGTCGACGAAGGGGTTGTCTTCCGGAATCGTGCCGTCAGGATTGATGCGCAAAATCTTGCCCCGGAGATCCATCGGATTGCCCGACGAACGGATCGCATTGCCGTATTCCTGACCCGGGCGGCGGTCAATCGGCGAATAACCGCTGCTCGCATGCGGGTTGGTGTTGTCGCCGATGGCAATGTACAGCGTGCCGTCAGGACCGAAGCGGATGTCGCCTGCCGGGTGGCAGCATGTCGCGCGATCGGTGTAGACTTCAAAAATGAGCTCCTTGGAGTTCGGGTCGATATAAGGAATGCCGTTGTCATCGAACTTCAATTCGTAGCGCGACAGGTGATTTGTTTCTGCGTTTGCAGGGGAGTAGAAGAGCCAAATGTGGTTCTTCTCCTGGAAGTCAAATCCGGGTTCGAGGGCTATGCCCATCAGACCGTGTTCGTTGGCGTCAAACACGTCGATTTCGAGCAGGCGCAGACGTCCCAGCTCAGGATGGATCATGTTAACGTAGCCTTGCCGTTCAATGAAGAAGATCGTCCCATCCGCTGCGAAATCGAGCGCGATGGGCTCGAGCAATTCTTCAACATCGCCCGTGATGATGGGCTCGACGACGATTTCATCGATTTCATAGTGGCAGTCGCCGTCGATGCGTCGGGCTGCCCATTCGATACCCGCAATGAGCATCTTCTGGAAGTCTTCATTGTAATAGACGTCATCGTTGTGGCCGAGAGCCGTATACCAGGAGCGTCCGCCTTCGAAGGGCTTGCACCAAGTGATGGGGTGGTCGCCTTCCGGATCGGTGCCCCTGAAGCCGACGAGCGCCGGATGCGACTGGCGATCCAAGGTCATGAGCACCTTGGCGCTGACACGCGGTTCGCGATCCCAGAAGTACCATTCATCGTTGATTTCAAAGGTGTCGCCGAAATGCGCCGTCGACGGATGGTCATGATCTTCGATCCAGAGCGTCGCCAGCTGTGTGCCCGGCGGGTGACCGTTAAAATAGGCGCCTACCAACTCGCCGTACCACGGCCAGTCGTAGTGCGTATCACTGGCTGCGTGAACACCGACGAAGCCACCGCCGTTGTGGATGAAGTTTTCGAGTGCTTTCTTCTGATACGCTTGATCCAGAACGGATCCGGTGGTTGAGACGAACATGACGACGTCATATTGAGCCAGGTTTTGATCGGTGAAGTAGGTTGAGTCTTCGGTGATGGTGAGGCCCCAGCCTTTGGCTTCCGCAATTTCGGCCATCACCGCTTTGGCCGTCGGAATGGAGCCGTGTCGGAATCCGGCTGTCTTTGTGAACATCAGAATGTTGATCGGATCATCGTTGTCCGCGGCCAATGCGCCGAGGCTGGAAAAGGCTAACAACAACAGAGCCAAGCCGATGATCATGCGCTTTTTTATCATAATTTACCTCCTCCGATGTTTGTGAACAAATTCTCTAACGACGATGACATTAGATTTTGAAGCAGAACACCTCCTTATCTGAAAATTCTGGGTGATACAGAACGGAAAAAATCCGTCGACTGCGTGGATCTTAATTCGTTGCAAAATCGGATGTTCCTTCCTGATTAGGCAAAGTTGTACGCGGGGGTTAAATTTGCAATACCGTGAATAAAATGAATGATTGTCTTGCGCCAAGCGTGCATGGATACGCCCAGAAGAAAACCAAGACGAGGAAAGGCAATGACGCAAAGAGAAGGATAACACGTATATAAGCAGGGAGGTGTGCATGTTGCTGCTGACGCTCGATGGTACTCAACCGCTCGTGAGTCCGGATGTGTTTATTGCGCCGACCGCCGTCGTGATCGGCAATGTACACTTGGGCAAACATGCGAGCGTGTGGTTTCAAGCCGTGCTGCGAGGAGATCTCGAGCCGATTCGTGTCGGTGAGGCGACGAACATTCAAGATGGCGCCGTGCTGCATACCGACGCAGGATTTCCGTGCGAGTTGGGCACGCACGTCACCGTCGGACACAACGCCATCGTTCACGGAGCGCGGGTTGGTGACGGTGCGCTGATCGGCATGGGGGCCGTCGTCCTTTCGGGTGCCGTCATCGGCACCGGAGCGCTGGTCGGGGCCGGTGCTCTCGTTCCGGAAGGCATGGAAATTCCGCCGGGCCATCTCGCTTTGGGCGTGCCGGCCAAAGTTGTTCGTGAGTTGACGCCTGAAGAAAAGGAGCGGATCGCGGCGGGGGCCGACAGTTACGTCGAACAGGCACGGCGATATTTGGCCAACGGAATCGGTCGGCCTCTGACGAATGGTGCTTAATTTATTCTTTCTGTTTTAATCGGTGGGCGTATCGCCTGCGCAGCTCGGTGACTTTGGGTGCAATGACAAACTGGCAATACGGCTGGTACGGGTTGCGGCGGAAAAACTCTTGATGTTCTGCTTCAGCAGGGTAAAAGGCATCCAAGGGAGCCACTTGAGTGACCAACGGTCGGCGCCAGACGCCTGAAGCTTCGATCTCCCGTATGGTGTCTTCGGCAATCTTCTTTTGCTCAGGGTTGTGGTAGAAAACGACTGATCGGTATTGAGGACCGACGTCGTTGCCTTGTCGATTCAGCGTAGTCGGGTCGTGCATGGTAAAAAAGATTTCCAAGATTTCCCGATAGCTGATGCGCGAGGGATCGAAGGAAATCTGGACGACCTCGGCATGTCCGGTCGTTCCCGTGCAAACTTGTTCGTAGGTCGGATTGGCAACATGACCGCCCGCGTAGCCGGAAACAACGTTTTCGACGCCTTCAATGTTTTCGAATATTGCCTCGAGGCACCAAAAACATCCGCCTCCGAGGGTGGCTTGTTCAAGTTTGCGCGGTTGCCGGTTGCCGTTTGCGGTCATGTCACAATCCCCTTGTCTGTTTGCTTCTGGTTAGCGCCGTGTCATGTGGCCTCATTCCGAATCGGTTTCACCATGGTCAATTTCTTTGAGCTCAACCACTAGTTTACCCTGTGTTCCGTCCGGAGTTTCCACGCGGATGGTCCCTTTGAAACTTGTTTTGGTTTCGTCGATCGGCACCGCGCAGACGATGGTGCGGGGATGGGCGATGTCGCAAGGGGCGTCGTCCATGGTTGCGACCGCGATGTCCTGATTGAATGCGGCCGTGATTTGCAGATGGCCGTTGATCAGCTGGTATTCGATATGTGTCGCGGCTGGACTGAACATGTACGGCAGCAAAAACCAAATAATCGTCAACAATCCGATGGTTATCGGAGCGAGCCACCAACGTTTCAAGATGCTTCCCCCTTCATGCATACGAAGCGGAGCGAGAGCCCACAAATGCTTCCTCACGAGAGTTCGCCGGATTGCGACGGGCTCCTTCCCATGCCCTGGGACGGATGAAAGCTGAAGTGAATTTTGACTGGTAGAAGGGGAATCGAAAGGAACGAATAACTTGTTGTTGTAGTGATGTGATTAAGCGGAAAGATGATTTACTGAAAATTTGGCGCGCGCGGAGTTGCATCCGTGCTTTTTCATTTCCGTCTCTTTCTGTTTTGGAAAGGAGGTGAGGCCGGAAGAGTGGATGCGGGTCAAGAATCGGCGAATCAGTCCGGTCGATAAATTTGGTCATGAAACGGAGGTATTGGATGCGAATGGAGCGGATTCAATTAGCGGTCCCGGGCCGGCTGAAAATGCTCGGTGCCTTCCTATGTGCACTTCTTCTGGTCCTGGGCATTCAGAGTTTTGCCGGGGCGTATTGGACAGGCTGGACGGCAGAAGATTTCATCCGGGTATACAAGAACTACGGAACTCCGACGCCTGAAGAGATTGGTGAATATTTGAGAGACATATATCGCATAGCCGAAGAAATTCGCGAGGAGATTCATCTCGCCGCTAACGCGGAAACGGTTGAAGAGATCAAGGAACACTCCGCAAAGATTTATGAACTGATCATGGGCGTTCCTTCAAGCGACACGGCCGGCGCGCTGGGCTGGGAGGATCGCTGGTATCCGCAAAGCGCCGACGTCCCGGGGTTCGATGCGAAAGCACGCTACGTACGGGAACTCATTCAAGTCCTCATCGATGATCCGGATACCCCCGATGAAGTCAAGCTCCACGGATCTTTCGTCATTCAGTCCATCAACAACGTCATTGGTTGGATGATCCATGGCACCGGCCGGAAGGCGGGAACGCTGCAGCCGCGTTTGAATTTGACCTACGTATGGGACGCGCCGACTGAATTTTGGCTGTCCACCGCCGATACCGGTTGGATCCACGAAATCTCCGCTCAAGCCACGAACATTGTCCGCGTCAACTATGGCGATGACATCGAAGAGGCGCGGAAGCACGCTGCAGACATGATTCCGTTGATGGACCGCGTGTTTGAAGGCGATGAAACGGATGTCGACACTTTGTACTGGCCTTACATGATGCGCGGTGGTTTAGAGGTCGTCATGATGCACGCAAAGCAAGCCGGTTTCCTCTCGGAGTAAGCTTGACGGAGCAGCACTGTAAAGGAGGCCCTTCATGCGAATGCTATCGAAAACGAGACCTATCTGGTGGGTTTTCGCCTTGGTGGCGTTATTGGCCGCAACTCCAATGGCGTTGGCCGAAGAAGACGACGACGGCTGGATCGTCTTGTTTGACGGGACAAGCCTCGACGGCTGGCAAATGGCCGGTCCCGGTTCGTTCCTTCTTCTGGAGGACGGATCGATGCTGAGTCAAGGTGGAATGGGGCTCTTGCAATACGCTGAGCGGCCGTTCCGCGACTTTATCCTCGAATTGGAGTGGAAGGCGGAGCGTCCGAATGCCAACTCGGGTATCTTCGTTCGCTTCCCGCAAATCACCAACGATCCTTGGCATGCCGTGTCCAACGGCTATGAGATTCAAATCGAAGACGGGCGCGCTCCGCACCAAGTGACGGGCTCCATCTACGACATTCAAGCCCCGACGAAAGTTGCAAGCAAGCCTGCAGGTGAGTGGAATCATTACCGCATTCAAGTGACCGGACAGCGCTATCAAATTTGGTTGAACGGTGAACTGATTCAAGACTTCATTGGCAATCGTGGCCGCGAAGGCTACATCGGTTTGCAAAACCACGATCCGGGGTCCCTCAACTACTACCGCAACGTTCGAGTGAAGGAACTCGCATCCGAAGAGGTGCCGACTCCGGAAACCTGGGCTGAAGTATTTGCGATCGATCAGGAGCGCGAGCCGATTCGTGTTCTGATGATCACGGCGAACTACGGTGAGCAGATGCCTTCGACCCAAATCGCTGCGCAGCGGATGAAGGAGATCGAAGCGACCACCGAGTTCGAATTCACCATCACCGATGACATCGGATACATCAACGCCGAGACGCTGGCCAATTACGATGTTTTGTTCTTTGCCAACACAACCGGCGAAATGCCGCTTCGTCCTGCTCAGCAGCAAGCCATTATGGACTTCCTGCTCGAAGGCAAGGGCTTCTTCGGTACGTCTACCGCTGCTGCAACCAACAAGTCGTGGGCTCAATATCGCGACATGTTGGGCGGATACATGATTGAGAGCGTGGCCTTCGGTCCGGACGAAGGCGTCGACGTCCTCGTGGAAGAAGTGACGCACCCGGCGGTGGCGCATCTCGCCGAAGGACGTTCGACGAAGGGCAACTACTTCTCCATCCGTGACCGAATCTACAAGTTCGACGGAAATGTCCGCTGGAATTCTCGTGTTTTGCTGTCGCTCGATCCTCGCAGTGTCGGCATTGAACAAGGTCCGGCAGGAAACAACACGTATCCCGGTGACAACGACTATCCGCTGGCTTGGTGCCGTCCGTACAACGGCGGACGTGTCGTCTACACGGCTCTCGGTGCCGAACCGAACACTTGGAACTATCCGTTCTTCATTGAGCATGTGCTGCAGAGCTTGCGCGTTGCGGCCGGACGGGTGAGCGCCAACTGCACCGGTTACTTCGAGAAGGAGCAAATCATCCAAGGCATTTGGGCTGTCACCATGGCCGTCGACAAGAGGGGCGACCTCTGGATCGGTGGTTTGAACGGTGACATGTGGCGCTGGGACCATCAGACCGGTGAAGTCTACAGCATTGGTTCCATCGGCCACTTGACGCCGCATCCGCAGAACATCGAGCACGGTCTCCTCGGCATCGAAGTCGATCCGAACTTCTACGAGGGCGAACCGTATGTGTACCTGTACTACACGCGGGAAGATACGTTCATCAACACGCTGTCGCGCTTCGAGTTCCGTGACGGCCAGGTCGATTTGAGCACAGAGAAGGTGTTGCTGGAAGTTCCGACCTTCCCGACGTGCTGCCACCAAGCCGGTGACCTCGAATGGAGCCCGGACGGTCAATACCTCTTCATCTCCACGGGTGACACCGGTCAGTCCACTGTCGATCCGCGGCGTACGGACGAGGGTATCGGCAACGCACGCGTGGAAGCGTTCCGTCAGCGCTACGGCATCCAGGATCAAGAGTTCCACTGGGTGCGCCTGGTCGACAGCGAATATACGGCGCAAAACTTGCAAGAGCTGCGCGGCAAGATCTTGCGCATCCACAAGGACGGCAGCATCCCGAAGGACAACCCGTTCTACGGCGTACCGGGTGTTCGCTGGGAAATCTGGGCCTATGGCTTGCGCAATCCGTATCGTTTCCACATCGATCCCGAAACCGGGGAAATGATCATCGGTGTAGTCGGTCCGGACTCGCAGTTCGACTACGACGAGTTCAACCTCGCCTCGCCGACCGGTGGTGAAAACTTCGGTTGGCCGCGCGAGACGGGTGGTCTCATCTTCAATGAAATGACCGAAGAGCACATTCCGAACTATGCTCCGCCCATCTGGGAGTATCTGTATGCCTCCGGCGGTGGCCGTTCGGCTCTCGGTGGCGTAACGTACCGGAGCGATGGCGAATATGCCTTCCCGCCGATCTTCCAGGGACGCCACTTTATCTTGGATTGGTCCAGAAACTGGATCAAGTGGGCCTTCGTTGAAGACGGACGTCTGGTCGACATCCGGACTTTCGACGTGACTGTCGGAAGCCAGCCGATCGACTTGATCATCGGTCCCGACGGCTCGCTGTTCCTTGCGAACTTCACCGGGTTCTGGACACCTGGCGGCGGTGCGATGGGTGTAACCCGCTATCGCTGGATCGAAGGAAACATCGAGCCGGTGGCTGTGGCATCGTCCACACCGTGGTCGGGTCAGGCGCCGCTGACGGTTCAGTTCAGCAGCCACGGCAGCTATGATCCGAACGCAACGGCGTTGACGTATCACTGGGATTTCGGCGACGGACACACGAGCAACGAACCGAACCCGACGCACACCTTCACGGAAGAGGGCATCTATGAGGTCAAGCTCGTGGTGACCAATGCCGGCGGTGAAGGCGTCAGCAGTGAACCTGCGACGGTACAGATCGTTGTCGGCAACACGGCGCCCACGCCGCGGATCATCTCGCCCGTTGTCGGTGCTTTGTACCAGCGCGGTTCGGACTTCACCATTGTCGGTGCCGGTTATGATCCTGAAGACGGCGATCTCCCGGCGGAAAACCTCGAGTGGACCGTCGTCGCTGAGTACGTTGACCGCAACGTGCTCACGACCAAGGAAATCGCTCGTTTCAACGGCTTCGAGGGTACCATCGATATCCCCGATGAGTTCAACGAGCACAGCGACACCCGTATCATTGTGACTTTGAAGGCGACCGACTCTGAAGGTCTTACCGATACCGCACAATCGGTGGTACGGTTTGCTCGCCTGCAAGCACAAGGATACGACAGCGTTGGCGGATTCCGACTCGAAGCGACGGATGACGTCGATGGCGAACAGCACGCAGTGGCCAGTGCATCTGGCAACTACTTGTCCTGGCACGACATTGACCTGACGGGACGCGGCGGCTTGCCTCTGTTCCTCCGGTTCGCTCCGGGCCGAATCGGCGGCAGCCTTGAGGTTCGCCTCGACGGTGTCGACGGTGAACTCCTCGGCACGGTGGAAGTTTCGGGTGCAGCAAGTGAATGGCAGACGGGTATGGTCATGCTTCCGCCCACGCTTGAAGGAATGCATGACGTCTACGTCGTAGCCAAAGCGCCTGCAGGCCAGGAAAACACGGACATCCGAGTGAACTGGATCCAGTTCGTCGGTGTCGGTGCCTGGTAATCGCTGACGTCATCGTCGACAAGGATGGGGCGGCGTTCGGGAGCGGTTCTCCTGAACGCCGCCATTTTTTTGCTTGTGTGGAGGAAATATTCTTTGTGAAGGTTAATTTTATTAAAACGTAAACAAGTCAAAACGAATATAGAAAGGGGAAACATGAGCTTGCTGAAGAGAGCTGTGAGCCGACTGCCCTGGATCGCGCTCAGCCTGGTTTTCACCGTATTTGCCATACCGGTTTGGGGTCAATCCTCTGCCATTGTGGGCGAAGTGGAAACCGATCTGAATGCCAATGCGGAGTTTGTCTTGCGGTTTGTGACGAACAGGGTGAGCATGAGCACAATAGAGTACGGGCTCGACGGCGAATTGACGTTTAAAACCGACGAGTTGATTGCGTTGAGCGGAATGCATGAGCACGTTTTAGAGAATGTCCTGCCTGGGGCTGTGTACAGCTATCGTATTCACGTGTATGATTGGTCGGGTTGGGAGGAATGGACGGACGTCATGAACTTTGTCGTGCCCGACATCGCACCTCCCACCGATTTGCAGGCCCGTGCAGGCAAGTTGACGTGGGACAAGAGCTTCGGCGCCGTAGCGTATATGGTGCAACGCAGCGAACAGAGCGGCGGACCTTATGAGACGGTCGGCATTGTACAAGAACCGCTGTTTGTCGATGACGATGTGGACGAAGATACGGAGTACTATTATGTCGTTTACGCGCTTGATCAGGACGGGAATGCGTACGGCCCGTCCGACGAGCTGGCGGCGGTCATGGTTGAGCGCTACTATGTTGAATTGGGCGCCAATCCGGTGAGTGCGGGGTTGGCCCATGTCGATTGGGAAGACGGCCTCAGTGAAGCCGTCGTCGTTGACGGGCGCGGCGCACTACGGTTGGTCGCCAATCCGTTGACGCCTCCACGGTACCTCTACTTTAATGTCGATGATCATTTGTTCTTCAACACGAACGTCACCGTTGAAATCATCGTGGAATATCGCTCCGAATCATCAGGCAGCTTTTCGCTGCATTACGACGCCGTGGACACAACGAGCGGCCCGCTCGAAGGCGCGTATGCACCTGCAGTCGTCACCGGTTCGACGTCCGGTAGCGTGCAAGTCTCGCCCGGGAGTGAGTGGCAACAAGCTCGCTTTACCTTAACAAATGCCCGGTTTGCGGGCAGGCAAAATGGCGGAACCGATTTCCGTCTCTCGGGAAGTGAGGGCCTCGATTTAATCGTTGCGAAGATCGAAATGGTCGTCAAAGAGATTTTTGAATAGGGGATGCGGTAATTTGGGTTCGGTTTGAGTGAAGGCCGCTCGGTCGGGGCGGCCTTCACGCGTTGGCAGGAAAAGCAGCCCTATATAATGGAAATGATTACGTATGAATTTTATTGTCGAACTGACGGCAAGGGCCCGAAAGGCGTGGTGACGGGTGAAGCAGTGGTTTCGTTATGAGTCGGGTGGAGGTCAGTCCGGATATCCCGAATGGTTGCAGGATCCACCACCGGACCATTACCGTTCTGGAAAATCCGGCATTCAGCTGCCACCTTGGCTGTCGAGCGCCGCTTATGTTCTCATAGCGATCAACGTAGCCGTTTATGTCATTGAGGCGCTGTTTTTCGCCGGACGTCCGTTGCTCGTGGCGGGGTGGAATTTCGGTCCGGCCATTCGAGCAGGGGAGTATTATCGGCTCGTGACATCGATGTTTTTGCACGGTGACGTCATGCACCTCGCCATGAATGGGTTGGCTATTTATGTTCTCGGGACGATGGTCGAATCGAGCATCGGGCCATGGCGTTTTCTCGTATTGTATTTTGCGGGGGGCTTGGCGGGGTCAGCAGCGAGTTTATATTTTATGCCGAACGTAGCGAGCGTCGGGGCATCGGGGGCCGTGTTCGGTCTCTTCGGTTACCTTCTCTATACGCGGTGGCGAAATCCACTGGCGCTTTCGCCTGCCGTGAGCCAATGGGTGAAGACCCTTTTGATTGTCAACATCGTGATTACGATATTGCCGGGAACGAACATTGATATTTGGGGCCACTTCGGAGGTCTTGCCGGAGGATTTTTGGCCGGCAACATTGTCGGGACGCCGGGTTGGACGAACAGTTTTGCGCGCATGCGGCGACCGCAGGAACTGGGACGTGCCATCCTGGCGGCACTGGTGTTGGTGATCGGGATTTTGTTCAGTATTTTTGGTGGCTGAAGGAAGCCCGCACTTTTATTTTGTGTATCGTGTTCTGCTTCACTCGGTGTGGGATCATTCAAACTTGAAATTTCCCACACGGACTGAAGCAGAACTGTATACGGAGAAAAAACCAGGCGTGTCCACCATACAAAAAAGAAAAAGCGGGCCTCGGCCCGCTCAAATCTTAAACACGGCGTCGTCGAGCCACCAAATGATTTCGCCGTCCTCGAGTTGGAGAGCGTGCGTCGGATATTGCAGCGGGTTGTGCTCGCTCTTAAAGGTGTTGGTGACTGCCTCGGCTTTGCTCTCGCCGAACGCCAGGATGTAAACGGCACGGGCCTTGTTGATCAGCGGTGCCGTCAGCGTAATGCGCTGCTTAGGCTCGAACGGACCTTCGGCGGCGACGACCAGACGTGTTTTTTCGTTAATGGCTTCCGATCCCGGGAACAGCGAGGCCGTGTGCGCATCGCCACCCAGACCGAGCAAAATGAGGTCGAGACGTGGCGTCTCCTCGCCGGTGGCCTTTTTCAGCGTCTGTTCATATTGCTCGGCAGCCTCGTTGGGATCGGCGGGATCGGTTGGCATCGGGTAAATTTGACTTTCAGGTACGGGAACGTGGTTCAGCAAGGTCTCCCGAGCCATGCGGCAGTTGCTGTCCGGGTGATCGTGCGGCACGTAGCGCTCGTCACCCCAGTATACGTGTACCTTCTCCCACGGAATGGCCTCTCGGTACTCGCTGGCGAGCAATTTGTAAAGAGGTCGGGGCGATCCGCCGCCTGCGAGGGCAAAGTGAAACGCACCTCGTGCGGCAATGGCCTCGTTGGCGAGCTTTGCAATTTGCTCGGCCAAGGCGGGGTGAAGTTCTTGCTCCGTTGCGAAGCGTCGGACTTTCCCGCCGTTGGGCGGAGTAAGAGAAGTGTTCAATGCGCGGTCCTCCTAACCTGCTAGTTCACACGGAGCGAGCGGGAAAAGGCCACACTCCGTGCTGTTTGCATAAGCATGCAGATCCATTGTAGCATAGTTGCCTAGATATCCGGCACCTCGTTCGGAACGTCGAAATCATACACGTGCCATGTCATGTAGTGCGCCGGATACATCATCTCGAAGCGGCGGAGGCGGAAGGTGTGCGCCTCGATCCATACCGTGAACCAACCGGAAGACGATCTGTCCAAGAAGTTGATCTTAAATGTAGGGACGTCGTCAATTTCTTCGATGCCGAGCAAGCGCGGGTGTCCTCCCAGCCGCATGTAGCGTCCGAGATTCAAACGCCCGGTAATACGAATGTTCGGCTCACCGCCGCCGGGAGGTTGGAAGTACCATACCATCGTGTCGCCAACGATTTCGTAGTTATGTTCATAGTAGTTGCGACCGTCGAACAGATCTTCGCGGATCTTGAAAAATTCGATCGAGTCGATGATATCCGCAGCGCGATCGAGGATGATCCGTGCATCCTCGCCCGGGACGGCGAATTCAAAACGCGCGGTACCCCGAACTTCCGGTGTGGACGCATGTACGGTGAGTCGCCACATACCCGTTTCATTCAACGTCGCTTGGCTGAGAAAGGTGCCGTCTTCTTGCCGGATCTTGTGCAGACGATGGACCGTCCGTACTTGTCCATCCACAGACGGAGCCAAGGGCTCCAATTCGAGTTGAACGTCGAATTGCTCCGGATTCAGGCGTGGATTGTACGGATCCATGACCTTGACTCGAAATAGGTTGTCTCCCGGCTGCAGCGGATAGGCGGTCAAGGTCAGAAGCAAACGCCCGGCGTTTTGGGAAAGTGTCAGCGGTTTTTCCTGGATGGTTTCCGGAATTCGCATCGGGTCAACGGTTACTTCGCGGATCGGCAACGGGGCCGCAATCAAAGTGGCCACGACACCCAAAATGAGAAAACCCAACACACCTTCAATGATCCCGCTCCACCGCCATCCGTGCACCACGGCGGAGCCTTCGGACTTCTTATG
>CALKAQ010000038.1 GCA_937983075.1 uncultured bacterium | reverse complement strand
CTTGTTCGCGCGCCACCATCTCCGCCGACATCATGTTCATGGGCACGAGATAGATATCCCCAGCGTTGCCGGGGAGGGGGTTCATGTTTTCGAGCTCGCGCACGTCGTTCGCGCTCATCCATCCCCACTGCCGGGCCATCGCGTAGGCCCGGTACCGGCTCTCGATGTCGCCCCGTAGCAGCCCCTCCACCAAGAACTCGGCGAAGTAGATGTCCCACTGCTCCCGGGGCAACAGGTGCACCTTGATGGACTGCTCCCACCGGACGAACCAGGGCCGAAACGAATAGACAACCAACTCGATGCTCTGCTGCTCGATGTTGTTGTTGGTGCTCCGGTCCAGGTCTTTTAGGATGTGCGGCGGTAGGTTAAACCACCGCGCAATCTCCGTAACCTGGAACTTCCGAGTCTGCAGGAATTGGCTGTCCTCGGGCGGGATGCCGATCTGCTGCCACTCCACACCCTCTTCGAGGATGGCGATCCGGTGCGAGCGTTCCAGGCCACTATGCAGTCGCTCCCAGTCGGCTCGGATGCGCTCACGCGCCTGGTCAGAAAGCTGATTCGGGTGCTTCAGCACCCCCGCCGGCCGGCCGCCATCGCCGAACCATCGGGAACCGAATTCCTCGGTCGCTAGCGCGAGGCCGATAGCCTGGCGGGCAAGTGTGATAGGCGAGTAGCCCACCAGCCCGTCGAAGCCGAGGCCGGGAATATGCCACACCTCGGCCCTGGACAGCACCCGACGTTCACCGTTGGGGAGCGCCACTTCGTAGATCACATCACCGGGCGAGGCCAGCCCAAAAGCAGTCGGAACGGGCTCATCGACACGCCGCACCGTTACCCGGTCCGGCCGCAAAGGCCATAGCTCTACGATCCTGCCCGCGTTGTCGAACACCTTGTAGGCGTAGGCGTTGCCCCAGGTTACGAGGTGGCCCTGCAGCGTCTCCCGGAACTGCATCGCCGTCATCTCGGGATTCGGCGCGTCGTGCAGGAGACGGTAAAGGTAGTGATCGCGGGCCCGTTCCTTTCCCCGGGGCTCCAGGCGCCTGTACAGAATAAGCGGCAGGCTCCCAATGGTCTCCGCGTAGATGCGGATCGCATTGAAAACGGCGCTGTTGGTCAGCGCCGTTGTGTGGTTCACGTGGACACCCGCATAAGTACGCCCGCCGCCGAGAACCTCAGCGAGCCAGGAGTCCGGCTGCGCCAGCGTGGCGGATCTCTTTTCAAAAAGTCGCGCGACGATGCCCACTCGTTAACCTCTCCTTGGCAAACTGGACCAAATGCCTAGCCCAAACAGGACGCTACCCACCACGACCAGCGCCACCCACGGCCTCACCATCCAGAGTCCAGCGCCGGTCATGGCGAGACCGCCGAAAGTCAGAATGTCGGCCAAGTCGATGATGCTGCGCCGGCGCTGCTCCATCGGTCCCACCTCAAATCACGGTCAGTCCACGGGTCTCATAGATGCTTGTCTTGGGCTTGTTGTGCCGCATCAACCGGTCCAGAGCCATGACCAAGGCGACAATGCCGTCTATTTTACCTTGCGAGGTGCTCTTGTCTGGCTTCAGGTTGCCGGCTGGGTCCATCTTGACGCTCACGTTGCCGGCCATCCAGTTTAGTACCGGATTATTCCCGTGTCGGATAGCCTTACACAAAAGGCGCCGTTCAAATTCCTTCATTGGCGCTGCCATGCTCAGGAAACCCTGACCCATGCCGGCCACCTGCAGCCCTTCGTCGACCAACTCTGTAGCAAGCTGGTGGGCCTGGAACAACCGGTCAACGTTAAGATCAACCAACTGGTACGTCTGGGCGTCCTTCAAGATCTGGGCCTTAACGAACGCATAATCCACGGCATTGCCCGGGGTCACGGTCAGGAACCCCTGCCTAGCCCACGTCCGATAATGCTCCCGATACCGGTTCTGTGGATCG
>CALKAQ010000037.1 GCA_937983075.1 uncultured bacterium | reverse complement strand
TTGGGTACCAAGTCATGGTTTATCGTCTGTTGCTGTCGCTCAACGATAGTGGTTGGTTTGGGTTTGCGACCTTGTTTGCCTGGATAGCCAGCGATGGCGTCCACCTCCTCTCTGGTTAGGCCACATTTTTTCGACCGCAGCGTAAGTACGCAAATATCTGGTCGGCAGCGTGTCGATATTGAAAGAGCTGAACAGTGGCTTTCGGCTTCCTGCCTTGCCTACCCGGGTATCCCGCCATTATGTTTCACAGCCTTATTGCCCGTGAGTTTCTCCCAACGTCGTAATGTAAGTTCGCAATATACCGGATCAAGTTCAATTCCCAACGCAACCCGACCAAGCTTCTCCGCTGCGATTATCGTCGCTCCGGCACCGACAAACGGATCCACAACTCGCTCTCCCGGCCCTGCGAGAAACGTCATGACCGCCGCCGGTAACTCCACTGGGAACGCAGCCGGGTGCGCCTTTATCATGTGTGACGCCCTGCCTTTTTTCTTGAGACCCTTGGACTTGGTTCCCAGTGTCGGCAGGTCCACCGTCGCCTGACTCTGTGAAATTCGCCATACATCGTGAGCGTATCGTTTTGACGGCTTCGATTCGCCGCCCAATTCGACTTCGCCGCGGGTTGCCAAGATCAGCATGTCGTGGCTTATCGGAGCCACGTGCCCGTGAACGCTCCCCGACCCCTCGCATATCGGACATTCGACCCGGGGCAATTCGGCGTCCCCAGGCGCCTCCAATAGATAGATCATTTCGTGTTTGTAATTGGGCTTGTAGTGCCGTATCCTTTTGGCCCTCAACGACGAACTGAAGATGGGGTAGGGGACACCAGCCTTCTCCCAGACTATCTGTCGATAGAACTGAAACCCGCATTTCTCGAGGGTGACGACTTGGTGATGCGGGAAGGTGTTTGGAGCCACGCCGATGTTCCACGCCACAAACCGGCCTGGACGGATGCAACGAAACGCTTGTTCTCCGACTGCCGCAATGAATCCGAGGTATTCCTCTCTCTCTTTCCGATCTTGGTATTGGCGATAGTCAATCCCAATGTTGTAAGGTGGGGAAGTGACGACCAGGTCGCAAGGTTCCCCTTCGAGGAGTGCATCCCAGGTCTCTGCTTTTGTGGAATCACCGCAAATGATCCGGTGTTGCCCGAGCTGCCATATTTCCCCTACCGTACAACGCGGTTCCAAAATTGCTTCCAGCTCAGCTGCCTCGTCGAATCCGTCATCATACCCTTCAAGCTCATCAAACAACTTGTCCAACTCATCCGCATCGAAACCCGTTAGCGAGAGATCGAATTCGGCACTTTTCAGGTCGCCTAAAAGCGCACTAAGCTTCTCGTTATCCCACTCGGCCTCTTGTGCCGTCCTGTTATCCGCCACGTTGTAGGCTTTGGCTGTCGTATCATCCATATCGAGGTACACTACCGGTACCCTTGCCAGCCCCGCCATCTTTGCCGCTTTAATCCGCTGGTGCCCTGCGATAATCATGTTGGTTCCTCGCTGCACCAGGATCGGATTGGTGAACCCAAACTCCTCAATACTGCGCTGCAGCTTCTTCAAGCCGGCCTCTGAAATAGAGCGAGGGTTCCCGTCGAAAGGACGTAGCGCATCCGGAGACACGTACGTAATTTTGAGGTCTGATCTTAAGTCCGCCATGTGATACCCCCCCTCTCTCATTTTGCACGGAGAAAAATCTACC
>CALKAQ010000036.1 GCA_937983075.1 uncultured bacterium | reverse complement strand
GGAATTTCAGTGACTGTAGTAGAATTGAGGACCACTTATAAATAAGATTCGAAAAAAGAACTATCGTTTCAAAAAATAACCAAAAAGTTAGCTGCTAACTCCTCGTTTCAAATACCTGTATCGTTAAGTTTTCCACCTAAAAAAGTATTTAAAAGCTATCAGCAGCTTGTAGACAAAGTTTCTTTCGAGGCAGGACTACAAGCTTTTTTTGTTGAATATATAGATAAGCCAACTTCTGGGGGATGAAAGAATGTTATCCAAACGGAAAACAGACAGTCGAAAGCAGCTTGAGGTCGTGGCGCTGGATGATCTCGTACCAGAAGATCATTTAGTACGTAAAATTGACGCAGCGATCGACTTTGACTTCATATACGACTTGGTGGAGGCGTATGACTCGCCAGATAACGGACGCCCAAGTATTGATCCGGTTGTGCTCATCAAGATGGTGCTGATCCAATACGTGTTCGGGATTCGGTCCATGAGGCAAACGATCAAGGAAATTGAAACCAACGTCGATTACCGTTGGTTTATCGGCTATGAGTTAACCGAAAAGATTCAACATTTTTCAACTTTCGGAAAGAACTATGTCCGACGCTTTCATGACACAGATTTGTTTGAAACGATCTTTTATCGCATTCCTCACGAGGCGATTGCACACGGTTTTGTCGATCCTGAAGTTGTTTTTGTGGATTCCACCCATGTCAAAGCCAATGCCAACAAAAAGAAATTCATCAAAAAGAGAGTACGAGCTGAAAGCCGGCGCTATGAAGCGCAACTTCAAAATGAAATCAATGAAGACCAGGTAAAACGGGGTGGCTCCCAAGGCGACACCTCCCATGAAAGAAGTGAAGGAGAACACGACCGATCCTGAAAGCGGATATTTCGTGAAGAACGAACGGGAGAGAGTGTTTGCTTACTCTTGGCATACAGCCTGTGACCGGAACGGATTGGTCTTGGGAGTGATCGTCGAACCGAGTCACGTGCATGACCGCCAAGTTTTCCAGCCTCTACTGGAGAAAGTGAAAACAGAGGTGGCAAAGCCGGGAGCAGTGGCGGTTGATGCCGGATACAAAACCCCTTATATTAGCAAAATCCTGTTAGAAGATGACATTCGCCCCGTTATGCCTTACACGCGGCCGAAGACCAAGAAAGGATGTTTCCGAAAACATGAATACGTCTATGATGCATATTACGACTGCTATCTCTGTCCCCAAGGACAAGTGCTTACTTATCGGACCACAACACGAGAGGGATACCGTTCAATACACATCCGATCCGCGGATCTGCCAGAATTGTCCGGTGTTAGATCAATGTACACACAGCTAAGATTACAAGAAGCAAATACACCGCCATCTATGGCAAGATTATTTGGATGAAGCGGAGCATTTGAGGCATACAGAAACAAACAAGAACCTATACGCAATGCGAAAAGAAACGATTGAACGGGTTTTTGCAGATCTCAAAGAAAAGCATGGCATGCGCTGGACCACCCTTCGAGGAAAGAAAAAGAACACCGTGCAGGCGATGCTCGCTTTTGCTGCCATGAATCTCAAAAAACTGGCAAACTGGAAGTGGAAAGCCCTAGGCCCACTTTATTTTTTTGTGTATTTCAAGGGAAAGCCTCTCCTAAATGCAAGTTAAGGAGAGGTCGCTCATTGTAAAATGAAATGCAACAAAAGAAATAAACAAAAGCCATGGTAAT
>CALKAQ010000035.1 GCA_937983075.1 uncultured bacterium | reverse complement strand
GGATCGCGTCCTTCCATTTGGCCGCATTTTCCCCGCTCAGGCTGCGGGGGTCGATGGGGGCTTTCCCGCCCCGGATGCTGGCCACCGTGACCTCGAATCCCCTCTCCTTGAACACCTCATAGGGTTCCGCGAATTCGGAGAGCCAGATGCCGGTCGGATGGCCTTCGCTGATCTCCCCGTGGTTCGTGACGACCATGAGCACGCGTTTTGGCGCCATGCTTTCAACCTCCCCAGAGTTGCCAATATGAGTGAACCAACCGGTTGTTCAATTGTAATATACCGACCCCTGTTGCTATAATTCAAATAATATAAAATGGGATGAGGTATAAAAAAATTTATGGCAAATTTCGAATGGTACCGCTCGTTTGTCGCCATCTACCGACACGGTTCCATTTCCGCCGCGTCGCAGTTCCGCCACATGACGCAGCCGGCGCTCAGCCAGCACCTGGCGGCCCTCGAAGCGGAAATCGGCGAACCGCTGTTCCACCGGACGCCCCGCCAGATGGTGCCGACGGAAAGGGGACGGCTGCTTTACGGGCAGGTGGTCCAGGCCGTTGACCGGCTGGAGAAGGTCAGCGCCGATTTCCTCCATCCGTCGTCTCCCCTTTTGCGCATCGGGGGGCCCGCCGAGTGGATCCACGAATGCCTGATTCCCCGGTTGCCGGAAAGCCCGTACCTGTTGTCCTTTACCTTTGGCGAGACGAAGCCGCTCATCCAGGCCCTGAAAAACAGCGAGATCGACCTGCTCGTGGCGACCCAGCAGCAGGCCGCCTCCGGGATCGTGTTTGCCAGGCTGGCGACGGAGACGTTCCGGCTGGTGGGAAACCGGCCGCTGCCGCCGGAAGCGGAGGACGCCGGCGAAGACGTGCGGGAGCGACTGGAGCGGCTGGACTGGATCGCCTACGCCCCGGAGCTGCCCATCATCCGCCGATTTTGGTTCACGGCCTTCGGCGAGCGCTGCACGCTGAATCCCAAGATCACCGTCCCCGATCTGCGCGTGATCAAATCCCTCGTCGTGCGGGGATACGGTGTAAGCGTCCTGCCGGACTATCTGGTGGCGGAGGAGCTGGAGAGGGGGCTGCTGCACGAATTGTGGCGCGCTCCCCGGGCGGTGCGGAACGACCTGTGGCTGGCCTGCCGGACCCAGGACCGGGCGGACCCCGCTTTTGCGGCTTTTGTGGACGCATTGCTGCAGAGGGCGGACATTTGACTAACGAATCATTATCAAATACAATTTATATATCTAATAAAAAAACAATAGTTATGTGAAGGATGGGTCTGAGTCAAGCTAGTGTGGGCACCTTTTTTGGATTCTGGATGCGAACTTGAAAAGAACCTTTCCCTTGTAAGCGCTTTTGGTGTTCTTCCTTATGGGATTGGCGTTTCATTTTTCTGGTATTAGTATCCTCTAAGCCCTTTCAATGCCATGCCCGTTGTGCTACTCTGCCACGGCCCCCTAAGCAACCGGATCATCCCGTTAACGTATCCTTTGGTCGGTCGTATAACGTCCCTTAGCAACTTCCGAATGCTGACGGAGCGCTGCGGCGTTGGAGTCTTGCCTCCATACGTAACCAGGACCACTCCGGCTTCCCGGCCTCTCATGATTGTCCGCAGCATCGCGCTGACGCCTCGCTCGCTCCAGCTGTATCCGCCTCGCTTCGTCCGTCTGGCAAAGATCCGCATCTGCGCTTCCGCGCTCCCCATCGGCCTCATGCCGCTCGTGTCGATGCCCGCTGCCTGGAGCGTCTTCCGGTAGTCCTCCAGATGCTTCCGGTGTTGCTTCAGAAACTGCTTGTATTCCTCCCAGTCCTTCCGCTGCTTTGGCGCGATGTCCTCTGCCGACACGCTCTCCACAGCTGTCAGCAAAGCGGCTGCGTCTTGCCTGGCCAGCGACCTCCTGACTTCCTCCCACACCTTCGGCAAATGTCCGACAAAACGTTGCAAATCACGCGCGACATGGTAGCGGTCCAGCGTGTAAATGCACTTGTGAAAGTACGATTCGCACTCCCCGATCCATGGCGCACCGTCTCCGTTCACCACCAGCCATGTATCCTCGTCGATCTCGTACCGTTCCGCCAGAAAGTCGCCAAAGCCTTCCCAAAAGTCACCGTCCCCCTGTTGCAAATAGTACTGTTTGTCCTTCAGCTGCACGCGCTTGCCGACCTTGACCCAGCCCTCGTGTACCGCGGCCATCGCATGCTCCATCCCGCGGCGCTTTCGCCGCTGCAGCTTCGTGTACAGTCCATCCGCCTCCACGAACAGCACTTTTGCTTTGCGCTTCTCCACGACCTTTACCGGCTCTTCCGCCCGCTCAATCAGCTTTTCCCGAATGGCCTCATGGCTGAGCACCGGGTAGCCAAGCAGTTGCTCCAGTCGCCTGGCGCTGTCCCGGTAGGACGGCCCCTCTGCGGCAAATGCAATTGCCGTTTCAAGCAAATGCGGGCTAACTTTCCCTCGTCCCTCAAATTGCAAGTGCTGATCGAGCAGGTACACGTGTTTGCCGGTTTGACGATCCATGTACAACCTCCGCTTGAAGCGAATGCTGCCAAACACGGTGTTGACGCTGGTTTCCCGTTCCGCCTTGACGCGAAAACGCTGGCGATCCCTTTGCTCAAGGATGATCTGATCCAACATCTCCAGCGCTGTCTTCATCGCGCTGGCGAACGCTTCCTGCATCTCCCGCAACATCCACTGCTCAAGCTCTTTCATTGAGGGAATGATTGTGGTAAAGTGCTGCATAGGAGCTTCCTCCTCTTGGTATGTGTTTTGTGGCAAATTCACTTTACCAAGGGAGAAGCTCTTTTTTCTATGTTCGCTTTTTCCAGACTTTACCCCCACGCAAATTTTACTCTAACTGATCAGTGAATTCCTATGGGAAAAAGTTCAGCCAGGCAGACCATGATTTAT
>CALKAQ010000034.1 GCA_937983075.1 uncultured bacterium | reverse complement strand
CAGCTTGGAAGAGTAACGTCCGTTCCGTAGAGCAAGTGGAAGAAAAAAAGCTTATCGCCCGAAAGGCGATTGAATACATTTCGGACAATGATGTTATTGCCTTGACCTATGGGACAACGATTTTCGAATTGGCTAAACTGCTCACTTATAAGAAGAATCTAACCATTACGGTAAATGACTTGACCATTGCATCCTGGCTGGAACAAAACACAGACTACAAAAAAAATATATATTAGGAGGTTTTATCAGAAACGGTTTCCATTTCGTAAACTTCTTAGAAAATGAAGTTGATATTCTAAATATCGACAAGGTTTTCTTCTCTTCTACCAGTTTTCATCTCCACCAAGGTGCAAGCACCTCGGATTTCAACTTGGCGCGTAGTCAGGCCTCTGGAGCATACCATAGGGAACATGATGTTTAATTTGCCGTGGACACCAGCCCTGAGAAGAGCACGTAGCTGTGTTTTGAAGATGGCCATGTTATCAAAACTCAGTCGCAAAGCTCTTAAACCCAAGAACGGATTTTGTTCCTCGGGTAAATTCGTATAACTTAATTTTTTATCGCCGCCAATATCAAAAGTCCTAATGGTAACTTCTTTGCCGGGATAATTTTCCAGCACTTTTTTATAACTTTGATACTGAGCATCTTCAGACGGCTTACCCTTTATCTGGGATGTCGGTGGCAAGTATGTTTGGCCTACAGATGAGCCTCTTAATGAGTATCATTACAGAAGAGGTTTTGAGGACTGCTTCGAGGAAGAAAGAAACGTCCCGTTCAATTCCATCCTCTAATCGACCAGTAAAATTCATCAATCTAAAAGGGGAACCGGCCACGTGGGGTGACCCCCAAAAGTTGGACTTAAACGGCGAACTTCGGTTCGCCGTTTTTGTTAAGCAGACATCTGCTCTTCTCTGAATTGAACCGGACTCCTCCAGTTCAATTGCGCCTTAATTCTTTTCTCGTTATAGTACTCAATGAATTCTGCAATAGCCCGTGTCAGCTCTTTTCGGCTTCTATACACTTGCCCATAATATATTTCTTGCTTGAGGATACCAAAGAAGTTCTCCATCGGCGAGTTGTCATAGCAGTTCCCCTTGCGAGACATACTTTGAAAAATGCCATGTTGCCTCAGTAAATTCTGATATGCCGGCATCTGGTATGCCCATCCTCGGTCAGAGTGAAAGGTACGGCGGTAGCAACAGTCTTGCGTCTTTTCAATTGCGTCCGCCAGCGCTTCCAGCATGTTTCCCTTATTCGGTTGTGAGGAAATCTTGTAGCTGATGATTTCCAAGTTGTACAAATCCAAGAATGGGTCAAGGTAGCGTTTTTTCACCTGTAGCTTACCTTCGCGATCTTCTTCGTAATACTTGAATTCTGTTGTATCCGTTGTAATCTTCTGGTGAACAATATTCGTTTTGAATCGGCGGTTGACACGATTCGGCGCAATGCTCCCAACTATCCCTTTGTAGCTGCTGTAGCGGCGGAATTTTCGCCCAAAGGAGCGCACTTGAATTCTCAGCTCCTGACAAATACGTTGGATCCGTTTCTTATTCACCTTGTGACCTCTATTTCTTAGCTCGGCGTGGATCCGACGGTAACCGTAATTCGGATGTTCACGGCGAATGGCTAAGATCGCTTCCTTCAAGGCGCCGTCCTTGTCTTCGCGCTCAAAACGCTTTTGCCAATACATGTAGGTCGACTTAGGAAATTTCGTTGCCGCAAGAATCTCGCTTAATTGGTGCTTGCTCCGGAGCTTGTGGACGATTCTTGCTTTGGATTCATTCTCTCCATTTCCACGCTCCGTAATAGTTCCAAGTATTCATTCCGGATCTTGGCTAGACGCAGTTCATACTCCAGTTCCGCGATACGCATATCCTTTGGATCCATGTCAGATTTCCGCTTCCGTTTGCCTGAGTTTGTTTTCTCCTCCGATTGCTTTGCCACCCTTGGTCGACCTCTCTTCCTACAGAGCCCCGCTACACCACCTTCCTTGAACCTTCGTTTCCATCCTGCAATGGTGGTAGGATCTTTTACGCCATATTCCGTGGCAAGATCTTTATACGAAAGCTCGGTTGTCTCGTGCAACTCCAAGATTTTTAGCTTTAATTCTAAAGGATATTCATGCTTCGAGCGAGAACGCTCTAACCCTTCCAAACCTTTACTCCTGTACTGGGCAACCCACTTCTCAACTAAAGACGAACTGCTGATTCCATACTTCTTAGCTACTGTGCTATAGCCTCCGCTACTCCCGCCCAAGTATTCAAGAACTACCATCAATTTAAACTCATTTGAATATTTCTTGCTTTTTCTTTTTGACATGCAATGACCCCCTCCAGTTGGATCCTTATGTGGTCCAACTTTTGGGGGTCACTCTATTCGACAGGGGGGACTTTTTTGCCTCAAAATAGCTATGTGTCCTTGACCAGTGCACATTATTACGCTATATTACAGAAAGATTACATGTACATGACTGGCGGACAGTCTTTTCTACCGGGTGTGGACACTGTAAAAAATGGCTTTAATGGCTTTAGAGAGGCACATACATGGCGAAATCAGGCTCAAAATACGGCATCCGTGTGGAAGATATTCCGGTTAGCCAATATTTGGTTATTAAGACCGAAGTCTTACCCGATGTCTATACCAATGTCATGCGTGTCAAGGCCTTATTACAGTCCGGTGACGTGGATTCGGTGAATGAAGCGGTCCAGCTTGTAGGCATGAGCCGATCTGCTTTTTATAAGTACAGAGATTTTGTCAGATCCTATCAAGATCCCCATGAAT
>CALKAQ010000033.1 GCA_937983075.1 uncultured bacterium | reverse complement strand
GCTCTGGAGGCTGAAATTTCCCCTATCGTATGGAACAGTGCTCCCGGGCCGCATTGCGTTCCGCACATTCTAAACGTCGCGATTCCCGGAATTCGCGGCGAAGTGCTTGTTCGCAGCTTGGGCAGCCGCGGGGTTTACGTATCGACAGGTTCCGCCTGCTCCACACGAAAAAACGCGTCGAGCCACGTATTGACGGCGATGGGCCTGAGTCAGGAAGCCGTCGACGGCAGCTTGCGCATCAGTTTCTCCGCGTTGACGACGGAAGAAGAAATCGATCGGGCCGTGAAGAAAATCGCTGAAGCCGTCGCTGAATTGAAGGCGTGGCTATAAATATCGGTATTCCACATTGCTTAAGGTGATTCAATGAGTAAAGAGTTGCTCCTGGTACGCTACGGGGAGATCGGTCTCAAAGGAAAAAACCGAGCGCAGTTTCTCAACATCCTCGTAGACAACATCAAACACGCACTCAAAGACATTCCATCGGCACATGTGTACCGGACGCAAGGGCGTGTGTACGTCGAGTGGTCGGGTGAGCGGCGGGAAACCGTGTTCAACGCCCTCGCATCGACGTTTGGCATCGTTTCGTTCAGTCCCGCTGTCAAAGTGGAACCGTCGCTTGACGCGATTCTCAACGAAGCGAAGCGCTTATTTGCCGAGCACTTGGAACATGCCGCCGAACCGGTGCGCACATTCAAAGTGGAATCACGTCGTGCGAACAAAAATTTTCCGTTGACCTCCATCGAGCTGAATCGCAAAGTCGGCGGATATCTTCTTGCTTCGCATCCCGATATCCAAGTCGACGTGCACCGTCCGGACGTGACATTGAACATCGAGGTTCGCGATGAGGGCGTCTTGATTTTTTCCCGTGTCATCCCGGGGCCGGGTGGTTTACCTGTCGGCAGCAGCAATCTCGCCATGTGCTTGCTTTCCGGTGGGATTGACAGCCCTGTGGCGGCTTGGTTTGCCATGAAACGGGGCATCCGCCTGGAAGCGGTGCATTTTCACAGTTTCCCGTTCACCAGCGAGCGTTCGTTGCAGAAGGTCATCGATCTATGTCGTGTGCTTGCGAAATACAGCGGCTGGATGACGTTGCATATTGTGCACTTCACGGAAATTCAAACGGAGATCCAGAAAAAGGTGCCCGATTCTTTCGGCATCACGATCATGCGGCGCTTTATGGTACGCATTGCCGAACGCTTGGCGCACGAACGAAACGGCTTGGCGCTGGTTACAGGGGAAAGTGTAGGGCAGGTAGCCAGCCAGACGCTCGAAAGCTTGGTGGCCATCAATGACGTGACCACCATGCCGATCCTCCGGCCGCTGGTCAGCTTCGATAAGGCGGAGATCATTGATTATGCCCAACAAATCGGCACCTACGACACATCCATATTGCCGTACGAAGACTGCTGCACGTTATTTGTACCCAAGCGTCCGCAAACGCGGCCGAATCTCGAGCGAACGCGTGAACTGGAATCGGTGTTGGACGTCGACGGTCTGATTGAACGCGCTCTGGCGCAGACGCGCCGAGAAACCATTTACCCCTGAGCCATCTTTGCATACTTTTGTTTCCACGCACAAAACGCTGGTGACGGTTAGAGACTACCGTTTGGAAAGCACGGTAGTCTCTTTGCTTTCTGCTGGCACGGCAGCTAGCGCCGACGAGCTCCTGAAACGAGATTCGGGTGCACTTGCTGTACCAGTCGTTCCAACGTCTCCATGGTGTTGCGAATATCCCACTGAGCTTCCGGCGTCGTGCGCAGATTGATCAGGTGGAACAATTCCCATAGGTCGAACTCGGCCGTCACCAGGCGCCGGTGTGCATTTGTGACCAAATAGTCGGCGGCGCGCGGCGAAACGGATTCGAGTTTCCAGGCGGCTTCTTCGGCGACCTCAACGGCGGCCATGAATGTATCGGTTAGGCCGGCTTCTTGGATGTTCGGGGGAAGGACGACGCCCAAATCCCGCCGCGGATACGACCAGCTGAAGCGAATTTTACGGCTGTGGCGCAGCAATTGGTGCCAGTTGGCTTCGGAAACGACGAAGCGCACGCGGTACCTCACCGCCGAGAAGGCGTCGATGGGATTGTCATGCGGCCCCAAGCCTTCTTTCAGCATTTGAACGGCCTGCACCATCGATTCATAGGACGCAGTGGTCAAACCGTGCGCCGGCAATGGCGTACCGGTTGTACAGCCGTGGCAAAGGGCCATGTCCAACAATGCGCGCATCGCTTCGGCTTCCGGATTTTCCGCGCCCTTTCCGGTGAAGTCGAGCAATTCGACGCCCGGCAGTTGAGACAGGTCGGTTTCGGCGTCCGCCGTATCGGCTCGAAAGACGCTCTGATGCATGAAGCGTTCCAGTGCTTCTTGGGCAGCGGCGTGATACGGACTCGGATGGGCATGCCGCAGGAGCGTGGGGAGCACCTTGAGCACTTCGGTTCGTATATCCTCGGCCATTCGGACCGATTCGGGATACGTGCTCGAGAGCAGCTTGACGATCGCGTCTCGAATGGCTCGTGCGTTGCCCACCATGCCGAGATTGGTCAAAGTTGCCAGAGGCAGGACGTAACGTGCGTCCTCAAAGGCGATTTTTTCAATGCGGCTCGTGTAGCGGGCATCGCTTTCATCTTCTTCCCGCGGTATTTTCTCCTGCAAATAGGGCAGCAAACCTTGGTTGAGTTTTTCGTAAGCATCGTACAATCGGTCGCACGTTTCGCGAAAGAGAGCCTGCAGGTCCGGATGCTCGCACAGAACTTCCGGCTCGTACACGTCGCCCCGTTTGGGTTTTTGATACCGCTGGCTGTATTCGATGAAGGACAAAAAGGGGTTTGCAAGCTCGAGTTCAGCCGAGGCGATGCGTGAAACACGCTCAATGCCAACCCGCGCAGTGGACAATTCGCTGACGGAGCTGTGTCCGTAGCCCAGGGTCACGCGCTCATGGAAGTCTCTCGCTTTTTCTTGCGCGGCTTCCAGCGGTACGTTCATATCGGCATAAGCGGCGATCAGCGTTTCCGTGTCGATTTCCCGGTCCTTGATCAGCCGCAGAAGATTGTCCCGAAATGAACGCGGACTGCGTGAAACATAGGCGAACATGACGGCCACGACTTCTTCAGGCAAATTCATAATGCAGTAGATGTTTCCGGTCAAGTTGGTGACGTGGCGTCGCAATATGGCTTGGTCTTCGGGCGTATAGGCGAGAGTTGGTGTAGTCAAAAACGTCCCTCCATCCGAAGCGATCTCGCTGCGTGCAAGGCAGCCAAGAATAATTCTCTTCGGCATTCGCCTAGGAGGTGCCTGCCGATCTTGGAGCGAACACCCCCTTGTTTTGCGGCGAGGAAGCGCGTATGATAGAACTAGGCAGGAAGACTGCTGTGTTCGCGGTCAATTGGGTAGTACTAATGAACCGATACCAGAACCCAGGGAGACTGGCTCTCGTGGCAAGCAGTATACCTCATTGCGAGGAAACGAAATGTCACGAGGAGGTCACCCACCTGCAGAGGATGGGTTCTAAGTGCACCCAGACACAGCGGCATTTGCGGTTTTCCCCGCCCCCCGTCTCGGGGGGCTTCTCTGTTTCTGGCTCCAAACCATGCTCCATCAGGCGCCGGCCGCACGTCATCAAGCCATGGTGCCCACAGGCGCGACGAAAGCACGAACGGATTCATGGACACCGATCCGCAATCGGCCGCAGGGAGTGGTACATATTGACCTTGTTTGATCGACAGCGACTGCCGGCTGAAGTGTTCCGTCTCGATACCGAGCGGCTTCGGTCAGGATGGTATTCCGACGCTTATTTTATTAACATTCAACGCATTCTGCAGCGCTTGAGCGAAGAAGGATATGTGTTGGACGGTTCAGCCGTCGGCGACATCGAAGTTGAAATGCAAATATTCACGCGCCGCAAACCGTTCAGTGTGATTGCGGGCGTCGACGAAGCTCTCGCCATTCTCGAGGCGGCGACCGGCTACTACGATGCGAACGGCAAGTTTGTCAACACATACAAACAACTTGCCAGCGTAGAAGCCGTGTACGACGGAACGATCGTCCATTATTCGGGAGACCCGAAGCGGGTCTCACCCGTCATTCGCATTCGGGGCCGCTATCGGGATTTCGCTATTTTGGAAACGCCCATCTTGGGGGCTTTGGCCGAACCCACTCGCATTGCGACCAATGTCTTTGAAGTGCTCGATGCGGCCAAAGGCAAGGATTTGCTGTTTTTCCCGGCGCGCTTCGCACATTACAAGCTGCAAGCGATGCACGGCTACGCTTATCAGGTCGCCATTTCCGCTTACAATCAGCAGTTCGGTGCTCACTCACAACCGCTGGTCAGCACCGATGACCAAGGCGCGTGGTGGGGAGGCAAAGGCGCAGGCACCATGAGCCACAGTTTCATTGCCGCCTTTCTCGGTCAAACGGAGGAAGCCATGCTCCAATTTGCCAGGGTCATGCCTTCGGATGTGCCGCGTGTCGCTTTGGTCGACTTCCACAACGACTGCATCGGCACCACGCTGCGCGTGATGAAACGCATGTGGCATGCCTACCGCGAGGCATACCAAAGCGGCGATTTCGAAGCAGCGAAACGTTTTCGTCTGTTCGGTGTGCGACCGGATACATCGGGCTCGCTGCGTGACCGGGGCATCGAACCGCTTGGCGACCCGAGCCTCGATTGCGGCGTCACACCGCGCCTTGTATGGGCATTGCGCAAAGCGATCGATTCCGCGTGGGAGGAATGGTCCGTTTCCGGTGAATGGGAAGAACGGGCGCGCGCATGGTGTGCCAATGTGAAAATCATCGCCACCGGCGGATTTGATCCCGAGAAGATTCGGCGTTTTGAGGCCTTGCAAGTACCGGTGGATATGTATGGCATTGGCAGCTACTTGCTCACCAATTGCCGCAAGTGCGGAGTCAACAACGATTTTACGGCTGACATCGTCCGGGTTTTTCACCGCGGGGAATGGATTCCCATGGCAAAAGAAGGCCGGGCGCCGGGGGACAATCCCGACTTGCAGCTTGTCCACAAACGGGCGTAGCCAAGCGGTGCTTGGGCGCGTGTTCCCAAACACCGCGGAAGTCAGCTATGCTCCAAAATTGAAGGTCCAGGCGGTATACAGGCTGACGACGAGAACCGCCGGAAAAAGGCGGCCGCAGCGCCATGTCAAGCCGGCCGCGCCGAGCCCGGCGGCGACCGTTGCAACGCTCATGCCGTTCAAGAATGCCAAAAATACGTAGACCGCTGCCGCAAGCAAAGCCGCCAGCGGCTGCGCGGCGCTTGGTGCGATTTCTCGCATCAGATGCGCGCACGTCGGCTGGATCACACCGAAAACGGCCGTGGCGAACACAGGGCCTAAAATCATGGCCGAGTACAACAACGGCAGCGGCTGAATCGAAGCGAGCTCGCCCGGCCAACCGTATTCCCACCATAAAATGGCACCGATGATCGCCAGAACCGCCAAGGTCAGGCCGACGTCACGCCGGCGCACATTCCATTCCCAAACGATGCGGTTCCAGTAGCGGACGCCGATAAAATAAGTGACAAGCGCCGTCGCCGCGACGAACGGTGCCAGGCGAACGTTTTCCCACGTTTCGATGGCCGTATCCAGGGGCCACCACCAGAGCAAGCTGACAAAATACGCTGCGACCAACAAATCTGTCCAATGGGGACGAGACGGGAGAAAGCGCCGAGTAAACGGCAGCGCGAACGGAAGGGCCAGCAACACCATGTTGAGACCGATCATGGCCAACGTGCCGCCTAGACCGCCGGTGTCCGCCGCAAGCGCAGAAACGATGCCGGCTCCGAACGCATAGCCGAATCCGAGCAGTGGACCGCGGCGGCTGATGATCAAAAGGCGCCAACGCAACACCCACCAAGGGATGAAATTGTAAACCAGCCACAAGAGCACGACAGCGGTCAGCCAGCCGAGGGCGCCCGTATGTACAGCATGACCGATTCCAACAACCCAGACGGCGATGGAGGCAACCGCAGCCCAACCAGTGCCGTCCATGCGGCCGGCCTTTTTTTGCTTCGGGTCAACGCTTGCGGCAGCCGTGGCGTTTTCACATGTCACGCAAGCGTTGCCGCAGCCTTCGCAGGCCAGTTTGCTGCTTTCCGACATTCAAGCCCCTCCAAATTCTTCACTGCATTTCACCGCCCTATTGTATCACGATATCGCAGAGCATGAGTTGTGGGGGATAAATCAAGGTGGTCTCATCGGATGCACGCCTTCCTTTGTCCATGCTATAATGGTGCGGGCGAGCAATGCGCGCAGACTCGACGGATTGCATCGGCTGTTCCCGTTGAGGCATGTTTCCAGCTATTTTTGCAAGGCGAGGTGCATGGGCATTGGCGATTGAACTACCCGTGGTGGGCAATATCCGACAGGCGGAGCAAAGCAGCGGCCCGGCAGCGAGCCGCCCCGGGACAAAAGGCGTTTTCATTCAAACCTTGGGCTGCCAGATGAACGAGCATGACACCGAAACGATGCTCGGTATGCTCCAGCAGATGGGATACTATCGGGTTGATGCGCCGGAACAAGCGGAGCTCATCCTTTACAACACGTGCAGCGTAAGAGAAAATCCCGAGCGTAAAGTCTACGGACAGGTGCATATGCTCCGGCAACTAAAAGAGAAAAACCCGAACCTCATCATCGGGATCTGCGGCTGCATGACGCAGCAACCGGCGGAACTGGAGCGCATGCGGCGTGAGTTGGAGCACGTCGATCTCATCTTCGGTACGCTCAACATTCACCGCTTGCCCGAGCTGTTGCACAAGGTCAAAGAAACCGGTGAGCGCGTCATTGAAGTATGGCACGAAGAAGGCGAGATCGTTGAAGGCCTTCCCGTGCAGCGCGTCGGCAACCTCAAAGCGTACGTCACCATCATTTACGGCTGCAACGAATTTTGCACTTACTGCATCGTTCCGTACGTGCGGGGCAAGGAGCGGAGTCGCCGCCCGGAGAAGATCTTGGAAGAAGTGCACCAGCTGGCCGCTGAAGGCTACAAAGAAATCATGCTCCTCGGCCAAAACGTCAACGCCTACGGAAACGACTTTGACGATGAAAACATCAATTTCGCGAATTTGCTGCGCCAAGTGAACGAAGTTCCAGGCATCGAGCGCATTCGCTTCACATCGCCTCATCCCAAGCACTTCACCGATGACGTGATCCAAGCGATGGCCGAGTGCGAGCATGTCTGCCCGCATGTACACTTGCCTGCGCAGGCGGGAAGCGATCGCACGCTGCGCCGCATGGGACGGCGCTATACGAGGGCGCAGTACATCGATTTGGTCAACCGGATGCGTGAAGCCATTCCGGATTTGGCGGTGACCACCGACCTCATTGTCGGGTTTCCGGGAGAAACGGAGGAGGACTTTCAAGAAACCCTCAGCCTGGTGCGCGAAGTCGAGTTCGACTCTGCATTCATGTTCATTTATTCGCCGCGCATCGATACGCCCGCGACCCGATTGAAGGATTTTGTGCCGGAGGACGTGGCGAAGGATCGAATCTACCGCCTGATCGAAGTGCAAAACGAAGTCAGCCTCAAAAAGAATCGCGAATGGATCGGCCGCACCGTTGAAGTGCTGGTTGAAGGGGAAAGCAACAAGGATCCCGAACTTCTCTCCGGCAGGGCGCCGAACAACAAGTTGGTCATTTTCAAAGGCGATCCGTCGATGATCGGCCAGACGGTTCCCGTGGCCATCACCGAAGCGAAGACATGGAGCCTGCACGGCCATTATGCCGGATAACCGTTCGCTGTGATGCGTGGATAGCAACCAACATTTGACCTGCTGTCATTGCGTGGCGGCAGGTCACTTTCAATTCAGAGAGATTCAAGGAATTGCGGGGTGGACACCAGCAGTGAGTCGGACAACCCCGATGATGCGCCAGTATTTCGACCTCAAAGCGAAGTACCCCGATTGCATTCTCTTTTTTCGACTCGGCGACTTTTACGAAATGTTTGACGAGGATGCCGAAACTGTAGCACCGATACTTGAGCTGACGCTCACTTCGCGCGAAGCGAAGAAGGGCGAGCGCATCCCGATGTGCGGCGTTCCGTATCACGCAGCCGAGGGATATATTTCCAAACTGGTGCAGCATGGGTACAAAGTAGCGGTTTGTGAGCAGATTCAAGATCCGAGTGAAGCCAAAGGACTCGTCGAGCGTGACGTCGTTCGCATTGTCACACCCGGTACGGCGACTGACGAAAACAGCCTGCAGGCGCGTGAAAATCGCTATCTCGCAGCCGTGGCGGGAGCCGCCAACACGTTCGGCCTCAGTGCCTGCGACTTGTCAACCGGTGAATTCATTTGTACGGAATTTATGGGCGAAGGGGCCGCCCAACGCCTTCTCGATGAATTGACGCGCCTTCAGCCGCCTGAGATTCTCGTTTCCCCGGAAATTGAAGCGTTGGGTACGACATCGGACATTGCCGCCGCATGTCCTGACTCGCTGATTCACGTGTACGACCGGGCGGCGTTTTCGTCACAAGGCAGCGAGCGTCTCAGCCGCCATTTGGGCGTCGCTTCGCTGGACGGATTTGGGTTGGCGGATGCGCCATTGGCCGTCAAAGCGGCCGGTGCCGTGTTTCAATACCTCGAAGAAACCCAAAAAGTGCACCTGGGTCATATCACCAAGCTGCGGCTGTATACGCCCGACGATATGATGCTGCTTGACAGCGCGACACGCCGCAATCTCGAGTTGACACGCTCCTTGCGGGACGGCGGCAAGCGCGGCACGCTGCTTGGCACCATCGACCGCTGTGTCACCGCGCTCGGCGGCCGTTTGTTGAAACGCTGGATCGAGCAGCCCTTGACCGATCCGGTTGCCATCAACGAGCGGCTTGACGCCGTGGAAAGCTTCTACCACGCGACCTTGCTGCGGCAGACCTTGCGGGAGCATCTCGCTCAGGTGTATGACATCGAGCGGCTGGTCGGCCGTGTGGCCACAGGGTCAGCCGGCGGCCGTGATCTCGTCGCGCTGCGCCATTCGCTTGCCCAGCTGCCCGCAATTCGTTCCTTGTTGGCCGAAATACCGTCTGGTCCGGCAGCCAAGCTGGCAGCTGAAATGGACGTCTTGGAAGACGTACAAAGCTGGATTGCGGAGGCTCTGGTCGATGAACCCCCTGTTTCCGTCAAAGAAGGCGACTTGATTCGTCCCGGGTATCATCCGGAAGTCGATATGTATCGGCGAGCGCAGAAAGAGGGCAAAACGTGGATCGCCGAGCTGGAAGCAAAGGAACGGGAAGCGACCGGGATTCGCTCGCTGAAAATCAGCTACAATAAAGTTTTCGGCTACTACATCGAAGTGACCCGGGCGAACTTGGATCGGGTGCCTCCACACTACGAACGCAAACAGACGCTCGCCGGGTCCGAGCGCTTCATTACGCCCGAACTCAAAGAGAAAGAGGCACAAATTTTAGGTGCCGAAGAACGGCTGGTCGAACTCGAATATCGTCTTTTTTGCGAGCTGCGGGACCGAGTAGCCCAACAAGCGCAACGCCTGCAGCGAGCCGCCGAGCAGATTGCTCACATTGATGTGTGGTCAGCACTCGCACACGTCGCGGCGGAACGGAATTACGTACGCCCCAAAGTGACGACCGACGATGTCATATCGATCGTCGAGGGCAGACATCCGGTCGTCGAGGCGGAAAGCGGCGATGACCGCTTCGTGCCCAACGACGCAGAACTCAATGCGGAGCGGCGGCTGCTCATTTTGACCGGGCCCAACATGGCGGGCAAAAGCACGTATTTGCGCCAGGTAGCGCTGATTGTTTTGTTGGCGCAAATGGGCAGCTTCGTTCCGGCAAAACAAGCGCACATCGGCGTGGTCGATCGCATCTTCACGCGCGTCGGTGCATCCGACGACTTGGCGACGGGACGCAGCACGTTTATGGTCGAGATGATCGAAACGGGCAATATTTGCAACAACGCGACCGAACGGAGCTTGGTGCTCATCGACGAGTTGGGACGGGGAACGAGCACCTACGACGGCGTCGCCTTGGCGCAGGCGATCGCCGAATACCTGCACGATGTCGTCGGCTGCAAGACGATCATGTCCACGCACTACCATGAGCTCACCGCTTTGGAAGAGCGGCTGAGCCGTTGCTGCAATTACCGCGTCGATGTAGCCGAAGAGCGCGGGAGAGTCATCTTTTTGTACAAGGTGGTTCCCGGTGGTGCCGACCGCAGTTACGGCATCAACGTCGCGCGCATGGCCGGTTTGCCGCGGGAAGTGCTGCGCCGGGCGGCAACCGTACTGAAGCAGCTTGAGCAGCAAAATCGCAAAGACGATTTTCAACTCACCTTCATCGACTATTTTTTGCGCGATGAAGCGGCTGCGGCCAGCGATGAGATCAGTCCCGAAGAACGCGAAGTGTTGGATGCTTTGCGACAGCTCCGCTTGGAGGAGACGACCCCCCTGCAAGCGTTGCAGCTCCTGGATGAATGGCAGCGCCGCGTGCGCGGAGATCATCGATAGCTTCAAGGAGGGCTTCCGTGCCGCGTCAACCGATACGACAACTGCATGAAAGCGTCGCCAACCAAATTGCCGCCGGTGAAGTCGTCGCCAGGCCGAGTTCGGTTGTGAAAGAGTTGGTGGAAAACAGCATCGACGCTGGGGCGACCCAAATCACCGTGCGGCTGCAACGAGGCGGTCTCGAGTCCATCCAAGTGGTGGACAACGGTGAAGGCATTCCCGGGGACGAAGTCGCACTCGCCTTCGAACGACACGCAACGAGCAAAATTCGCTCCGCGGAAGATTTGGCGAACATCGGCAGCCTCGGTTTTCGCGGCGAGGCGATGCCGAGCATTGCGTCGGTATCCTACGTCACGCTGCGCACCAAAGTGCGCGGTGCGCGCTCAGGCACCGAAATTCGTCTTGAAGGCGGCAAGCGCGTTGCATTGGAACCCGTCGGTACACCCGAGGGGACCAACGTCACGGTCACACGCTTGTTTTACAATACACCGGCACGCCGAAAATTCCTGAAAAGCGAATCGGCCGAACGGCGCGACTGCATCGACCTCGTCAGCCGCTTGGCGCTGGCCCATCCCCACATACAATTTGTGGTGGAGGCCGAAGGCAAAGAAGTGTTGCGGACCCCGGGCGACGGCTCGCTGCGTTCGACCATGGCGGCCATCTACGACGCACAGCTTGCACGTCAGCTCCTTGAGGTGCAAAGCGAAGCGCTCTTCGGACGCATTTACGGCTTGATTGCACCACCGACGCTAACGAAGGGAAATCGCCAGCACCTCACCATGTTGGTCAACGGTCGTTGGATTCAAAGCCGATCCTTGACCGTCGCCGTCGAAAAAGGCTACGAATCGCTGCTGCCGACGAGGCGCTTTCCGGTCGGAGTCATTCACATTGTCATTGAACCTTCGCTCGTCGATGTCAACGTGCATCCGGGGAAGGCAGAAGTGCGGTTTCGTGCAGAACGGGACGTTTTCAAAGCCGTGTTGGACGCGGTTCGGAACGCGCTGCTCCAGGCCAATCTCATTCCCGGTCATTCTGGCATGCGGTACGCCGAAAAGAGCGCGGCGACGGCGGAGACCGTCGTCGAACAGACGACGGTAGACCTTTTTCGACCGAAGCCGCGTCCGGTGGACAGCGACGAACCGATCATTACGTGGCATCCCGCTGCGGACTCTGAAGCTGCCGCAACGCGCTATGAGCTGGTGGACCCGTTAACCGGGGAAGTGCGAGAAAAGCAGCCCGAGCCTCGTGTTGAGCACGATCGGCCGTCCGCACACCAGAAGACGCCTCCATCACATTCGGCAAGGTTCGTTCCCGCCTCGAAAGCAGCCGCAGCGCCAACCAATGCGCTGGCCCATTGGCGGGAGCCGTTGCGTCCAACGAGTCCCGAAGCCACGCGTCCGGCCGGAGCGCCGGACGCCGCAGCGGCACGTCAAGCGCTGCGCCAGGCGAATGTGGTCGGTCAAGTGTTGAACACGTACATGATCGTACCGGTTCCCTGGGGGTTGTGGCTCATTGATCAACACGTAGCGCACGAGCGCATTTTGTTCGAGGAAGTGCTCGGCAAAAGCGGGCAGCCGACCGACGTCCAGCAGCTTCTCGTTCCCATCACCGTCGAACTGCCTGCTGCGGCGGCCGCTCAAGCGGCTGAGCTCATCGACGCATTGGCGTGCATCGGTTTTCATGCCGAAGAATTCGGCGGCCGCACTTTGGTCATACGGGGCGTTCCCGCTTCTTTGTCCCGACGCACCGCGGCGATCCACGAGATTGTGCAAGAGATGGCATCCATGTCGCCCGAAACGTACACCGAAGAGCGCATGAAAGTTTCTGCCGCTTTGGTCGCTTGCAAAGGTGCCGTCAAAGCAGGCGAGAGGCTCGCGCCGGAAACGATGCACGAACTGCTGCGGCGCCTCGCTGATGCCCAAAATCCGTTTGCGTGTCCGCACGGTCGGCCGATTATCGTCGAAATCAATCAAGCCGAGCTGGAAAGGAGGTTCCTCCGGCGATGACGTTTGTGGTGGAAGAGTTCGTCCGTGCGTCTCGAGCGTCATTCGGTACGCCGTTTGTGATCACAACAGTGCGGAACCCGGCGGCAGAGGAGGCGGAACGAGCTCGCAGGCTGAGCGCCGCGACGGGGCAGGTCTTCTACGAACGGGCCGGGTATGGCTTACCGAAGCTGTTTGAACTCGCAAAACGAAGCCGAGATCCCCAGGCGCCTGAACCGACAGGCATTTATGTCGTCGGACGCAAGGAAGACTCCTTCTGGCATCCTTCCGGCGAAAGTTTCGTGTATCATCCCGGAATGGCCGTTCACCGCATCCAGGCGATCGCCGACGGACGCGGCGATCCCATGGTCGCCGCCATGGAACTGCAGCCCGGAGATACCGTGCTCGATTGCACCGCGGGTCTATGCTCGGATGCGTTGGTCGCATCGTACGTCGTGGGGACAACGGGAAAGGTAAGGGCACTGGAGTCTTCGCTGCCCGTAGGTTTGATCGTCGGCCAGGGGTTGGCCGTATATACGGCGGAGCGGCGGGATTATATTCTGCCGGCGATGCGCCGCATCGAACTCCGTCTCGTCCGTGCGTCCGAATACTTGGCGGAACAGCCTGCGGACAGCTGGGACATCGTCTACTTTGATCCCATGTTCCACAATCCGGTGAGAGAAAGTACGGGAATAGCAGCTTTGCGCTTGGTTGCCGATCCGGCGCCGCTGCAACCGGCGACGTTGCGTCTGGCGGCTCGGGCGGCCCGGCGAGCCGTCGTGGTGAAGGACCGTCAAGACGGTCCGTGGTTTACGCACAGCCGCTTCACGCGCACCGTTGCCGGACGGGGACGCATCGGCTATGCGGTTCTCGCCGGAGACGAATTAAAACGGGTTGCCGATGAAGGGTGGCCGGAAACGTGATTCAACAGGCGTCGCACCTCAAGCCCGTGGTCATTCTGGTCGGGCCGACAGCCGTGGGCAAGAGTGAAGTCGCCATCGGTTTGGCCAAGCGGCTAGCGGGCGAAATAGTGACAGCTGATTCCATGCAAGTGTACAAGGGCATGGATATCGGCACCGCGAAGCCGACTCCGGCTGAACGAAACGGCGTACCGCATCATCTCATTGACATCGTATCGCCGGATGAAGCGTTCAACGTCGCCCGGTATCGCGAAATGGCCCACCGGGTCATCGCGGATATACACGCTCGTGAGCGGCTGCCGATCGTCAGCGGCGGCACCGGGTTGTATATCCGCGCCGTGCTCGACGAATTTTTGTTGCCCGGCGCAGGTTCGGATCCGCTCGTGCGTGCAAAGCTCGAAGCCGAAGCGGCAGAGCATGGCAAACAGGCACTGTATGAACGGTTGCAGGAAATTGATCCCGAGACGGCGGAGCGTCTTCACCCCAACGACGTGCGGCGTGTCATCCGTGCCCTAGAATTGTATGAAACAACCGGAAAGACCATGAGTCAACACCTCAAAGAAGCGCAGAAGAAAGAACCCCGCTATCACGCGATCCGCATCGGCTTGACACGGCCGCGTGCCGAGCTTTACCGGCGGATCGACCAGCGCGTCGAACAGCAGATTGCCGACGGCTTGGTCGATGAAGTCCGCCGGCTGATGCAGCGTTATCAGCTCAACAAGACGGCGCGCCAAGCGCTCGGCTACAAAGAGATCATCGACTACCTCGAGGGCAAGTCGACCTTCGAAGAAGCGGTTGAGCGCCTCAAGCGGGAAACACGCCGCTACGCCAAACGCCAATACACGTGGTTCCGCCGTGACGAACGCCTGCGCTGGTTCGATCTGCATGCGTACGCTTCCATGGCCGACGCAGTGGATGACATCGCCGAATACATTCGCCGCCAACTTCCTGCCAAGCCACTGTGACACTTTAAGGCATTTCCACATAGGAATGAAAAATGGAGCTTCATGCTGTAGGCTGCCCATGGCAGCCCGCGCCCTTCAGTTGGCGCGGCGTGCTCATTTTCGGATAGAGGCAGGTGGATGGTTTATGTCTCGGGGCGCACGTCCGCGCACGGCCTCCGAAGTGCTCGACCTTTTTGAACAAGGACGGGTAACTCCGGCTGAAGCCTTTGCCTTGTTCCGAAGCATCGACAAAGGCCAGGAGCAACTGAATCACGACGGAGCTCCCGTGTCGAACATGGTGCATTCGTCACGTCCCAAAGCGAAAGAAAAAGCGGAAGATGACGAAGAAGCAAGGCTGCAACGTTTGCGCGAAGTGGAAGCGGAACTCAATTCGCTGATCGGGCTGGAATCCGTCAAAAAGCTCGTCAAAGAAGTGCAGGCATTCGTCGAGATTCAACAGCGCCGCAAAAAGCAGCATTTGGTCAGTGAGCCGCTGGTCCTGCATATGATTTTTAAAGGCAACCCAGGCACCGGAAAAACAACAGTCGCCAGAATATTTGGCCGGATGTTCCGTGAAATGGGCGTGTTGTCCAAAGGACATTTGGTGGAATGCGAGCGCGCCGACGTCGTCGGTGAATATATCGGGCACACGGCGCAAAAAACGCGCCATCAGATCAACCAAGCGATGGGCGGCATCTTATTCATCGATGAAGCATACGCCTTAGCCCGAGGCGGTGAAAAGGATTTCGGCAAGGAGGCCATCGATACGCTCGTTAAAGCCATGGAAGACCACAAAGACGAGTTCATATTGATTCTCGCCGGCTATCACGACGAGATGGAAGGCTTTTTGCAGACGAATCCGGGGTTGCAATCGCGCTTTCCCATCCACATTCCGTTCCCGGATTATACACCCGAAGAATTGCTGCAAATCGCACATCACATGCTGCGTCAACGCCAATACCGTTTGTCGCCGGCCGCGCGGGAGCGGCTCAAGAAAATTTTAGAGCAGCAAGTGGCTCGCAACGACCCGAACGCCGGCAATGCACGCATGGTGCGCAATTTGATCGAACGGGCGATTCGGCGCCAAGCGGTTCGACTCGTGAAAAAGCAGCACTCAAGCCGGGAAGAACTGATGGTGATCGAGGAGGCGGACCTCGAGGAGGTGAACGCCGTTTGAAACAATGCATCATCATTGGCAAGACCAACGTGGGCAAGAGCCTATTCGTCATCCAGTTTGCGGCGTTCCTCGGCATGAAAGAATTCGTCGTCACGGCCAAAGACCCGTCTGGAACGGTCACTCGCACGACGTATACTGTTGAACAGGCATTGCGTGAGTTGGTCAGTGATAAGCCACATCACACCCGCAAACTTCAGTCCATCACCGTCGACTTGCCTGCCGGCAAGGGTGTCAAGCGGTTTGAGATTGTCGACACGAGCGGTCTCATCGATGGAATTCCGGCCGACCAAGACATTCGGTCGTCCATGGCCCAGACGCTGGCTGCCGTGCGCGACGCCAAACTCGTGCTGCACATGGTTGATGCCTCGCGTGCCGCCGAACGCGGCGCCGTCGAAGCGTTCGGCGAAGTTGATTACCAGGTCGCACAATTTGCGCTGATGCGAGGGGGGTATTTGATCCTGGCCAACAAAATGGATCTGCCGAAAGCACGTGAAGGTTTGGAGCGCATTCGACGTGAATTTTCCGGGCATCCAATCGCCCCCATATCGGCCCTGAAACGCGAGGGGTTCCGTGAGGTGAAACGATTTGTCTGGCGTTGGATTTGAAGAGGCGCTCATGGCCACCGTCCGTGCAGGTGCCGCCATTCTCTGCGCGGGTTTGGCCGTAAAACTCATGGACGACTTTTTGGATCTCCGATACGATTCGCAGACAGGCATTCCCAGTCCGGCCGTTCGGCTCGGCGAAGCAACGTTGCCTTACGGACTCGTTCTTTTGGCCGTCGGCGCTGCTTTTCATCCTTCCGTCGCTCTGTCGCTTTTTTTGGCGGCTTATTCGACTGGCATGGTGCAAGATTTGAGGCGCGCTCTGCCAAGCGGACTGACAGGCTGGCAGGAAAGCTTGGTGGTGTTGGGACTCGGCGCACTCCTTCTCGGCCCCGTCAGACAACTTTGGGGCCTGGCGATGATGGTGTTCGTTCAAGCCGTTGACGATACGATCGATTACCACGTCGACCAAATGTCCGGGAATCCCAACCTCTTGCGTCGCTTTGGCTGGGTGGAGGTGAACGGCGTCGCGTTGGCGTGCTTTGCTCTCGCAGCGTGGCTGTATCCGATTGAAACGGCGCTTACCATTGTTGCCGCTGCCGTGCTCGATACGTGGGTGTGGCGTCTGGCGCTGCGCACCAAGCGGGAATCGCCGGGAATTGCAGATCCTCCGAAAGGGTGGCTGCCATGAGTCCCGCCGTTGTCGCTGCCGTCATCCTCACCGTTTTTCTTGCCCTCGTCATGGGCTATGCCATTGGGCGGCGCACCGGTCAGCGCGAAGGCTTTCTGGAAGGAAGTGCCTATGCGCCCCTTGAGCTGCGCAGGAAAAGCTGGGAGCGGGGGGCGTGCATTGTATGCGGTCGGCTCGCCGGAGAACGCAGCGCTTCAAGGGAAGTCGAAGCAACGGATACGGGTGCGGAAATCCGTTCCGTTGAATCCTGCTAAAACATTTTGGCTATCGCCTCGATACCCGCCATGCCCACGTGGATGCCAATTTCCTTCGCACCGTCCGTAACCGATTCCAGGGGAGCTTGCAAAAGATCTTCAAATGTGCGTACGCCTACAGCCCGTCCGGCAATGATTTTGCGGTTGGCCAATCGCTCATTCAGCAGCTGCACGTCGAGTGCGCCACACATGATATAGCCTTTGTCAGTGGTAATTGCGATTAAGTTGGTTTGCGGCAAATCCACACGTACACCAATCGCTTGACGCCCGTCAATGTCCAACGGAATCAGTTGTACCATTATCCGAACCTCCGGGTCGCAAAACGGTTGCGAAGACCTAACGTAGCATATGGTGCTGCGGCGCCATTGGTGATAGTACAATGGGTCGATGGGTTCATGACGGCATCGAGAACTGGAAGGACCGTCAATAGAGGGGGTTGCACCGATCATGACGCATTTGTTGCGCCACGAGGAGGACTTTGTACAAATCGGAAGAAAAGAGTATTCATTTATCGAAAATCATCACGTTGTAAGGGATGACCAGCAGGGCGAACTTAAAATCCACTGGTCACCTTGGTTTGCCTTTAACGGCTAATCGACAAAAACAATCCACTCTGGGCGGGAAGGAAAAATCTTCAATTGCGGGAAGAGGTGTGGCGATATCTCGATCGTCATGACGATTTGGACTACGTCCGAGTTATTTTCGTCACAGTCGGCGGTGCTTTTTGGATTCGTCAAGCACGCGAAGTGATTCCGAAGACTGTCTTTGTGCTGGATCCGACGGCATGTATTTCCCGCCGCTGACGGTTGACAATAACGACAGCCAATGATTACAATGACTACAAATGTTTACCGCATTATACACTGCCCAGCCTAGTTGAGAAGAGCCGAGATGAGACGAGTTGAGACAAGATGAGCTGAGGAAGCATCCCTCCCTTCCTCCTTCCTTGCAATCTTGCTGTACATTCCTCTCGGTCTTCCCAAGGCATAAGGTCACATGCGTTGGATTTTCTTTTATTTTTCCGTCCAAACGGCATGTGGGGTGGGCATACAGAGGAAAGGAGCCCTTCTGCGCATGGGCATTCAACCCCGAATGTTTGTGGATCATACGTCCACCAACGACGGCATCGTACCTGATCGTCGCACGTTTCACGAACTTGCAAAAAGAGGAAATTTGGTCCCCGTTTATAAAGAAATCATCGCCGATATCGATACGCCGGTATCCGCATTGAAAAAACTGGGCGAAAGCCGCAATGCCTATCTTCTTGAGAGCGTCGAAGGAGGCGAGCGGCTCGGGCGCTATTCTTTCGTCGGAACCAGCGCATCGCTTATATTCCGCAGCTGGGGAAAGCAAGTCGAGATTGAAACATCCGCGGGAAAAGAGCGCTTTTGGGTGGACGACCCGATTGACGCCTTGCGCGATCTGTTAAAGCGCTACCAGCCGGTCGAGGTTCCGGGGCTGCCGCGTTTTTACGGCGGTGCGGTCGGCTATTTCAGTTACGACATGGTGCGATATACCGAGGACATACCCGACAACAACCCCGACGATCTCGGCTTGCCCGAATCGACGTTTCTCTTCACCGACACGGTCTTGATTTTCGATCATGTGCGTGGCAAGCTGCAAATCGTCCACAACGCGCACATTCAAGGCGATCCTGATACGGCCTACAATCGGGCCCTCGCTGAAATCGACCGAGTCCTGGCGGCTTTACAACAAGAGCATGGCCTGTCGCCGCTAAGCGGTCTTTTGCAAGCTCCTCCCCGCACCGACAAAATCACTTCCAATTTCACCAAAGAAGCATTTATATCCGCTGTGGAGAAGGCCAAGGCGTACATCCGAGCGGGCGACATCTTCCAGGTGGTGCTCTCACAGCGCTTCACGCTGCCTGTGCGTGGCGACGCATTTAACATTTATCGCGTTCTGCGTACCGTGAATCCGTCGCCGTATCTTTTCTATTTAAAGCTCGACGGCGTGGCGATTGTCGGTTCGTCTCCCGAGGTCATGGTTCGGGCGGAGGACGCCGAAGTGATGCTGCGGCCTATCGCGGGCACGCGTCCACGCAGTGATGATCCGGCGGAAGATTTAGCCTTGGAACGCGACCTCTTGGCTGACGAAAAAGAAATCGCCGAACATTTGATGCTCGTCGATCTCGGCCGCAACGACCTCGGGCGAGTATGCGAACCGGGCAGCGTCGTTGTCGATGAGCTGATGATGATCGAACGCTACTCTCACGTCATGCACATCGTATCGAATGTGCGGGGGCGACTGGCGCCTGGGCGTGACGCCTTTGATTTGCTGCGAGCCGCATTTCCTGCCGGAACGCTGTCCGGGGCACCGAAAGTGCGGGCGATGGAAATTATCGACGAGCTGGAACCATCGCGGAGGGGACCGTACGGCGGTGCCATCGGATATTTCGGTTTTTCCGGGAATATGGACAGCTGCATCACGATTCGAACCGTCGTCGTACACAACGGAAAAGCGCACATTCAAGCCGGCGCGGGTGTGGTGGCCGACTCCGATCCCGAAAAAGAATATGAAGAAACGCTCAACAAAGCTCGTGGCTTGCTCAAGGCCGTCGTCATTGCAGAGGAGGCAGCCGAGTGATCATCATTATCGACAACTACGATTCCTTTACTTATAACTTGGTGCAGTACTTCGGAGAGCTGGGCGCTTCGGTTGAGGTGTATCGAAATGACAAAATCACTCCCGAGGAAATCGCCGAGAAGCATCCGAGTGCTGTCGTCATCTCGTCGGGGCCGTCGACGCCTGACAAAGCCGGCATTTCGTTGAGCGTCATCCGGCAGTTCGCCGGCAAAATCCCGATTCTCGGCGTCAGTCTCGGGCATTTGTGCATCGCACAAGCTTTTGGCGCACGCATCGTCCCGGCGGAAACATTGATGCACGGCAAAACATCCGAAATCCACCACTCGGGTTCGGGACTTTATGAAGGCGTTCCGTCGCCATTCAACGCAACCCGCTATCATTCGTTGGTCGTCGACCCCGATTCCATAGGCGAAGAGTTGATCGTTACTTCCAAAACCGCTGCAGGCGAAGTCATGGGGATCCGTCACCGTGATTTCGACGTAGAGGGATTTCAATTCCATCCGGAATCGATTCTCACCGATTGGGGACACGTGCTGTTGGCGAACTTCATGCGGCGAGCCGGCTTGCCGGTGGTGGAAAGCGCAGCGAAACCTCGCAATCCGTTGATTCCGCGTGTGGATGCCGAGCGAGCCGACAAAAATTCACCGTTTTCATGACCTGTGCGGGGAGGGGAATTCATGGTGATTCGAGAAGCGATTGCAAAGGTTGTCGACGGAATCGATTTAACGGAATCAGAAGCTCAGGCGGTCATGGATGAAATTATGAGTGGACAAGCGACGCCGAGCCAAATCGCCGCGTATATCACGGCGCTGCGTATGAAAGGCGAAACGGTCGATGAAATCGCGGGCAGCGCTCGGGTCATGCGGGCCAAAGCCGATCAAATTCGGCCGCGTGCCGCCAAAATCGTCGATACGTGCGGAACGGGGGGCGACGGATCGCAAACGTTCAATATTTCCACGGCTGCTGCATTTGTCGTTGCAGGTGCGGGGGCAACCGTGGCGAAACACGGCAACCGTTCGGTTTCAAGCCGCTGCGGATCGGCGGATGTACTCGAGCAGCTGGGAGTACGCATCGACCTTACGCCCATGCAGGTACAACAGTGTATCGACGACGTCGGCATTGGTTTTTTGTTTGCGCCGACGTTCCACGGAGCGATGAAATACGCCGTCAACCCGAGAAAGGAAATCGGCATCCGAACGATCTTTAACATTTTAGGTCCCCTGACGAACCCGGCAGGCGCCCACGTGCAGGTTGTCGGTGTCTACAAGCCTGAACTGACGCCCATATTAGCCGAGGTCCTCGGTCGGCTCGGCGTCGAGATGGCGTATGTCGTGCACGGGCTCGACCGCCTCGACGAAATTTCCATCAGCGCACCCACGCGGGTTTCGCTGCTGCAGGAAGGGAAAGTTACAACGCAAATCATCGAGCCGGAAGATTTTGGGCTCCAAACCGCGTCCCGCGAATCCGTAATCGGCGGCGACAGCGTCACCAATGCCCAAATCATTCAAGCGGTCCTTGCCGGAGAAAAGGGTGCGCCGCGCGACGTCGTCTTGATGAATGCCGCGGCGGCGTTGGTCGTCACCGGACTTGCCGACAACTTGAAGGACGGCGTCGCCCTGGCAGCGGACAGCATTGACTCGGGCAAGGCCTTGGCCAAACTCGAAGCCTTGCGTGACTATACAATCAGGAGCTGTGCGTAAATTGATTCTCGAACGCATCGTAGCCCATAAGAAAGAACAGGTCGCTGAACAAAAGCGCCTCGTTGCGCAACGGTTTCTTGAAGCACGCATTCGGGAAAACGATCCGCCGGTGCCGTTCATTGAAGCGATCACACGAGACGATCGCCCGGTGCAGCTCATTGCGGAAGTCAAGCGGGCCTCGCCGTCGAAAGGGATCATACGTGCGGATTTTGATCCGGTCGAGATTGCTCGCACGTATGAGAAGCATGGAGCTGCCGCTGTTTCCGTGTTGACCGACGAAGAGTTCTTTGGCGGCCACCTGGAATACGTGCCGCAAATTCGGCAGGAAATTCGCTTGCCCATTTTGCGCAAGGAATTCATCATCGATCCGTATCAGGTGGTTGAAAGCCGGGCTTGGCGGGCGGATGCAATTTTGCTTATCGTTGCATGTCTCGACCGACACCAGCTGCGCGATTTTCGCCAGCTTGCCGAAGAGTTGGGCATGGACGCCCTCGTCGAGGTGCACGACGAAGCGGAGCTCGATACAGCGCTCGAATCGGGCGCCCGTTTGATCGGCGTGAACAATCGAAACCTCCACACCTTCGAAACGAATCTTGATACGACGGTCCGGCTTGCCAAACGAATCCCGCCCGAAATTCCTCTCGTCGCCGAAAGCGGCATCTTCACGCGTGCCGACGTCGAGCGGATGGGGGAGGCAGGGGCGAAAGCCGTCCTCGTCGGTGAGGCATTGATGCGACGCGATGACATCGGCAGCGCGGTCGATGAGCTGCTCGGTACATCATCAAGTGTGCAGGGGCAACGCGCATGATGATCCAAATTAAATTGTGCGGCATGACTCGCCCGGAAGATGCCCGGGCCGCTGAAGCCGCCGGGGCAAACGCCGTAGGCTTCATCTTTGCGCCGAGTCCACGGCAAATCACCGCTGAGCAAGCTCGGCGCATCAGCAAAGAGCTCGGTCCGTTCATTTCCCGGGTGGGAGTGTTCGTCAACGCTACGCGAGATGAAATTGCAGCCGTTCTCGACCAGGTCGATTTAGACGTTCTGCAGCTGCATGGATCCGAAACGCCCGAGCAGGTTGAGGCTCTGCTCCCTTTGGGCCGCAGAGTGATCAAAAGCATCCGGGTGAAGGATGCAGAAAGCTTGGCGCGTCTTGACGAATATCCGGTGGACACCTTTTTGCTCGATTCATACGTTCCGGGTGTTCCCGGCGGAACCGGGCACATTTTTGATTGGTCCTTGGCAACGGAGATTGCTCGGAAACGTCGTATCATCCTTGCCGGTGGCCTTACCCCGGACAATGTCGCCGAAGCGATCAAGGTCGTCCAGCCGTTCGGCGTCGATACCTCGAGCGGGGTGGAAGAATCCCCCGGCGTCAAGGACCATGAGAAAATGCAGCAGTTTATTGCGAGAGCGAGGAGTTCTTACCATGAGTACGCAAGCGGTCGGCTATTTCGGTGAGTTCGGTGGCCAATACGTACCCGAAACATTGATGCCTGCATTGGAAGAGTTGACGCGCGAGTTCGAAGCTGTACGCAACGACCCTGAATTTCAAAACGAGCTTCAAGCTTTGCGCCAATCTTACTCGGGGCGTCCGACGCCTCTTTATTTTGCCGAACGCCTCACGCAGTATGCCGGAGGCGCATCCATTTACTTAAAACGGGAAGACCTAAACCATACCGGGTCCCACAAGATCAACAACACATTGGGACAAATCTTGTTGGCGATACGCATGGGGAAACGCCGGATTATCGCCGAAACAGGTGCAGGGCAGCACGGTGTTGCAACCGCTACGGTTTGTGCTCGCTTCGGTTTGGAATGCCACGTGTACATGGGGGAAGAGGACACCCGGCGCCAAGCCCTCAATGTGTTTCGCATGGAGCTGCTGGGCGCGAAAGTCCATCCGGTCGCTTCCGGAACGCGCACGCTCAAGGACGCGACCAACGAGGCCATCCGCGACTGGGTGACCAACATTGAGTCGACGCATTACATCATCGGCTCGGTCGTCGGCCCGCACCCGTATCCGACCATGGTGCGTGAGTTTCAGGCCGTGATCGGTCGGGAGGCGCGTGAGCAAATTCTCGAAATTTCGGGCCGCTTGCCCGATGCGGTTGTCGCTTGTGTAGGCGGCGGCAGCAATGCCATGGGAATTTTTCATCCGTTCATCGATGATCGGGAAGTCGCTTTGTACGGTGTCGAAGCCGCCGGTGAAGGCGTGGACACACCGCGGCACGCAGCTGCTCTCACGCTCGGCCGAATTGGTGTGCTCCATGGGGCAAAAAGCTATCTGCTGCATGACGAAGACGGTCAAATCCTTCCGGCTCACTCTATATCGGCGGGGTTGGATTATCCGGGAGTCGGACCGGAACACAGCTACTTGAAAGAAACAGGTCGAGCTCAGTACGTGCCTATGACCGACCGTGAAGCGCTCGACGCCTTTGTCAAGCTGTCGCAGCTTGAAGGAATCATACCGGCTTTGGAAAGCGCTCACGCGGTCGCCTACGGAATCAAGTTGGCACGAGAACTTGGACCGAAGGCGCAAATTATCATTAATATATCGGGGCGAGGCGATAAGGACGTGGCCGAGGCAGCCGAACTCCTGGAGAAAGGTGGTTTTCAGCTGTGAGTCGCATTGCCGATACGTTCAAACGGCTGCGTGCCGAGAAACGAACAGCACTCATCCCGTATATCACGGCGGGAGATCCTTCATTGGCGGCAACCGAGGCCATCGTGCCTGCGCTTGTCTCCGGTGGAGCCGATTTAATCGAAATCGGCATACCTTATTCCGATCCGCTCGCCGACGGTCCGACGATTCAGCTCGCGGCCCAACGAGCGCTCGAGGCCGGCACGACCATCGCCAAAGTGCACGAATCGGTCAAACAAATGCGTACGCAAGGGGTCGAAGTGCCGCTTTTATATTTGGTATATTACAACTGCATTTTCCGACAGGGCGAAGAACGTTTCGTTGCCGACGCCGCCGCAGCGGGCATCGACGGCTTGATCGTCCCCGACCTGCCTCTCGAAGCCAGCGAAAGCTTGCGGCAAAAAGCGAAGGACGCCGGGCTTGACCTCATTTACCTCCTGGCTCCCACAAGTACGCCCGAGCGCATTAAGCGCACGACCGAGCAAGCGTCCGGCTTTATTTACTGCGTCTCCTTGACCGGTGTTACCGGTGTGCGCACACACATATCGACCGCTCTTGAGCCGTTTTTGAGTCGTGTCCGCAAAGTGACCGACATTCCTCTCGCCGTGGGGTTTGGCATTTCCACGCCGGATCAGGCGGCACAAGTAGCCGGCGTGGCCGATGGCGTCATTGTCGGCAGCGCGCTGATCAACACCATTCATGAAAACGCTTCGTCCCCGGAAGCTGCAGCGGAGGTCGCCTACAGTTTTATGGCATCGTTCCGTCAAGGCATCGACCGTGGGACCTTGACGACGGTGGCAACGAACGATTAATCAACGGCAGGGAAGGAATCAACTTATGATCATATCTTTCGCCCTCGAGTTCGACGACGAAGCGACGCTGCGCAAAGCAGTCGATAAACTCTGGGAAAAGCATGAGATCAGCGGTGAACTGGAAATTCGCCCGCTGGAAAGTGGCAAGTGGCGCCTCCAAGTTCATTCGGAAAAACAGCTGCGTGACTCGACCATCGACAGCCTTGGAGGCAAACGGGTGAAAGTTCGTTCGGCGGTGACGAAGATCTAATGGCGGTACATCTGATTTCGGAGTTGCCTTTGGTTCAACAAGCGATCCGTCGTGCCCAAAGCGCCTGGGCGCATGTCGATGCGGTTCGATTGAAAAACCAAAAGCGAGTTCTCGATGCTTTCCGCAGCAATCACATCACGGAGTTCCACCTTACCGGAACAACGGGCTACGGCTACAATGATCCCGCCCGTGAAGCCTTGAACAACGTGTTTGCGGCAAGTTTGCAGGCGGAAGCCGCGGTCGTTCAGCCGCAGCTCATTTCGGGCACGCACGCCATCACCAAGAGCTTGTTTGGCATATTGCGACCCGGCGATCACCTGCTTTCCATCAGCGGCGCTCCTTACGACACCTTGCGGCAAGTGATTCAAGGCCCCGGCAAGAGTTCACTGCGTGCATGGGGCATCGCTTACGATGAGGTGGAGCTAACTCCGGAGGGCAACATCGATATTCCGGCCGCGCTGGCGGCCATTCGTCCGGAAACACGGATGGTCCTCATTCAACGTTCCCGTGGCTACTCACTTCGGCCATCGCTGAGCATCGCGCAAATCGAAGAAGCCACAGATGCCATACACCAATATCGCCCGGACATCGTCGTTTTTGTCGACAACTGCTACGGTGAATTCGTCGAAGACCAAGAACCGACAAACGTAGGGGTTGATCTGATGGCCGGTTCTTTGATCAAGAATCCCGGCGGCACATTGGCGCCTTCGGGTGGATACATCGCCGGCCGTCGCGATCTCGTTGAACTCGCCGCCGAAGCGATTACGGCACCGGGGCTAGGCAGCGATGTCGGGCCGACTTTCGGGCTGGGGCGCATCCTGCTACAGGGTCTGTTCATGGCTCCGCATGTCGTCGGTGAAGCAGTCATCGGAGCCGTCACCGCCGCGGCGCTGTTTGAATCCATGGGATACGAAGTGCGGCCCGGTGTGGACGACGTCCGCACCGATACAGTGCAAGTCGTGATTTTAAACGATCCCGATAAAATGCGGGCTTTCTGCCGAGCGGTACAGCAAGCATCGCCGATCGACGCCATCGTGACTCCGGAGCCGGGAGATTTGCCGGGATACGCCGATCCCGTCATTATGGCGGCCGGCACCTTTGTACAAGGCGGCTCGCTGGAGTTTTCAGCCGACGGCCCTATGCGTCCGCCGTATGCGGTGTTCCTGCAAGGCGGCACATCCAAAGAGCACATTTTCATTGCGCTGGAGGAAGTCGTCACGGCACTCGAACAACTGTAGGTGGCCAAGCGGGCAAGCGCCCAATTTGCAAGTTGATATTGTCCAAATGCTAAATTCAAGCGCTCCGCTGCACGATCACATATTTCCACATGCCTATTAATTTATCTTGACATGCGGCCCCCTCATGCTTAGAATGAAGCTTGATTTCTTGTTCGGAGCATTATGAAAGGGGGCTAAACAATGATTCATACTTTGGGTCGTCACATCTTGTGCGAGGCGTACGGATGTGATCCTGAGGTATTGAACGATCGGCGTCGGGTGGAAAACATTATGGTGGAGGCGGCACTGAGGGCCGGTGCGGAAATTCGCGAAGTGGCCTTTCACCAGTTTGCCCCCCAAGGTGTCAGCGGAGTCGTCGTCATCTCCGAAAGTCACCTTGCCATCCACACGTGGCCGGAGCTTGGCTATGCAGCGATTGATGTGTTTACATGCGGTGACACGGTCGATCCGTGGAATGCCTGCAACTACTTGGTGAAATCATTCAATGCAACGGACACGCGCATCAATGAAATTCCTCGCGGAATTCAGCAGCCGGAAGTCGTAAAGGTCGACGAAAGCGCCTAACTCACACCCGTAAGGGAAGGCTGAAGGCAAAACTTCGTGCGGTTGATTTCCCATTATTCCTCTATACGACTGCATTGATATTGACCTTCCTTTGGTTCGCACCGACCGAGGTCGGCGCGCTTCAAGCGGGGTGGGCACGATCCAAAGCGTGTAATCAAGACTACGCAGACGGTGAATGCCCACACACACACCTTTATTTCGTTTCTGTTGAGAGCCTGCTCAGACCGGTTTGAAGCGGCTCTTTTTTTGTTTCCGAAACACGGGATGAGAAGAACTACTTAAATAGACACTCTTCATTGACTTTTGAGAGGGGAATGGAGCATCGAAGAGAAATATTAGAACTGGACATCTCAAAAAGTTGACGTTTGTCAACGTTAGGAGTGAAAGCTCTTGAATGGTTCGCTTACTGAAAAGAGTAGCCAAAAAGCGAAGATAGACTACTCGGAGCTCACTGACGAAGAGATTGTCGCACTGGCCCAACAAGGAGACGAAGATGCCGTTGAATATTTGCTCCGCAAATATCAAAAGCTCGTTTACATATGGACCCGCCCGTATTTCCTGCAAGGTGCGGAAGACGATGACTTGATGCAAGAAGGCATGATCGGCCTCTTCAAAGCGATACGAGATTTCTCGCCTGGTACGTCGTCCTTTTGGTCGTTTGCGAAGCTGTGCATCATACGCAACATCATCAGTGCAGTCAAAGGTACGACCCGCCAGAAGCACATCCCGTTAAATTCCTACACTTCGCTTTATAAGCCAATCTATGACGCTGACGGCGATCGAACGTTGATGGAAGTGATTTCAAACCACAACATGGACAACCCGGAAACGATCTTGATAGAAAAAGAGCATCTACAGTTTGTGCAAGATTTGATCAAACAAATCTTGAGCACGTTTGAGCACAACGTCTTCCAGTTGTATATCAGCGGGTTGTCCTATAAAGAAATGGCGGATGAGTTGAACACTCATACGAAGTCTATCGACAACGCACTCTGTCGCATCAAAAACAAAATTGAACAGAAAGCCAAGCTGGCCCGCAAAAAATATGGCTTGCTGCCCTAAGCCACGTCGCTCAGCGTGAGCGCACCCGCCACGATGAAGCGGCATATCCTGTTTTAGCAAACGGCGCATCAAAGCGCGCAAGGAGCTGAAACAGGCGTGGATTCGTTTGCTCACGTTTGGGTGACCGTGGGAGTGATAGCTGCCGGCATTTCCGTCCTCATATTCGAAAGCCTAAGCATCCGCGGCGCGCACATTCACCTCACAGAACTGCATCCTAGGTCGTCGGAAGGAGTCTTCACGCATTTTCTCGTAATGATCGGTACGGTGATGGCGCTATTGTACGTCGTCGTGCTGTTTGCGGCGCTTTCCCTCCAAATTTCGCGGGTGTTCATGGTATCCTAGAGATACAGCGCAACAGCAAATGCGACCGACAAATATGTTGAAAGCGAGGCACCTGGATGCCAACGAACCATACAAAAACCGACCGTCTACAGCACTTTGCGAGCGAAACATTCACGCTTTCCGGAGATGTCCACCGTCTGATTACCTTTTTGAACCAGAGCCTGAAGCACAAAGGATTTATTTTCGGACTCACCCGCACAGAGTCCGGTGAGTTCGGCATTTCAATCTATGCGACGAGAGAGGGAGAAAACACCCCTTCTTCGTAGTGCCGATCTTTTTTCCCGTACATCTTTTTGCCGAGAATTGACGTATACTACAACCGATGTCGAGGAATGGTCTTGCGGACGGGGAAGGGGGAGCCCTGCCGATGGATCAGAACCTACATCTCATTCCGCCGCCGGCCCGGTTGACGTACCAGCAGCTGCAAGCATGGGCACGGCGCAAGTCCCACGTCGGCGACACGGGCAGCTCAGAAGGTATCGATTACGGCAGCCTTCTTACGGCGTGGGCGGTAGCCGTGCGGCCAAGGGCGGATGAGCCGAGCTCTGGCTACTTTTACTGGCTCGGCGGCGAAAGGATTCAATATCAACCACTCAAGGCAAAACAGAACTCGTCGTGAAACCCAAGTCACTCGGACAACGTCATTGTCCCAGTGGCTTTTTTCATGCCACCGAGAAGGCTTCAGGAACAAACATGGCGGCGGTTGGTTTGGCGTTGTTCACGAGAGGGGAGTGAAAAATCATTATTCTCGTCGGCAAAGAAGAGGTCATGCGGGGGCTGAAGAAGTTCAAGCGTCTCGCAAAACAAGACTTGCTATTCAGTCTTCAAACATCCGAACCCCTTTACTGGCACCATCATGCCGAGGCACGCCGAGATCAATATACGCATTTTATGGAAGCCGTTGAACGCGGCGGCGTAGACGAAGCATACAAGGAAGCAGTTCGAACGTACACGCAGCTGCCTCGACTCGACCGTGAAGCGGAAACAAAGCATCCGGAACTCGCAGGACGCGAACAAGCATTTCATCTGTTTTTTGATCTTCTTGGCATCGATCAAAAAACGATTGTCTTTCTGCGGAACCAAAGAAAACGACCATTGCGACAACTGCCCGATGCCGGGCGGCTGGCTCGCAACGATAAACCGCTCGAAATCAACGCTTCAAGGCTACGCTTAGCTCAAAAAACTTCTTGACCCTGCTGAGAGAAACGCCTATCGCATGTCTGATAGGCGTTTCTTCCATTCAGCTCAACCGCTCAGCTCAACCGCAGGGCGGTGGCATTTACGCGCCGCCTTATAGCTTTCGGAAAACCCCAATCACTTTGCCCAAAATCTGCACGTCGCGCACCAAAATCGGCTGCATATGCGGATTTTCCGGTTGCAAGCGTACGTGATTGGTCTCGCGGAAAAACCGTTTGACCGTCGCCTCATCTTCCAAAAGGGCGACGACGATATCACCGTTTTCAGCGTGCGACTGACGTCTGACGACAACATAATCGCTGTCGAATATTCCTGCTTCGATCATGCTGTTGCCCCGCACTTTGAGCATAAAAGTCTCTCCATCGCCGGCAAACTCTTTCGGCATGGGGAAATAATCATCGATGTTTTCAACCGCCAAGATGGGGGCACCGGCAGTGACCCTGCCGACAACCGGAACTTGAACAATGTCTTTCCTGATTTGTTCACCGTTCGCACGGTCCAACAGCTCGATGGCCCGGGGCTTCGTTGGATCGCGGCGAATGTAGCCTTTTTCTTCGAGCTTTCCGAGGTGAGCGTGAACGGTTGAACTGGAGCTCAGCCCGACAGCTTGACCGACCTCACGTACGGATGGGGGATATCCCTTCTTCATCACCTCGGAACGAATAAATTCTAAAATTTGCCGTTGCCTGGGGCTGAGATCATCCACTGCAGGCACTCCCTTCTACCGAGTAGATCAATTGATTTCACTTTAACACACATGTTCGGTTTTTGCAAACGCAAGTTCGCTTCTTGTATTGACACCGCACATACGTTCCTGTTAGGATGAAAACGGAGGTGGGATCAGATGTTCGGAGTACATACGTACGGTGAATGTACGGCTGCCAAGTCGGCTTGCGACATGATCGCAACATCAGTCGGTGAACTGTCGACAAAGCGCACACGCACGCTTCCGGCGCGATATCGATTGGCGTGGGCTCTGATCATCGCAAGCATTTTGGTTGCGCTTTTTGCCGCCTGGGCTGCGGCGTATCGAATGGTTGAGCTCTTCAACCGCGGCAAGGAATACACGTATGCCACCATAGTGATACGGAAAGGCGATACGCTATGGGATATAGCGGTTCAATATGGACCCAAAGGGTGGGATCCACGCAAAACGCTCCATCACATCGCCGAGTTAAATCAAATTTCGCCGCAGTCATACGCCAGACTGCAGCCGGGCGATCGCATTGCCGTTCCCGTATCGCTGAATGACGCACCGTCAGATGTCGAGCCTCATGTACGTGTTGCATTCGAACGTCACTCGTCCGTTTGGGAATGATCGAGACGGCCGAGTGGATGTCTTTCAATTGCACGGTGCAAATCACGCCGGACAACCGACGTATAAATTTGGGTTGTCGATAAATGTTCATGGCCTAACAGCTCTTGAATGTGGCGGATGTCTACATCGCCTTGCAGCAGCAACGTAGCAAAGGTATGTCTAAATTTATGCGGGGAAAGGCGAGAGCGCTTCCGCGGATCCACCATAGTAGCCTTCTGAGCGTATTTGTAAACCATCCGACGCACCGTCGACGGATCCATGCGGTTGCCTTGCTGACTAACAAATAACGGTTCTCCCAGGGAATCCTTCTTGGCGGGGCGACGCTCGGTTACCTTATACAGAACAACGGCGTCTCTGACGGTTGGGTGAACCGGAACATAGCGCTCTTTTGAACCCTTGCCGATAAACGTAATTCCCGTTGTGTCTTCTGTAATGTCATCGACGTTAAGGCGTACCAATTCGGCAATTCGGAGTCCCATGTACAACATCACCAATAGAATCGCTCGATCGCGGACGCGATCGACAACTTCCATAAAATGAAGTGCTTCTTCCTGCGTGAGCACCACGGGTAAAACCCGTTTGGGCCGAATATCAAGGTCACTCAATTTTTCTAAGGCTCCATGGTCGATTTCGAATCCTTCTTTGGCGAGCAAGCGAAAAAAGCGTCGCAGTGACGATGAGCGACGGTACAATGTATTTCGTCCGACGTTGCGGGCAGTTTCCAAGTAGCCGAAATAGCTCACGATAACTTCACGTGTGACACGCGCCAAATCGCAGTCGAATTCATCCAGAATAGCTCGCGGGCGGATTTCTTCCCGTGAGTGCTGGCGGTGAAAGCGAGTGTCAACAAGGCGCCCGCTGGCACGCTCGAGTTCAAGCTGCAAATCACGAATTCGTTCCGGTGATCCACGGACAATACAGTCCGGTCGATGTAAGACCAAATACAATTTGAACTGCAGCAAATCTCGGTAATACGCCTGACGCGTTGCTTGCGAACGTCCCGTCAGCGAATCGATGAAATATTCCAGACACAGATTGAACGACGTCTTAGCCGGCAAATCGCGTTGCAACACATAACCTCCTGTTCATACGGACCTAAAAAGCACGGAAATCTATATTATCGTGATTTTTGTTTCTGGACATTTTCGCCATCGCATCCCTTCCCACCTGCTGACCAAGTACGATTTTTTGGTTGCGCAACCGGCCCCACTATGTGAATGCATGAAAAACAGCACCAGAACAATAAAATCAGCTCATCAAGCGTTGACCGCCGTCGTTTTCTATGCTATTATTAGAGGTGTTTTAGGGGAGTAGCTCAATTGGCAGAGCACCGGTCTCCAAAACCGGGGGTTGCAGGTTCGAGTCCTGTCTCCCCTGCCAAACGGCCTCAATCAGTTTGAGGCCGTTTTTCGTTTTGTGTTGCGAATACCAGCCGCTTGGGCGGCCGTACAGGCAGCGAGCGGAATTTCAATGGAAAACTTCGCTCCGCCTTCGGGTTTGTTTTCAGCCCAAATACGACCGTCATGGGCCTCGATAATCGCTTTGCCGATGAAAAGACCCAGTCCGAGTCCTGCCAGATCATGCGATATTGCATTGCCGGCACGGTAAAATCCTTCAAATACGTGTTCCAGATCTTCTTCGGGAATGCCGAGCCCTTCGTCTTCGACCGTAATCCAGGCCCATTCGTCCCGTTGCCCGTAGTCAATCCAAATGCGACCTCCGTTGGGAGAGTACTTCATGGCGTTTTCAAAGAGACTCCGAAGAACTTGCTCCAAGTGCCGTCGGTCGCCGGATACGTAGATCGGCTCTACGGCGTCGTTGACCAAGAATCGATGTTTGGAGCCTTCGCAAGCCCGGAACGGCGTCAGCGCTTCGTGAATCATTTGCTGCAGGTCGCATGCTTCCCAAATAAAATCAAATTCACCTTCTTGCGTGCGGAACGCTTCCAAAACGGCGTTAAGAAGACCGGATAGTCTGTCGATTTCGTTCTCAACCGTCTGCAGTCGATCCAGCAAGTCCGGTGGAATACTGTTGTTTTTCACTTGCACACGGAGCAATGTCAAAATGGCTTTAGCGACAGACATCGGGTTGCGCAGCTCATGAGCGATGATTTCAATGAAGCGGGCTTGTGATTTATCCCGTTCCAATTGCCGTGCCTGCATTTCAATTTTTTTCATCAGGCGATAGCGTTCCATGGCGTACAAGAGCGTGCGGGACAGGAGACTAGGATCGACCCGGCTTTTGACCAAGTAATCTTGTGCGCCGTGCTGAATGGTTTTAAGAGCGATGGACTCGTCGTTCAAAGCGCTGATCACGACAACGGGCAAGTTCTTGCACATATCACGCACGTTGAGGAACGTCTCGAAACCGCCGATGCGACATGGTTCCATGTCGAAGAGTACAATATCAAATTGTTTGGTGTGGAGCTGCGCTTTGGCATCGTCGATATCGGCAGCTGCAGCGAAGTGAATGCGGGAATCGTGCATTTCGCGCAGCAGTGCTTTCGTAGGCTCATCGGGCGGATGTGTTCCGATGAATAGCGCGGTGATGGGTTCCCTTGACACGATGATAAACCACCCCCCCTGTCATGCATCGCAAATGCAGTGACCACCAACCCAATGCAAAAGGGAAAAGAAAATTGTCAGTTTTATCCGCGAAGTGTTTTTGCAAATACGAAAAGACAGGTCCGCATGAGTGTTGTGGACTTCGAATGTACATTCAACTCGACCAAGATATTTCCTTCTTTAGGAATATTAGTCCTGGCCTGGAACCTACATGAGCGGTAGAGCATACTAGCCGTGAGGAGCGTGAGCGATTTTGTTCGACATCATCAGGGATGCAGTGATTCATCGTCGCCTGGAAATGATTCGTCAGGACCTGCTGACGGCAGGACAATCGTTGGAACACCTCATTCGTCGGCCGGAAGCCATCGAAACCATGGACGGAAAAAGCGTCTGGACCTTGCTGCACGGCCTAGAGGCCGCACTGTATGTGGCTGCGGCAACGCTGCGTGCTGTGCGCCGCGAGACGCAAGGGGCTTCAGCACCGGCCGTTCAGCGGGCGCTTCGAGACATGGAAGCAGCCGTGGTCAGCGTTCGTCAAGTCATGGATGAAGCCATTTTACCCTATGCGGCCAAACACTTTCCTCCCCCGCCTGTTGAAACTCGCTGGGACATCAAACCACCGGAACATTTGCCTTGACCCAAATCGCCGCATAGGAACGTCGAATCCGGCCAAAATAGTCATTATCGGACGTTGACGTCAAGGAGGCGCATGGTCTTTGAAGATCGAAGGCAGAACGTTCCTGGCGTACTTTCAAGATTTTCGGGATGCCGAAGAGGCGCAGGAACGGTTGAGGCGTTTAGGTGTGTCGGATGTCGCAGTGGATGAATTGGGCATGTCGGGGGAAGACGAAAATGAAGATATGGTCAGTCCGTTGACGGGAGACTTTGCCGGACTGACCGATTTAACCTTGGGGGCACAACGGTCCGGGGACGACAGCCGCGTGCTCGAGGCCGCCCATCCCGATGCAAGCGGCATGGCCGATGCGGATGGTCCTCCCCGGTATCGTTGGGTGCTTTCCGCCGTCGTTGATGATCCCGACATGGTTGAGCAAGCTCGGCAGATCATCCAACGTTCGGGCGGTTATTTATGACACGCCGAAGCGGCGGCTATGACCGGTGCGCTTCGAGTTCACTTTTGGTAAATACGGAGCGAAGCTCCCAGCCGGCTTGAGCAATGTTTTCACGCCCACCGGCTTCACGATCGATCACACAAAGCACGCCCGCAATTTCAGCTCCCAGATCAGCCAGGGCTTGAGTGGACTCGATGACCTGACCGCCGGTTGTAATGACGTCTTCGATGACGGCGACCCGGGAGCCGGCAAAGTCTCCGCCTTCAGCCAGTCTTTGCGTGCCGTACGGCTTCGCCTTTTTGCGCACGAACAACACCGGCAGGCCGGTCCGCAACGACAGCGCCGTCGCCAGAGGAACGCCTCCAAGCTCGAGGCCGGCGAGCCATTGCGTTCCTTCAGGCAACAAAGCCTCCATCTGTTCGGCAATTGCAGCTAACAGCTCGGGGTCAGATTCAAACCGATATTTATCAAAATATTCGTTGCTGATTTGGCCCGATCTGAGGAGAAATTCACCTTCAAGATGAGCAGCTTCATAAATGCGTCGAGCGAGTTCAGCTTTGGTCACGCGTGGTACTCCTTCCGACTCGAGAATGAGCGTATTTCGCCCTTCCCATTGAATACCACGCTTGCACGCACATCCCTGCCGTGAATGCCTGACTAAGCGTTCACCCCGATGACGCCGCCCAAGGCACCGGCCGCAAAGCTATACAGGATGCCGGGAAGCCAGTTCGCGCTCGCCGAAGCTACGAGATGAAAGCCGGGCGGAAACAACCAAGCAATAAACAGCAAGTATAAAACGCCGACAATGCCTCCGTGAAGCCAGCCCAATCGCTTCGTGTTTTTTGCGGCGAGGGCTGCACCAAGCGCTATGCACACGTAATGGTAGGCGTACAAATACGTCGGAATCGGGTCCCATTCCGCCAGCGTGATGACTACGCTCAACAACACTGCGCCCAAGAGGGCAAATCCGGCGCCCAGCAGCGTTCCTCGGACCACCGCGATGATGTCGATCGGCAGCCGTGAAATGATGCTGCCGCCGCTGTTGGCTGTTTGCATGTTCCATGTCCCTCCCCAACCTCGGCACGCCTCAGTGCGTCCGGTCGAATCGAGACATGTCTATGCTTGGTCATATAGATCTATACCATGACCGACGCATCCAGTTTCATCTCCGAGTCAGTTTCAACGTACGGAGGGTCGGTTCGAATTCGCTGTGATAACCGAGGCGATCCGCAAATGCAACCGGCAAGTAGAGTTCGTCGTTGAACATCCGCGCCGCGGGCGATATTTCCCGCTGCCGACCGTTGACCCAAACCGTGGTCCCGCCTGCATCGACGATAAACAATTGAAAACCGGGGCCTACACCGGTCCAACGCTCTCCGTGGCGAGTAAACCACCCGCGCAATGAAAGCAAGCGCTGCCAATCGCGAGCCGCCAACCAGAGATGACCATCTTCCAACAAAAACGGGTGCTCCAATTCGTAGTGGCGATGGTTCACCGAAACGCGCAGCTGATCGTCAGGAACCCGTCCGAGCAGGCGCAACTTGCCTCCGGGTTCAATGGTTGCCAGCGCACCGCTCGAGCCTTGAAATACTGCGCTGGGTTGGATGGGAGCTTCCCAAAACGGCGTAAAGATGCCGTCTGCGAATTCCCAAGCTTTCAGTCCCTCGCTCGTGATGCCAAGCCAAATGGGTCGATCTGGAGGATAGGCGTGAAGCAGATGCAGTTCGGTAGCCGACAACAACACACCTGCATCCCACGTTTGATGATGGTTCCATTGGCCGTCGTCAAACCCGTACGCATAGAGCAATCCTTGGTCCGTCAAGACGAGAATGTACAGCTTCCCGTTGCGATCGAGATCGACCAAATCGAGCGTGCGAACGGCTCCCCAAGGAAACGCTTCGTGGAGAAGCTCCCACGAAGCTTCGACATCAGCGCCAGTTTTTGTGTCTTCTCTTGAGCGGCGCCAACCATAGATGCCGATATAGCCTTGCTCCCGGGCAATGATGATTTCGGGCAGCCCGTCCCCGGTCAGATCGCCTACAGTCAGTAGGCGAACAGGATTGTTCCCTCCCTGCTTACGCCATATTTCGGCGTAGCCCGTCGATTGGGGCCGCAATGCGACCACGTCGCCATTTTCGCTCAGCGCGACGATCTCGCGCCGTCCGTCGCCATCCATGTCCACCGTGACAATTTGACGCACGGTGGACCAAAGACGAACTACGGTCGACGCAAACTGCAGACCGTCGTCGGTCATCCGGTACACCCGAATAAGGCCGGAACCCGATGTGCCCACCAGCAATTCCCGTCGATTCTCCGCAAAGAAATCGCCCAAGGCAAGTGCCGACACAGGTGCCGAAACATCCGTCACATGGCTTGTCAACACATACGTGTGATTCGTTTGATCCCATGTATAGACGAAAATGCCGTTGTCGACGGCGAGAACGAGCTCTTCAGCCGAATCACCGACGAGGTTGCCCAAAGCTGCGACGTAGTTGCCAGGTTCGATCTCGACCGACCAAAGCTCGCCGAGCGTTTCCGCATGACCGACGCTCGTCGCTCCTGCGACGATGGAACCGACCAGCGTGAGCCATATGCTGAACAGCACGCCGTGGATGCACAACGTTTTGGCTCTGGAGAATTGCCCCGGTAGGCGCAATGGCGTCAGCCACCCTCTCTTTCTGCCTTCTCCTTGATTGCATGCAACATGTTTAACGCGTTCTCCTCAATCGCCCTGATGAGAACGGGATGGAAGAGTGCCGCCAAGGTGGGTTTGCCTAAATCAAAATCGACCACGAGCGAAATCTCGACACCGTCTTCAACGCGTTCAAACCGCCATTCGCCCTCAAACCTGGCCAATTTTCCTTCAACCTGCTGGTAGCGGATGATGAAATTTTCATCGTCGAATTCATCCCGTTCGATCCAGCTCAATTGGCGTCCGACCACGGATACGTCCCATGCGGACAAAACATAGCCGTCGCCGCGCTCTTGAATTTCAATCCGATTGACGTTCGGCATGAACGATGCAAAGGACTCAAAATCTTTCACCAGATCGTATACAGTCTGGAGTGCGGCATTTGCTTTTATGCAAACTTTGACTACGGGCACAGCCATTGCCTCCCCTTCCTAAGTCATTTTTCTTTCGCCTCGTGCTTGTTTCCTGTACGAGAGACATGCGGTGTTCATATTCGCGTCGTCACCACGGCAAAATATACAGCCGGTTCCGTTGTGCAGCGTGATTGGCAGGAGGTCTTTTGATGGCTTGGCGTTGGCTCGTTGTTGCCGTCTTGCTCATCGGCGCGATGCTGTGGCTTTCTGATCCCCGCCGTTTCCGTCAGTACGGATTCGGGATTTTGGCCAGCGTGGTTGTGGGGGCATGCGTCGAATACGGCCTAGCTTCGGTACGGCTCATCTGGCAAGGTGCTGACCTTTTGTTGCCAGTTTTCGGGCGTGAAGCGATCTGGCTCGTGGTGTTTTATGGCGTGCAAGGTTTGTTGTATTTTCAGTTTTTGCCTCGCAGTCTCCCCGTACTGCAATTTCCATACCTGTTCTTTTGTGCACTGGGCACGGCTGGGTTCGAACAACTCCTCGCCGGTCTTCATCTTTTAGGCGGTGGAAGTTGGCGTACATTTTTTGTCTCCTTGATCATCCATACGATGCGACTGGCCACGCTGCTCGGCCTCGCTTATGCAGTACGGGGCGGAGAACAATCCGGCACGGAGCCGTGGGAAGAAACGGCTCCGTGGCGATCGCACTGGGCACAAAACATTTGGATCATCACATGGCCATCACTCGGCGTTGTGGCTTGGACCATGATGAAAATAACCCAGCGGATGGTTAAGTAGTCCAATCGGTGGCCGCAGGCCGTCCATCAAAGTGACAAATGCCCCAAGAAGATCGGACATTCTTTTGGTGCTTTAGCGATAGCTGACTCTACGGTCCTTTCAGTCCAATGATTACAATGGTATTGATCGCATTGTATATTGGAGACGTATCACCCGATATCGTTTTAAGGTTCTGTATTTTCTGGGGATGAACATTTGGGAGGAGAATGCGGTATGAGCATTGCTTCCCTAAAGACCATGCAACGCTTTACATCAGCAAGTGCTCCAAAGGAAATTTATTGGGAGGTCACTCGCTCCTGTCCGCTGGCGTGCGCCTATTGTCCGAGTAGGTCGACGGCGGAACAGCATCCGAGAGAATTGACCACTGAGGAAGCACTTGCGCTTATCGACCACTTGGCGAATTTTGGTTCGCCTCCGCCGCGGTTGATCTTTACCGGCGGCAATCCCCTGTGCCGCCCTGATCTTTTTGACCTCATCCGTCGGACCAAAGCGCACGGGTTTCCGTTAGCGGTCGAATTGTCCGCGCTTCCCGAGCTGAGTGTCGACCGTCTAAAGGAACTTGCCGTCGCCGGAGTCGAATCCGTCACGTTGAATCTTAACGGTTCAGACGCGGAGACACACGATCGGGTTTCGGCGATCCCCGGGTCGTACGACCGCACGCGCATGCTGGCGCAATCCGTTCTGCAGAGCGGATTAAAGCTTGAAATCAATACGTTGGTGGCTGATCAAACGTTGACGCAAATACCGGCGATTTTCGAGCAAGTACGCGCATGGCAGGCGTCCGTTTGGAACCTTTACTTTTACATTCCGGTCAACGGGAATCAAGGGTTGCAAGCGCTCAGCCCGATGCAAAAAGAAGTCCTCCTTTGGTGGATAGCTGAGACCGAACAAACGGTACCGTTCAAAATACGCGGGCATCTGTCGCCTTCTCTAAACCGGGTTCGTATTGAAAAGCGTCTCCGCGATGGACAGCGACTCGATGACATTTTGCAGGATGAAACCATCAGCGAGGATTTCGGTTTGCGTCCAGGCAATGGGCTGTTGTTCATTACGCACGTCGGCGACATTCAACCGGGTCCCTTCGTACCGGTTACTGAGGGAAATGTGCGCACACGCTCCGTGATTCGTGCCTATCAGCGCAGCAGACTATTTCGCGATTTGCGCAAGCCCGATCAATTTGGCGGCAAGTGTCGTCACTGCCCGTTCAACAAGGTTTGCGGGGGCTCCCGGGCCTTTGCTTTCCACACGAAAGGCGACTGGCTCGGCGTCGATCCATCGTGCCCCTACCAGCCGCAGCGGGTTGCCGCATCGTGAATGGGATTGATCCCTCTCTTCGTCATGCTGAAAACGCCCGAATGGCGGTGCTCCCTTTTGCCATTCGGGCGTCGCAGCGAATAAAGACAATATCCGAAACTTCCATGACTTGGGCGCTTGCCGGGTAACCACCGCCATCGAAAAAAGGCACGTCGGCGATGCGTTCGCCGTCCTCCAAGGACACGCCAAATCCGCTCGCTGCCATTTGCCGACAGCCTATAGACCTTCACTTTGCCTTTCACAATGAAACAGCGGAGATCATGGCATCTCCCTTTTCACCCATATGCTTTGCCTCATGCCCGCGGCAACGAGCTGCGCCACATGCGGATGGTCGCAGCGAGCGCCAACATGGCCAATCCGACGAAAACCCAACTGGAACCCGCCGTTTCGGCAAGCCACCCTGCCACTGGCGGGGCAACGATAAAGCCACCGGAAAAACCGGCATAAAACAAACCATACGAGCGTCCCCTGGCTGAAGCCGCATTGCCGTCTCCCACGAGCGCGTTCAATGGCGGGAACAGCACGCCGAACCCCATGCCGAACACGGCCATCGCCACGATGGCGCCGATCAGCCCAGGCCAAACGGAGAAGATCATGAAGGCGAGTGAGATCGCAGCGAATCCGATGCCAATGTTGACGCCGTCTGTGGCAAAATTGAGGAGACGATTTCCCAACAGCATGACGAGCATTGCTGTGACGGCAAAAGCGCTGAATGCAGCACCGGTTGCAGCGCTGGAGTATCCGGCCGCAGTCAGTTCCAACGGCAATACAACCGTCAGCGAGCCCAGGCAGGACGTGAGCAGCAAGGCGCCGATGGTGGCTGTCAACAACATCTCGTTGGTCCACACAAAAGGCTCGCGTTTACCGGCCTTTTGAACCAGCACGGCTTCTTCACGCTCTTCCGGTGAGCGGTCCAGAAAGTTCCAACGTGTCACCCATAGCCCAGCGAGCATCAACGAGACGCCGACAATGACAAATACCGTGGGGGCACCAAGTCGATCACCGAGAATTCCGGCCAAAGAAGGTCCGACCAAAGCGGCAATGCCGATGCTCATGCCGATGCGCCCGGAAGCCCGGCGATGCTCGGCTTTCTCGGCCCAGTCGGCGTTGATGGTGAATACCGTCGGGACGAGCAAGCCGCCCAAAAGCCCGTGAATCGCTCGAATGACAAAGAGCATTTCCGGGGAGTTCGCAGTGCCATACAACGCTACAGCGGTACCGGCACCTAAAAAGCCGACGCAAAGCGGTAGCTTGCGGCCGACATGATCCAGAATCCACCCGGCAAAAACATTCCCTACCGCATTGGTGATTGAGTATGTACCAAAAATGAAACCGATCCAAAAACCTTGAGCGCCTAATGATTCGGCGTACGGCGCTGCAAGGGGCAGCTGTGTGAACGTGTCAAAAAACGCGACAAACAGCAAGCCACCGAGCATGAGAGCTGTGGGCTTTCGCTTGGCGATCGCTGATTGAAGAGTCAACTCGGCCGTTTCGCTTTTCATGCCTTCACTCCTACCCGTCACTTGGCCTGATGACCGTCTGCTAGCATATGTATGGTACCCTTTCTAACTATGCACACGGTAGGGACATTTCTCCCAGAAAAGCAAAGCGGCGCCCTCAGCCAACGAGAGCGCCGCTTCATTTTGCCCCAACCAATGCGGCGTATGATGGTTTTATTCCATTGGCAACAGACGTTCGTAGTCTTCGACGTCGCCGCCTTCGAGACAGCATTCAATGATGCGCCGTCCCAAGGGGTCGAGATCCGCTTCCAAGTAAGGCTCCAAAGTCTCAGCGAAAAATTGCTGCAGCATGCGTGCGCCAGCGTCGAACGCTTCGGGACCGACTTCAGGCTGACGATCGACTTCAAGCAGCCCGGCCGGAATCGGATTGCCGTCGACGCGAAGCGAGCGAAGCGCATAACCGAGAAGCGGCGAGCGTGATGGAACCACTTGCTCAGGACGCATGCGTGCGGTTCCCCTACGGGCCAAATACTCGCGCCCGATCCACTCCGGCATGAAGCCGACTTTCCACGCACCAATATATTGGTTCGGGAAGAGTACATACCGAGTACCGGGCACCGAACGAATTTGGTCCAAAAGCAAGTTGGCGTGCGTCACGCGTCGACCCGTCGCAAAAGGCCAGTATGAGCCGACGCCTTCGCTCTGCAATCCCTTGCTCTCGGTGATGCTTGGATTGTCGTGCCCTCGCGGAGCGACGAGGCGCCACAGCCAAGCCAATGCCGGCGGTAAAATGTGCAGCATGCCTACGATGCCATACGACGGTTCTTCCCGTGTGCACTTCGGCGTCCGTATGCCAAAGCTGCGCACGTCGACCGACACCGGCCCATCGACGACACCGGGCATCATTTTGCGCGGCAAAATGACTCGCGGGTTCGGACACGGCTTGCCGGGAGCGTCTTCCGTATGTTCCCAGATCAAACACGTAGCTCCCGGAACACCGCGGATGTTCAAGAAGAGCAACGGTTCTTTCGGATGAATCGTCAGCTTTTCGTACAGCGGTGCCGTACCGTATTCCCGGATGTGGTCGATTCGCAAAAACCACCCGTGTTCCGCGTCGCTCACCTGCAGTTTGCGCGGATCTCCCTGAAAGTTCGGATGGGCGAGAGCCATGTCATCGGTCACACGGTGCAGCGTGCAAGTGTCTCCGATGTTGATGATCAGCTCTTCACCGGTAACGACGTTTTCCCCTACTTTGACGCGACCGTCCGGCTGCCTGTGCATTTCCTCCAGAATTTCGCTCTTGCCGCTGCCACTGGCTCCTTCATGCATGATCGTGAACGTGTTGTCGTACGGCGTTACCAGTTGAACGGTCGCAGCGTGATTGGTTACCCAGCCTTCCTCTTCGCCTAAAGCCAGCAGCGCGCCGTAAACGCCTTTTTTCGCGCTCGGTCCAGGATACAAGTTGTAGGAGAAAATTTCATGCACATCGGCAAGTCGGTTATGTACAACCACTTGCTCTCCGTTGAAATGCGTCAGGCGAAACGGCGGCGCAAGGTAAATGACCGACTTCACTCGGAACGATTCGTCGACTTCGTCCGGCGGGACATGTCCTTGCAAGTCGGCAAGCGCCAAGGCAAAGAAAGCGGCGTTTTCCGGAGCAACCAACACCGACGGGCAGTTGACTGCGCTGCCCCCCGCCCGAAAGAAAAGCACAATCAGGCGTTGTGTTCTGAGCCATTCGAGGCTTTCGCGCCGCAGTTCTTCGAATGGCTTGCCGTAACGCTCAATGTACCGTTCTTTATCCGTAACTCCATCGTCTCCGATCAACATGGAGTCCGGATCACGGCGGCGCATATACGGATCCGTATAATTCACTGCGATTCCGTTGGTACAACGTGCTAACGTCGCTTCAACCACAAAACCTTTGCCAGGAACGTCGTACCCGACTTCATAGTAGTCGGATTCATGAGAACGTCCGAAGGCGTAGTATATCAACTCTTCCCGATTCTTCGGCATGGTTACTTCGACACAAGTGTCAAGCAACTGCTGTAAATCACTGGGAAGCATGGTTCTCAGTTCTTCATCAATTTGCATATGCATAGCGAAACTCTCCTGACTGGCACACCATGGCGGCGAACCGAACGGGTTTCCGGCTCGAGGCGACATTATTGTGATGGTGTTTCATCCGGTTGTCGGCCAATCCGTACTGCTGCGGATGACGGTGGTTTGGAGGAATTGTAACCCACGTCATTATAGACCAAAAACTCCAGGAACGCCAATCCTCTTGTATCGATGGGATGCCTGTCGTCCCAGCGTGCTGCCGAAATGATTGTCATGATCGTTGCTCTGCCTCCTAGCCCTGTGCTAGAATAAAGGCCGTTTTCGTCTGCATACCCGCAAAGGTTTGGACAACACTGCAACGACTTCGCCCCTCTTCGCATGGTTATGGATGATACAAACTTCCCGATTTTGTACTCGCATTGCAAAGCTGGAGGTCTTCGACGATGGCTCTGCTCAACGCCACTCTTCTGGAAGGCTTGAATGAACCACAGCGCGAGGCCGTGTTGACTACCGAAGGTCCGGTGATGGTCATTGCAGGTGCCGGTTCGGGTAAGACTCGAGTTATCACCCATCGTATTGCACATCTGATCGAAAATGAGCAAGTCCATCCGGAACAAATTTTGGCGGTAACATTTACCAACAAGGCCGCGCGGGAAATGCGTGAACGCATCGCCCGCCTGACCGGCAATGAAGCACGTGGCGCCTGGATTTGTACGTTCCACGCCATGTGCGTCCGTATACTGCGTGCCGACATCGATCAGTTAGGGTTCGACCCGAACTTTTCTATTTTTGATGATGCCGACCAAAATGCGCTGATTAAAGAATGCCTCGCCTCATTGGGCAAGGAAGCCAAAGAACCCGCCTATTATCGCACGGCGATTGGCCGGGCGAAAAACCGTTTTCTCACGCCGGAGGAGTACGCAGCCCAAGCTTCGGGTTCGTCAGAGCGGCAGATTGCCCAAGTGTATCGCCTTTATCAGCGCAAACTGAGAGAGCAAAATGCCGTCGACTTCGACGACCTCCTCCTTTTGACGCTGCGGTTGTTCCGCGAGCACCCCGATGTGCTTGACGTCTATCAAGAACGGTTTCGCTACATCATGGTCGACGAGTATCAAGACACCAACCATTTGCAATACGCGTTGATTCAACAGCTGGCGGCGAAATACCGCAATTTGTGCGTCGTCGGCGATGACTTTCAATCAGTGTATAGTTTTCGACTGGCCGACATCTCAAACATCCTCAATTTCCAAAAAGACTACCCCGACGCGCGAGTGATCAAGCTGGAGCAAAACTACCGTTCTACCCAAATGATTCTCGACGCGGCGAACGCCGTGATCTCGCGCAACCCCAACCAAATCAAAAAGCGTCTTTGGACCGAGAACGGCCGCGGCGAACCCGTTCGCATTTGCCGCTGCCCGTCGGACCGCCACGAAGCCGCCTGGGTGATGAGCGAAATCCTTTTTCTGCGCCAGCGGTACCGTTTTTCGGACATCGCTATTTTGTATCGTACCAATCATCAATCACGGGTTGTCGAAGAAGAATGCCTGAAGCACCGAATTCCCTATCGCATCGTCGGCGGCATGCGCTACTACGACCGCAAAGAAGTGAAAGACATTCTCGCTTACTTGCGCCTGATCCACAATCCGCAAGATTCGCTGAGCCTGCAGCGCGTCATCAACCTTCCCAAGCGCGGCGTCGGTGCCAAAACGCTCCAAAAGTATGCACAATATGCCAACGAGCACGAGTGCTCACTTTTTGAAGCCTTGAAGCACAGCGAGGCAGCCGGTGTGACTGGAGTGCCGGCTCTCGCAATGCAACGCTTTACAGCGATGATCGAAGAGTATCATTTGCAGCAAGACTTTCTCAGTATCAGCGACTTGCTGCGCGCGATTTTCGATCGATTCGGATACCGCAGCATGTTTGATTCATCCAAAGAAAAAGACCGCGAACGCCTGGAAAACATCGAAGAGTTCGCTCGTTTAGGCGCTGAATTCGATCGCCGCCATGGCGATGAAGGCACGCTCAAACAGTTTCTCGACTATGTATCGTTGTTGACGGACATCGATCAGGACGATGACAACGCCGATATGATCACGCTCATGACCGTGCACGCCTCGAAGGGATTGGAATTTCCCGTCGTCTTCATGATCGGCATGGAAGAAAGGATTTTTCCGCACGAAAGGACGCTCGGTGACACCTTTGCCTTGGAAGAAGAACGCCGGCTTTGCTACGTCGGCATGACCCGGGCGATGGAGGTGCTCACCCTGACCTACGCCGAATCCCGTTTGCGCCACGGCGAGCCGGTCGACTGCCTTCCTTCCATCTTTCTGGATGAAATTCCACCCGAATGCGTCGAGGAAATTTGGTACATGTGACTGCGTGGCTCGCATCACCTCGACATTAGGGACTCAGGATGTTCTGTTCGATGAACATCCTGATTTCACGGTTCGATTGAGGCAATCCTAAATTGACACGGGCTCCATTGACCGCCTCGATCGTAAACAAATGACTGCCTTCTCCGAACACAGCGCGATACAGCTTCCCCCCGTCTTCTGCTGCCAATTCGAAATCCCACTCGGATACCAATCTGGCTCCCCGTCTTACATGAATATTGAATGTATGATCGACAGGCGGTGGAATCAAGAATGCGACGTGCGAAGACTCGACACGTACATCCATCTCACCGACGGCTTCGTTGTCAGGGAATTCGAAAACAGCGTTTTGCCCAATGATATCGGCGCTCAATGTCTCAAACGGCTGCGTCGTTCGCGCAAACATACTCGTATCGACCAAACGCAGGGCGATATCACCCGAAAATTCGCTCAAGTGGATGTGTCCCGACGTCACATTCAGGTGAGAATGGCCGTGAAACATACTGCCCGTGATGTCGGAATCCGAGGCTTCGAGTTCAATGGATCCAGTGACTGAGCTCAAATGCAGCTCACTGTTGCTTGCCTCCACAACGATCGCCCCGTCGACTTGCTGCACTTCGAGCTGACCGTCGTAGAGGACAACGTGGACCGTACCTTCGACTTCGCTGATGTCGACAAGATCGCGCTCGTTCGTGACATGCAACGCTCCGGATAATCCTTGCACGCGCACCGGTCCGTAGCGGTTTACAATGTCAACATGGATATGGCTAGGCACCGAAATTTCCCACAAAACGTCCCAAGGCGAATCCGCGGATAAAAGTGTACCCGGATCCGGATCCAGCTCGGGGCGAAGGACTCCATGATCCATCACAACCGTGAATTGAGTTTGTTCCAACACTTCCTTGCTTTCGTTCTCATCGTTCGTATACACAATCAGCCATGCTTGCAGCTCGATGTTGTCGTTATTCGCCATACCGTGCACCACAACCGATCCGGCCGGATTGTCAATCACCAGACGTTCCACGTCCGCTGCAGCAACGCTCGTTGTATATTCGCGCCCCATGGCGATGTGCGAAATTCGTGCCGCATTCGCCGCAGACGTCCCCAGTGATGCATCGAGCGCGTCTTCCGTAGAGAAGATGGCATGCCAGCCGTTGACTGCAACGTCAGCGGCGGCAACGGCAACAAGCGTAATCCATATCAGCCATATACCCAGATGCTTGCGCAATTCGTCTCCACCTTTCAAAGTTGTGCTCGACGCTCGAGGAGCCAACCGACGATCAAATAGGCGAGAATCGTTGCGATGAAGAGTCCGGCAATTTCGCCGCTCGGGGTTGGATTGAGATCCAACGACAAATGGCTTGAAGCAATCCCCATACTGGAGGTCGAAACCGCCATGAAGCTCGTGCCGTATACTCGCGGCAGCCATGCAAAGGCCGGGGCCAAAAGCACCCCCACGCGGTCAATGAACCACAAAAAGACTCCGCCGCCGAACAGCGCAGCGATTCCGCGCCGTTGCGATACTGTACGCCCGACCACAAAAGCAATCTGCGTGATGCTGATGAGGATGAAATATATCCTTGCAAAATTGAAGATCATCCAAAAAAACACTTTCCACAGAACACTTGATGTTAAAGCGTATTCGGCTTCAAAATAGAAGCCGGAAATCATAAACGCGTCTCCCGACGGCAAAGTCAAAACAAACGTGCCCGCCGTTACGAGTATGGCGTACCACACGACTTCTGCCAGCGAAACGAATGTTTTGACGAACGTATGGTACCAGCCCGGAATCGGCAGTGTCAGAAGGAGTGTTGCCTGACCGCCGGCCCACTCATCGTGCATGCTCTCATATCCCCGCCAGAGGGCGAAAAGAAATATCACTAGAAGTTGAAGCATGCCCAAGGGTGTGGCGTACAAACCACGCAGCGCCAACAAATACAAGGCGAAGTTGAGGAGAATGATCACCAAGCTGACCATCCCGATGCGGAACTTTGCTAAATGGAATTCTTTGCGCAGCAGTGCCAAAAACGGTCGGTTCATCATTCACCCTCCTGTCCAACGCCGGCGTCGGGAGCGATCCAAGCGATGTTCGCCTTGTTGGCCATCTCGTACGTCCGTTGCAGGTACCCTTCGCGCACGTCGCCCGGCGGCAGCACCTCAAGCAACCGCGTGCCGTAAAACACGGCGAGTTCAGGGTTTTGATAACGGCGAGTTCGATCGATACCGAAGTAGTAAGCCCGGAAAAGGATGTGGAGCGCTTCTTCGTCATACGGGTTTTGGGCCAACCGCCGCTGCAACCCGAGAAGTGCCTCTTCATACCTTCCCTCCAAAATGGCACGCGCTTCCGCAGACCACGCCAGTCCCGTGCTTCCATCCGTTGCAATGTGCCAGACATGCGCCGCCATCGCATATCCGCCTCTTTCGATAATCACGCTGCTGCCAATGAGGTCGCCTTCGTCGCTGTACGCATCGACGACGATGAGCAGTCGTTCACCTGGAATGATCGCTCCCAGCAGTGTGGTCGGTGAAATCAACGCACCGTCGTACTGTCTCTCCCACCACGTCCAACGCAGCTCATCCAGTCGAATTCGCACCTCGTAATCGGTTGTCTCCGCGAATGGTCGGATCACGGCATCTCCCCTGATCAAATCGGAAACGCTCCCCGGCGATACGCCGATCCGGTAGTACGCCGCATTCGGAACCGGCTCCCAGTAAAGGGTGACTTCCGGTGAAGCGATCTCACTTGCAGCACGCGTCGGTTCGATGCGAAGGCGGATGAGGTCTTCCATTGCTAACTCAACCCGGCCCATTCGCGGCACGTTCGATTCGACGCGTACGTTCAATGCCCGACCGAAGCCGTCAACTATGTTGGCGATACCGGTCCGATAGACGTCGAGAGCAATCAGCACGGCCAAAAGGAGCAGCAACCCGGTGAAGACATGATGTGGTCGCTTCAATACCTCCATGGTTACACCTCGATTCTCGCTTCAAACAGTCGGGCGCCCAGCCAAAAAAGCACATAGGCAAGTGCCAGCATCGCGAGCAATGGCAGCATGTTAAGGGTTATTTGCATCAGCCCCCTCACGTCATAGCCTTCCGCGAGGAAATAAAGGGTAAAAGGCAGATCCCAAGTGGACCAACTCCCAATCGCCATGCCTAGCCGCAAGAAGATCCACAACAAGCCGCAAGCGGTGATGATGCTCACCGGAGCGTGATATCTGCGAAAAGTACGTCCCAAAAGCCAACTGAACTGAGCAATGGAAATAAGTATCGCTGCAATGAGCGCGATGAAAACGAGCAGACGCAGGAAAATGGACAACCAGCTGATCCAGCCAACGGCCTCGCCGTCAAGTCCCAACAATGGGGAACCGCTGAATGAGCTCAGCAACGAGGCACCGCCAAAAACAATGAGCCCGTACGCAACCAGCTCCAGCCAAAGGACCAAAAAAGCTGCGCCCGTCACCACCATTCCCGCAGTCGGCAGGGAAAGCAGCAAATGCATGCGCGAGGAGTTCCAGATACTAAAACGTTGGATGCTGTGCCAAATGCCAACAGCAATGTAAATGGGGATGATTCGAGTGATGAGCGTTTCGAATACAGGAAAACCGGGTTGGAGTGAGCTGCGGTACATCATCATCAGCCACACCACATAAGCGGCGATGAGGACCGTGGCTGTAGGCCAGGCGCGTTTGACGTCTTGACGCACCAGCTGCCAAAAAGCGTTCACGCGTACACCTCCTCGAGCAGGTCGCGAATGGATTTCCCGTATTGTTGCCGGAGCGACTCGGCATCCCCTTGCAAAATGAGCTTGCCGTGATCCAAAAACAAAAGCTGTTCAAACAACGGTTCCGATTCGTGAATTTCGTGGGTCGACAAAATCATCGTCTGCTCGCCCGAGATGTACTCCGACAAAATCGCCTTGACAATGCGGTTGCGCGAAGGCGGATCGATGCCGGACAACGGCTCGTCCAACAGGACGACTGGTGCTGAACGCGCCAAGGTGACCACGAGGCGCAACCGACCCCGCATGCCTTTGGACATCTGACCTACGCGTGCCGTCAGCGGCAAATCCATGAAGTCCACGAGCCGTTCAGCCCGTTCCTGGCTCCAGTCAGCAAAAAAGGCACGCATAAAATCGAGCGTTTGTTTTACGGTCATCGTTGGATAAAGGTGGTCGATCTCCGGCAAATAGGCCACACGCGCCTTCGTTGCCCTGCCCGGTGTCTTCCCCTCGATCAAGATGCGGCCTTCATCGGGATAAAGCAGACCGGCGATCAGTTTGAGCAACGTTGACTTGCCGCTGCCATTCGGGCCCAACAACCCGACAAATGTTCCTTGCGGAATGTCGACCGACACGCCGCGCAGTGCATCTGCACCGGGAAAGCGTTTTGAAACGTTTTCGATGCGAATGATCGGCTGATTGTCAACGTGTTCCGATACGGTGATTGATGATCGTTTGGATTTAATTTGGGTCGCCCGCATTCGCATCGGTTCCCCCTTTGTCGTTTTTCTTTAAGTTGTTGTCCCCCGGCGGCGCGATACCGAGACGGCGGGCAGCGATGGCCAAGATGTCCCAGTCTCCAAACCCTAGGCCGCGCATTTCCTCAACAAACTTGTCGACAGCCAACTGCGCCATTTCTTCTCGGATGGACGTCAACGCCGTCAAGTCCTGACGGATGAACGTCCCTTGACCACGCAGCGTTTCCACGATTCCCATCTGCTCCATCTCCCTGTACGCACGCTGTACGGTATTTGGATTGACACCGGCCATTTGTGCCATTTCTCGCTGCGCTGGTATCTTTTCACCGGGCTTCAAATCGCCGCGAGCGACTGCTCGCTTGAATTCATCGATGATTTGTTGGTAAATCGGTTTGGACGGATCAAAATCCAAGCGCACCGTTTCACCTCTTTTCTTCGTCCGGGCGCTCTACTCCATATGATCCGGATATCGCGGTGATAAGTTGAACGAATTAGTGCACCATATACCTAGTGCACAAAAAGCATACGTCGGCCCGCATATTTTGTCAAGCGAGGAAGCTGTCGTGCCTCGCTCCTTTGCTTCAGAAGGTTATGATGCTATCAAAACAACCCAACCGAGCAGCACGAGGAAGGCGATACTCGTCATGAGATCGACGACGGTAGCCCAAGCCTCGCCTTTTTCTCCGCCGGGATGGTTACGCACCTTTCTTTTGAGGACGTCTTCCAACGGGCCGACGATGACGATCGCCAGGGCGATAAGGATGCCGACGGTTTGACCTTCAAAGAAATAACGGATGAGCCCCGATACGACCACAATCGTCCCCAGGACGTTTCCCAACAAAGTCAATCCTTTGATCCAGCGCAGCATTGGCGGCCGCCTCCTTCGTATCGCATTTCTCGTTCATGAATACGAGGAGGCCGCGCCTTCAATGCAGCCGTGTTCAGGGAGAAAGGAGCGAAGTGCTCCTTTCCCCCGTCACGGTTATTCGTCGATCAGGACATCTTGGATGATGACCCGTTCGGTGACGGCGCTTTCCGGTATCAGCGCCCGAGCGCTCCCTCGATCAACACGAGGTTCGTCCATTGGGACGAGTTCGATGATGATGCGCGGACGAAGCCGGGTGCCGTCCGGCAGGCGCCATTCCAAGGCGGGATTTTGCAGCGCGGCGTTCAGCTGTTGAATCAACGCGGGGACGTCAGGTTGAGCTGCAGCAGGCTGTACCACGGGCAGGTGTCCGCCGACAACTGCTCGAGCGGCCAGCGCCCGGCGCGGAGACGCGTCCGTTGCCACCACGCGCTCGGTGAGCAAATACGGACGGAGTTGAATTGCCGGTGCGACGGCGATGCTGCGTATTTCACTTGCCGCCGGTAGGCGCAGCGTCGATGTTTCTTCCACAACCGTCAGCGGTTCCGCCATGGCATAAGCAGTGACGCTATGCGATCTTTCCGTTCTGACCGCGAGCAATTGCAGAATCGTCAGCAGATCTTCCGGCTCCAGCAGCTGATTGAGCTCATATAAAATGTAACCCAGTCTCTCGGCGGTTTCTTCATCCAATCTGGCGGCCAACAATTTGGCGGCCAATTGCTCGAGAGGCAGCTTCGAATCGGAAAGTTCGTGGACGTCTGGGCTGAAGGCACTTTCATTTGCCCATGCGCCCAAGGACATTCCTGCCCATAAGGCTGCGAGAAGTCCGACATAAACCGAAAATCGCACGGTTCGCGACACGATGATCCGCTCCTTTCAGAAAATGAATATGAGTGCACTAGGTACATAGTGCACTCATATTGTAATTCTCTCGGATGACTTGTGTCAAGGGGAAAAATGTCAACGAAGGAAATGTGCGCTAGACATGCGTGACGACTCGATGCGACGCGCGACCTTCAGTGTTGCGCACCGATAACAGCCGCATGCCGTTCAACGTGACGAGCACTGTCGCTCCCATGTCGGACAAAATCGCCAGCCACAGCGTCAGCCAGCCGGGGAACACCGCCAAAATGGCCACCAGCTTGATCAGCACCGAAAAATAGATGTTTTGCTTCATGACACGCATCGCTTGACGGCTCAGCCGGATGATGTACGCCAGTTTGGTGAGATCGTCTGCCATGAGCGCAATGTCGGCGGTCTCCAAAGCGGCGTCGGTTCCGGCGCTCCCCATGGCGATGCCGACCGTCGCCGTCGCCAAAGCCGGCGCGTCATTAATCCCGTCGCCGACCATGGCGACTTTCCCGTAACGTTCCTGCAGCTGCCGCACGGCTTTCGCTTTTTCATCCGGCAGCAAACCGGCGATATAATCATCGACACCGACGACAGCGGCAACGTGCCGGGCGGCGAGTTCGTGGTCTCCGGTCAGCATGACGGTGTGTTTCACCCCGGCCTCTTTCAGGGCCTGCAGCGCATTACGAGTATATGCTCGGGGCTGATCCGCGATCGCAAGCAATCCTAACAGCACGTGGTCAGCGCCAACGAGGATGACCGTCTTGCCTTCCCCTTGGAGACGTTGAATGTCGTCCTCGATCTCGCCGAGGGCGTATCCGTTTTCGAGCAACAGGCGCTCGCTGCCGACTAAAATGTTTTTCCCGTTCAGCGTGGCGGTCACACCGCGCCCGCTGATCGCTTTGAACCGGTCGACGTCCGCCGGCTCCATGCCTTGCCGTTTGGCCGCCTCGACGACCGCTTTGGCCAACGGATGTTCCGAATGCACTTCAACGCTCATGGCCGTTCGGAGCAATGCTTCTTCGGTCTGGCCCGACGCCGGAATGATATCCGTCACGACGGGTTTTCCAGCCGTCAGCGTGCCGGTTTTGTCAAAAGCCACGGCTTCGACTGCTGCAGTTTCTTCGAGGTGGATTCCCCCTTTGATCAGTACACCGTGGCGTGCGGCGTTGCTGATGGCGCTGACGATGACGACAGGACTCGAAACGACCAAAGCGCAAGGACAAGCGACGACGAGCAAAGCCAGCCCGCGATACACCCACTCGCTCCACTCCAACCCCAAAACGAGCGGAGGCAGCACGGCGATGCCGCCGGCAAGGGCCATCACAATGGGAGTGTATACGGCCGCAAAACGGTCGACAAATGCTTGTGCCGACGCTCGTTTAGTTTGGGCTTCTTCCACCAGCGTGAGGATCTTGGCGAGGGTTGTGTCTTCCGAGCGCTTGGTGACTCGCACTTCGAGCACACCGAAGGTATTGAGCGTCCCGGCGTAAACGGAATCTCCCGGTCCTTTCTCTACCGGTACCGACTCGCCCGTAATCGGCGCTTCATCGATCGATGACGTGCCTTTGACGATAGTGCCGTCGAGCGAAATTTTTTCGCCGGGACGCACAATCATCACGTCCCCGACGTGAACCGACCGGACATCAACCGTCATCTCTCCACTGTCACGGCGCACCGTGGCGACGCGCGGAGCTGCATCCATGAGTTCACGTATGGAGCGGCGTGCGCGGGTGAAGGTCCAAGTTTCCAGCGTCTCCGAGACGGCGAACAAGAATGCGACCAGGGCACCTTCCGTCCACTCGCCGATGATCATGGCGCCAATGACCGCGACGGTCATCAACACGCTCATGTTGAAATGGAGGCGCGGCAGCGCATAGAACGCTTTGCGAGCATTTCCCCAGCCGCCAATGACGACAGCGAGGATGTAGAGGGGAATGGTCCAAAAGGCGGCGGCACCGAAGCCTTCTTCCAGTACGACCGCCGCTGAGAGCGCCAAGCCCGAAACGATCGCACGGATCAGCTCCGGTTGGAGAGCGGAGCGGCGTCGCTTCGCGTCCGCTTGCCTGGGGGCGGAATGGATGACGTAGTTTTCGGCTTTGCCGAGTGCGCGAATCGCCTGCAGATCCGCGTCACCGACGACCGTCAGCTTTCCGGTTGCGTGGTTCAACGTCGCTTGGGCTACACCGGGCAGCGCTGCGACGTTGCGCTCAAACTTCGCGGCGCAGTCCAGGCAGGTGATGCCTTCCACCCAAAAATCCGTAACGCGTTCATGTTGTGCGTTCGCAGCGGCCTTTGGCATGATACACGTCTCCTCTGTCCACCGACTAGCGTTCTTCGGCGTAATGTTCCAAAGCGAGCTGGATCAGCCCCAATACGTGATGGTCATCCAGCGAATAGTAGACGTTTTTCCCTTCGCGGCGATACTTGACGATTCGCATCATCTTCAGCAGGCGCAGATGGTGAGAAACCGCCGGCAGACTCATGTCCATAATCTCGGCGATGTCACAAACGCAAAGTTCTTGCAACGAGAGCAGGTACAAAATTTGCATGCGCGTTTCATCGGCCAACGCCTTGAACAGTTCAGACAGCCCCGCCACTTCCACGAGCTTTTGGCGCAGAGCTTCTTTGGCGTCGGGAGAAGTTGGATCAAATTGATCGCAGCAATCGACAGCGGAATGAGCCGGCAATGTCATGGATTCCACGTCCCCTCAAAACGATTAAACAATTGTTTAACTGTATTGTATCCGTTCGGACGCGCCCTAGTCAATAAAAAAATCCCCCGCAGCCACAAGATGGTCTGCGGAGAATCATGACGACGCGAAGCAGCAAGGGAATGAATTTAAGCTTGGCAAATCCATTCCGCGAGGGTGCGGACGGCGACTCCCGTTCCCCCTTTGGCGATGTAATGCTTCTCTTTTCCGGTCCAGGCAGTTCCTGCGATGTCCAAATGAAGCCAGCGAGCTTCTTTGACAAACTCGCCGATGATCAATGCACCGGTGATGGCACCCGCTTCGCGTCCGCCGGTGTTTTTGATGTCGGCGACGTCGCTCTTGTACTGCTCCTTATATTCCGGATCGGCCGGCAGCTGCCATATGCGTTCACCGGCTTTCCTGCCCGCTTCGATCACTTCATCCGCCAAGGTCGAGTTATTGCCGACTGCACCGGTATAGACGTTCCCCAATGCGATGATGCAAGCACCTGTCAGCGTCGCGACGTCGACAATGGTATGAGCGCCCAATGACTCAGCGTAGGCTACGGCGTCAGCGAGAATCAGCCGCCCTTCCGCATCGGTGTTGTCAATTTCGATGGTTTTCCCCGTCATGGAGCGAACGATATCGCCGGGTTTCAACGCCGTACCCGAGGGCATGTTCTCCACACAGGCGATGATGCCGATGACATGCTCCTTCGGCTGCAGTTGGGCGATTGCTTTCATAGCGCCCAACACCGCGGCGGCGCCGGCCATGTCCCCTTTCATCTCCGCCATGCCGGCGCTCGGCTTGAGGCTGATTCCTCCCGAATCAAACGTCACGCCTTTGCCCACCAGTGCCACGGGCTGTTCGCGCTCGCTGCCTTTGTAGCGCAGCACGACGAGTTTGGGCGGCTCTGCGCTCCCCTTGGCCACAGCAAGCAAGGCCCCCATGCCGAGGCGCTCTAGTTCATCCCGGTCCAAAACGGTGCAATCCAGCCCGACTTCCTCCGCCATCGCTCTCGCCCGCTCGGCCAATGCGGTGGGCGTCAACTCATTTCCCGGCGCATTGACGAGGTCACGGGCGAAATTAGCGGCCTGAGCGAGAACGGTGCCTCGCTGCAAACCTGCTTCCAAAGCCTCCAGCTTGCTTGGGTCTCTTTCGATGACCCAAAGCTCTATCGGCTCGCGGGATTCCGGATCGCTCTTGTACACATCGTAGCGATATTGACCCAAGATAGCCCCTTCGGCTAAACATTGTGCCGCTTCTTTGACGTCCAGGCCTCCGATTCCGGCGCCGTGCAAAATTGTGCCGATTCGAGTGCATTTCCCCTTGGCTGCAGTCCTGAAAGCCGCAGCCGTTACTTGGCGCACCCGCTCGGGGGAAAATTCTTCCCGCTTGCCGAGGCCTACGACGACCACCTTGCGAAACGGCATTTCGTCGGAAAGGTAAATGACGGCGGTTTCATTCAGTTTCCCGGTAAATTCGCCGTTGGCGATAATTTTGCTGATCAGACCGCCGATTTGTTGATCGACGGCTCCGGTTGCACCTCCCGGATGCTGAACGCCTTCAAACAAATTGACGATCAAAGCGTCGACTTGAACTTCGGTGACGTTGCCTTGGTAAACTTGTATTCGCAAGGTAACACTCCGTTCTATATCACATATTGGCTCGTCATACGGTTGTCGTCCGTGAAAACGCGTTGATGACGACTACGCCTGCCAAGATGAGCAACATGCCGATGATCGCAGCGGCATCGAGCTTCTGGCCGTAAAGAACCCAGGCTGTGGCTGTAATCAGTGCCAAACCGACGCCGGACCAGACGGCGTAAGCCACACCGACCGGAAGCGTCCGGAGCGTCAACGAAAGAAGGTAAAAAGCGACGCTGTACCCCGCGACAACGATAGCAGAAGGCCAAAATCTGCTGAAGCCGTCGCTTGCTTTCAACGCCGAAGTGGCGATGACCTCGCTCAGAATGGCGAAAAACAGGAGCAGCCAATGTTTCACGTACCATGCACCTCCTGCCGCCGCTCTCCTCCGAAAGCTTGCCAGAGACGCCACGTATACAACATGATCGCGACGGAGGTTGCCAAGTTCAAGCTCGACACGCCTGGTTCCATCGGTATCGCAATGGGGCGCTCCACGCGAGACAACATGGCGTCGCTGAGACCCCGCCGTTCCGAACCGAAAACGAGAACGGCATTCGGAGGAATGAGTCCGGGCACCAGCGTTTCGCCTTCCGGATGAACCGCAAGCAACGGTCCGTTGACGTCGGTGAGCGATTCAACACGTCCGACCGGCAAGGCATACTGCAGTCCGGCAGCACCGCGAATGGCTGCCGCATGCCATGGATCATTCGGTCCCGTTGTCACTACGCCACTGGCTCCTGCGCCTGCCGCCACGCGTATCGCCGCGCCGATGTTGCCCAAATCGGCCGGTCGCTCCAGCACGAGCAGCGGAGCCTGACGATCGGCCAGCAACAGCTCCTGCGCGTTGACTTGAGGTCGCTGGGCCAATGAAATCACACCGGTTCTCGGCGGCTGCGGAGCGAGTTGGCGAAACGTCGCCTCGTCCACCGTGATCAGGCGCTTTTGAATTTCTTGAGCCACATCGGGAGCAAGCATTTCGCCAAGCTCTTCAAGGAGCTTCGGCTGCCACGTCACGACGGTTTCTACGACAGCTCCGAAACGCAGCGCATGTTTTAACGGATGAAATCCTTCCAATACGGCGAGGCTTGCATCCCGCCGGGCAGCCTGAAATCGCTGTACAAGTTGTGAAGGTTTGATAATGCGTTACCCCTTCCTGCGCTTCCTAAAGGTGGGCTTGTCATCATGATAACATGCGAATCATATGGGAAGCTCCACTCAATTTGGCAGGGATTATGATGCCGATTGTGTAAGAGTCCACCGGCCACCCTTGGGTGAGATTTCATCAACGATGGAGGGGGAATTCCTCTTGACCGCTCAATCCAACAACAATACCACCCCTTTCAAACGCGAGCCGCTTGCGGACATGGTTCCACGTCTCGTGGCGACAGCCCGGGGGGATCTCCCGGCGACGTTGGTCATTCGCAACGGCCGACTCGTCAATGTGTGTTCGGGTGAGATTCTGGACGGCATCAACGTCGCAGTTCAAGGTTCCCGCATCGCCTATGTCGGGCGGAACGAGCCGTTCACTATCGACGACAATACCACGGTCATTGACGCGGACGGCCGCTACATAGCTCCGGGATTTTTGGACGGCCATTGCCATATCGAAAGCAGCCAGATTACCGTTACGCAATTTGCTCGGGCCGTCCTGCCGCTCGGCACAACCGGCGGTTTCTTCGACGCGCATGAGATTGCGAACGTTCTGGGGCTGCAAGGGCTTCGCCTGATGCTCGACGAAGCCCGCACGACGCCGTTGGCTGCGTATTTGCAAGTTGCATCGTGCGTCCCTGCCAGCTCTCTCGACTTGGAGACTCCCGGTGCCGTCATCGGTCCCGATGAAGTTGCCGAAGCCATGAGCTGGGGACCGGACGTCATCGCACTCGGCGAAGTGATGAATTTCCCCGGGGTCGTTTACGGCGATGCGAAGATGATCGGCGAAATTCAAGCTGCTCTCAGGGCGGGACGTGTGGCGGACGGCCACTTTACCTGGCCCCCCGACGATCGGCTCGTCGCGTATGCGGCAGCAGGCATTACGGGTGACCATGAAAGCACCACGGCCGAAGACATCATCGAGCGGGTGCGCCTGGGCATGTACGGCATGATGCGCCGCGGTTCAGCGTGGCACGACGTGGCGGCCACCATCCGGGCCCACACCGAATACGGCCTCGATCCGCGGCGGCTGATCCTCGTCACCGACGACCGCAGCTCGGAATCACTCATTGACGAAGGCCACATGAATTTCGTCGTCCGCCATGCCATCCAGCAAGGGGTCCGACCCATCACTGCATTCCAAATGGCCACCTTGAACCCGGCGGAACGCTTTGGCGTGGCACGTGATGTGGGCAGCGTGACGCCCGGCACTTATGCAGACATCATCCTGCTTGACGGCAACCTTGCCGACGTCAACGTGGTCATGACCATCGCGGCCGGACAAGTCGTCGCCGAAAACGGGCGTTTGACCGTAGAGCTTCCGCAATTTGACTATCCGCCGGAAGTGATGGACACCGTTCGTCTGCATAAAGAATTGACGCCCGATGATTTCATCATCAAGGCGCCGCTTGAAAGCGGCACGGCTCAAGTACGTGCCATCCGCGTGATCGAGAATTCCGTGGAAACCCGCGAAGACATCCTTACACTTCCGGTGAGCCAAGGGCAACTGCAAGTTGACGCTGTGGGAGATGTCGATGCATGTAAAATCGCGGTCATCGAGCGCCATCGCGCATCCGGAAAAATGGCGCACGGAATTGTGACGGGATTGGGCTTCAACGTGCCGGCGGCGATTGCGACGACGGTCGCACACGACAGCCACAATCTCATGATTATCGGCAATTCCGATGCGTTGATGGCGCGTGCCGGAAACGAGCTGGCCAAGATAGGCGGCGGGATTTGCGTGATCACGGAGGGAGTCGACGGACAACAATGTGTTACGCTTCCCCTCCCCATCGCGGGTCTGATGTCTCCGGAACCATACGAACGTGTGGCCGAACAGTCACGCAACATCAGCCGTGCCCTCGTCGAAGCCGGCTGCAATTTGAACTACGCTTTCATGACGATTTCGCTGTTGGCTCTTGTCGTGCTGCGAGAACTTCACATGTCCGATAAAGGACTGGTGAAAGTAGGAGCCGATGGCTTTTCCCTCGTGGACCTTTTCGTTTGATCACCGCGCGTGGAGGCCGCAGCCGACTGTGGTCTCCACGCTTCTACAGCAAAGAAACAGGGAGTGCATTGCTTTTGAAAATTGGTTCCCACGTGTCTTTTTCGAAGAAGGGTTTGCTCAACGCGGTGGAAGAGGCGCTGAGCTATGGTGCAACCACGTTCATGATCTATACAGGAGCGCCGCAAAACACCCAGCGCAAGCCAATGGAAGAGCAATACGTTCCCGAAGGACTTGCTCTCATGGAAAAGCACGGCATCGATGACATCGTAGTCCATGCGCCGTATATCATCAACCTTGCCTCATACAAAAAGAACGTCTTTACGCTTGCCGTGGAATTTTTGCAGAGCGAAATCGAACGCACCGCCTTTATCGGTGTCAAAAACATCGTGCTCCATCCCGGTGCTTTTACGGACAAAGATCTCGACTACGGGATCAATCGCATCGTCGAGGGCTTAAATGAAGTCCTTTCCGTTGACCACGACGTTCACATTGCATTGGAGACCATGGCCGGCAAGGGTACGGAAATCGGCCGCACTTTTGAGGAGCTGGCCTCCATCATTGAAAAAACGACCCACAACGATCGCTTAAGTGTGTGCTTCGATACGTGTCACGTCCACGACGCCGGTTACGACATCGTGAACGACTTCGACGGGGTGATCGAAGAATTCGACCGCATCATCGGACTCGATCGGCTGGCCGTTTTGCACGTCAACGACAGCAAGAATCCCCGCGGTTCAAGGAAGGACCGGCACTCCCCCGTCGGATCCGGGCACATCGGTTTTCGAGCGCTCCACTACATCGTCAACCACGAAGTTTTCAAAGATAAGCCCATCATTCTTGAAACGCCGTGGATCGGCAAAGAGAAAGCAAGCCAGCGGCCGATGTACGAAGCCGAAATTGCTCTTTTGTCCGGCAAGGTCAAAGAAAGATTCGGCAACGGCTTTCTTGAAGACGTCGCTCACTTGGAGCACTTCTTCGCGCAGCAGGGCATCGCAAAGGACGGCGGAAGGCAGTTCATTTTGGAAACATGGGAAGCTTTGGAAGACAAACAGCTTCGGAGCGAAGACAAACGTGAACCGATGGAACGCTTGTACGATCTCGTACGCGAACACGACCTGTTTCCGGAATATACTGAGGAACAAATCAACCATCGGCTGGTCGGGTATTTCTCGCTGCAAAGTTAACGGCGAATCCGGGCGAATGATGCGCGCGGGCATTCAAGCCTCAACGCGCAAGTGTTGCTCGCGGCACACCCCTTCGCCCGGATCGCCTCGCGTTCAAGTTCCGTCAGATGTCAGCTGTTCGTCTTCTTCCCTTTCGTCGAAGGCTTGTTTGGCGATGTGCATGGCGTTCATTGCCGCCGGAAAACCTGCGTAAAGCACCATTTGCAAAATCACTTCGACGATTTCTTCCTTGCTGCAGCCGACATTCAGGGCGCCGTGAATGTGCACCTTCAATTCATTGGGCCACGTACCGAGCGCGGCAAGCGCCGCGACCGTGGCGAGCTGCCGCGTTTTCACATCCAATCCGGGGCGCGAGTAAATGTCGCCGTAGCCGAACTCGGTGATGAATCGCGGCAAGTCCGGAGCAATTTCGTTGAAACTGTCGAGTACTTTCTGGCCGCGGTTGCGGTTGCCGTGGATTTCAACCAGTTTTTCCCGTCCCCTTTGATAACGATCCACTCAGGCTTCCTCCTTGTGCTGAGGCACTCTTGGCATCAAAAACGGGGCTGCCCGTTGGGACAGCCCCTTCCATGATTCGCATGCGATTCCTAATATCCTACTTTAGAACCGGACCACTTTCACCGTTCCTTCCATGAACGGGTGCGGCAAACAGATGTACTCAAAAAAGCCCGCTTCCCTAAAAACATAGGCCCATGTGTCGCCCAGGTACATATAGCCAACCCAATTGCCTTCTTCGTCATACATCGAATCGAAAATACGTTCATGCGGCGGTGTGGCCGGGATTCCCTCGGTGACCGTGTGCGGCGTGAAATCAGCCTGCAGCCAGTTCACCTTTGTACCTTCGGCTACAAGGAGGTTCGCGGGAATATAAACCCACTCATAGATGAGTGCCCCGACCTCCATGCCTTCTTCCCAAACGATCAGCCGCTGCAGGTTCAATGCCTCGTCTTGGTCGCTTTGCTGAACAATGCGCAAGTACCGCGCCTCAACTGCAGGCCAGATGACCTGCAGAAGATGATCTTCCGCTAGGAATTGTTCGGCATCGTCGGCGGATGCAACCGTCGTCCAATTGTCACCGTCGAGCGAAACTTCGACGCGGAAATCTTGCGGATAGGCAAGCGCCGTTTTTCCGGTGTGCCATTCGAGGCGGTTTACGGCGTAGACGTCACCGAGATCGACCGCATAATAGTCTCCGGCTTTAGCAAGTGCATTCCAAGACGTATTCGCATTTCCGTCGATGCCGAGCTGAGCGGACTCGGAGTTGACGGATGAACTGGCGAGCCATCCTTCGGGCGAAATGCCTTCGCGGTGAGCCCACAGCTCGGCTTCAGACAGCTGTGCGGAAACCGCAAAAGCAGCGCAGGCGACGAGCAGCATCGCCAGCGTCAGGATGAAACTGTGACGCCCCAAGCGATTGCGAATCAAATGTGTCACCCTCCCGATTTCACAGGATAACGAACGGTCAACGGTCGTATGGGAACCTTCGGCAAGTGCGGCACAAATCCTCCTTCAATCGACTGAAAACACTGCACCTTTGAGTATTGGATCTTTTGGCACATTTTGTTGTTCTCGGTTGAAAGCTGTCGATAAACCGAGCTCCCCGGAGACAAGTTCCGCTAATCCCCTTCCAAATGGGCCCTACAAGGGATCAACGTGTAAAATACCAGTTGAATTACCAATGGCGGATCATATAAACTAAGACTAACAACAACTAGGGGGTGTTTGCACTGCGTTTTAGAAAAATTTTATTGACATTAATTGTTTTTGGACTCATTGCAGTTCCAGTCATGGCCGCGGATTCCGAACCCTTAAAAATTTGGCTCAGCTCGGCGGCCGACCTGCATGACTTCGAAAACGTAGTCAAACTGTATCAGGAGCAGGTGGATCCGAACTTCCGGGCCGAAGTGCAAGCCTTCGGTTTCATGGACCTGGTTTACCGCTTCAACAGCGCGCTGCAAACCGGCGTCAACATGCCGGACATCGTCCAGTTCGATGAAAATCTGGTGGGCGCATATTTGGGTAACTACGTTCCGTTCGTCGATCTCACCGACCGGGTGCTTGAAAGCGGATTGAACGAAAAGATTCCGCCGCAGCGCATGGCGCTCTTCTCGTACAATGATCGCATCTATGGAATTCCCCAATCGCTTTCGGCCGTCATGCTCTATTACCGGGCTGATCGGTTTGAAGAGCTCGGCATCAATCCCGACGACATCAAAACGTGGGATGACTTCGTTGAGATCGGTCTCAAGGTCAAAGAAACAACCGGAGAGTATATGGTCGCTCTCGACCACTCGTATTTCCAAATTCTCCTCCGTCAGCGCGGCGGAGACATTGTTGACAAGAACGGCAACCTGGCCATCACGAGCGACCTCGCCATTGATACCCTCGATTGGATTATCGACTTGCTCGAAATGGACATCGCTCTCGTTCCGTCACGCGGCACGCTGTATGACGGTCTGTTCATCGGCGGCGAGCTCCACGACGTACTTACCCTCATCGGTCCGGAATGGCTTGGACTCGACTATTTGAAGTACAACGCCTTCGATATGGAAGGCCTGTGGCGAGCCATGCCGCTTCCGCGCTGGAATGACGGTGTGTCCGACGATCGCCGTACGAGCAGCTATGGCGGCCAGGGGCTCTTGATTACCGCCGGCTCGAATAAAGTCGAAGAGGCGTGGAGCTTCATCGAGTTTGCTCTTGCTGACATCGAAGGCAGCGTCCAGCGCTTCGTCCAAGACAACTCGTTCCCATCGTACATGCCTGCGTGGGATGATCCGCGTCTGTTGAAATCTGATCCGTATTTCGGCGGTCAATCGCTCGGCGCCTTGCTTCTCGAACTCGCTCCCGAGTTGCCCACGCAAAATCAGCATTTGTTCCAGACCTTGTTCATCGAAGCGTGGCAAAGCTTTTGGCCGGCCGTCACGACCGCGCATCTGAACGGCCAAAGCGCGAGCCAACTTCTGCCGGAAGTCGAGAGAATCATTTTCAACACCTATCAGGCATATTACGGCAACTAGGACGACAAAGACATCATGCGCACGCCGGTTGTTGTGACTGAAACAAAAGCCGCACAAACGGCCATGAAAACGACGAGGAAGAGACCACCCTATCTCTTCCTCGTCCCCTTCTTTCTCTTTTACTGCCTGTTTTGGGTCGTTCCGCTGATAGCAGGCTTAAATCTCAGTATGCGGGACAGTGTCTCGGGTGAATTCATCGGACTCGCGAACTACGCCCGTGTCCTGTCGCTGTCGAATACGTCTTTTTGGCGCGCATTATACAACACCAGCTATTACCTCGTAGGTACGTTGATCACCATCATTCCGGCAGCCTTTGCTCTCGCTTTGCTTCTGCGCAATGCCTATTCGCGCTTGCAGGGGCTGATTCGCTTTCTGTTGTTCGTGCCTGCGCTCATGCCGCCCATTGTGATGGGGCTCCTTTTTGTCTATCTTTTCAGCGGGCGTTACGGACTATTGAACAACGTCCTTTTGGCACCATTCGGCTCCCCAAATCTCGATTGGCTTAAAGATCCCAAGTTGATCAAACCAGCGCTTATTATCTTGGGAATATGGCGCTGGACCGGGTTTGTCACGATGTTTATCTGGGCCGGTCTCGATGGCATTCCGCAAGCCTACTACGATGCCGCTCGGACGGAAGGCGCGAATCGGTTCCAAATTTTCCGTTACGTAACGGTGCCACTCTTGCGGCCTATTTTGCTGTTCGCCGCCTTGTTCTTGGTCTTTGATGCATTTGTTTTGTTCAGCGGTGCGCACGCGATTTTAGGCACCGGAGGCGGTGCCCTGGAGTCCGGTTTGCTCATTGTCAACCTCATCTATCGCACCGCGTTTTACGGAGCCGGCGGCAACTTCGGCGTTGCCACGGCTATCAGTTATATTATCGTGCCGATACTCGTTGCTGCGGTTTGGCTGTTCTTGCGCCTCAAATCAAGCGAAGATTAAGGCGTTGTCGTTTGCAGGCAGCCGCACGCAAGCGATGAGTCACGTAGGCGGTGTCTGTCAGGAGGACGTTGCATCGTGATCAGCCGACAAATGCGACATCAGCTCAAGCAGATGCTTTCAACCTTAATCCTGCTGGCTGTATGTGCAATTTTTACATTTCCCGTGTTGTGGATGATCACCGCTTCGTTTAAGAGCAACCAGGAGTTCATCCGCGTCTTCCCTTTTATGCCCGAAAAGTTCGATTTGGTTTATTTTCGTCAGCTGCTTAGCGGTCGTTGGATCCCGTTTGTGCAGCAATACATCAGCACCTTTTTAATTGCAACCTTCCAAACCATCGGTGCTACCGTTTTTGCATTGGGAGCGGCATTTGTTTTTGCACGTTATCGCTTTCGCTTTTCACGCCTCCTCTATCTGCTGGCCATTTCGGTCATTTTAATTCCACATCAAGTCATCATCGTGCCCCTGTTTACCTGGATCAACAGATTGGGGCTTTATGACAATATATTTGCCGTCATCCTGCCCGGCACGGTGAGCGGCATCGGCATTCTGTTCCTTACCGAGATCATTCGGCGAGTTCCCAACGACTTGCTGGATATCGCACGGGTGGAAGGCGCGTCTGAATATCAGCTGCTGCCAATCATCTATCCTCTCATCCGACCCGGTGTCTTGACATACGCGCTCATCCATTTCATCCTGGCATGGCACGAACACTTCCTGCCACTCATCCTTCTCGATACACCAGAAAAACTCACGGTTTCAGTTGCTCTCAACAGCCTGGGAAGCGCAAATTTGCGCGTCGGCTATGCCCTTCTGATGGCCGGCGGTACCCTCACCCTCATTCCGACCATCCTCTTTTACTTGGTTGTACGTCGGCATTTTGACTCCACGTTGTCTCAGCTCACGAGCGTGTAGGATCTCCCTTCGACGGATCTTCGCTCGTGGGGTTGGTTGAGTGACCGTCGTCCGAAGCGGCTTTTTCCCTGCTAGTGCAACCGAACTGATCTATTTTCGACAACAAGCCCAGGTTTTCTGGGCTTTTATGCTTGAAGATTACCTTCATGCTTGGCGCTGGCTATTTTGGCTGAACTCGTCTAATATAGTTTCGTGCTCAACTTGGCAAGGAGGACTCAATGGTGATAGGCATCATCGGGGCAATGGACGAAGAAGTAGCGTTGTTCAAGCAGGCGTTGCAAGACGCAACTGAAACGGTGCGAGCGCAGATTTCGTTTTATCAAGGGACGCTTGCAGGCCGAAACGTAGTGTTGTGCAAATCCGGAGTGGGCAAAGTCAATGCAGCGATGACCGCGCAAATCCTCATCTCTGAATTCGGAGCAACGTCGGTGATTTTTACGGGTGTCGCCGGCGCTCTCGACCCCTCCCTTGAGATCGGTGATATTGTCGTTTCAACGCATCTGCAGCATCACGACATCGATGCTACGGCACTCGGCTTTCCTCTCGGTGTCATCCCCTTCTACCCTCAGAGCGTCTTTTACGCCGACCAACGGCTCGTTGAACTCGCCCTCCAATCGAGTCGCAGCGTCAACGGCACGACGGTAAGAGCGGGATGCATCGTTTCAGGTGACCAGTTTATCGGCAGCCGTGAAAAAGCGAAACAGCTGCATGAGGTCTTTCAAGCTTTGTGCGCCGAGATGGAAGGCGCAGCGGTTGCACATGTGTGCCAGCAGAACGGAGTACCGTTTGTGGTCATTCGTTCGATGTCCGACAAAGCCGACGGATCAGCACCGGACAACTTCAATGAATTTGTTGAGCACGCATCGAACCGCTCGTTTGAAATCGTGCGGGCAATGATTGAACACGAGAACTTCCCTGATCATGCTGGGTAAAGAGCAGATACATGCAAAAAGCGTTGGTTCCCTGTGGGGAACCAACGCTTTTTTTACCCGGGCTTTGAATGCCTTCGCTGATTCGCCTCACTTACGCACTCGTGTGCGTCAGTGCATTAGAACGGCGAATCGGGGAAGTAGTGCTCAGCAGCGTTTTCCGGCGTGACCAGAACAGACTCGATGATGAACTTACCGTTGACCGGAACACCCTTCCGCACGAAGTTCAGAGCGGTGATTTCGAGAGCGGTCGCAATCTGAGACGGCGGATAGGTGACGTCGACCGGGATCATCGAATCGTTGTTCATGACACGCTCGATCATTTCCTTCATACCAGCACCGCCGACGATGAACTGAATATCGGTGCGGCCGGCGAGTTCGATCGCCTCGAGGATACCGACTACCTGGTCGTCATCCATGCCGTAGATGGCATCGATCTTCGGGTAGCGGATCAAGAACTCTTCCATACGCTCGAAAGCATCATCGCGGTTGAAGTTGGCGTAAGCGGTGTCAAGAACTCGAATGTTCGTCTTGGAGAGAACCTCCATGCAGGCGTCGAAGCGCTGCTGATCGATGACGATCGGCATACCGCGCATAATGATGATGTCACCTTGGCCGCCGAGACGCTCAGCGATGTATTCGCAAGCGACACGACCGAAGGAGTAGTTGTCACCGGCGACATAGAGGTCTTCGATGCCTTCTTCACCCAAAGCACGGTCGACAACCGTTACCCAGACGCCCAATTCCTTGAGTTCACGAACCGGGCCGGTGAGCGGGTCGGATTCGAACGGCAGGATGACGAGAGCATCGATGTTGTGCAATACGTAGAGGTCCTGGAGCTGGTCAGCCTGCTGAGCAGCGCTGTTGGCAGCCAAGACGACGAACTTCAGGTTCGGATAGCGAGCTTCAAGCGAAGCCACAGTTTCGTTGGTCCAGTAGTTGACGCCACCCGTCCAACCGTGAGTCGCTGCCGGGATGGCGACACCAATGGTAATTTGCTCTTGTTGGGCGCTGGCAACTGCGCCGAGAGCAAGAACTGCAACGATCGCAGTGATCAAAAGCGTTCTCAACTTCTTCATGTTCTCTGAATTCCTCCTTTGGCCATTTGCGTTGGGAAAAATTCCTCTCAATACGTAAACGTTAGTTGAAGATCTTCACCGCGCTCGGCGTTTAGCCCGGGTCACACGGTGAAATCCCCCACCCCCCTTCAATTCCTGGTGTACTAGACGTGCATTGCTTGCTTCTCCATTTCGCTACATTAAAGACAAATTCCTGCATTCCTCCAGCAACAAATTCTTCTTTTTCTTGTCGCTGCGAGCTGATTGCAGGAAGAAATTTTTGCCGCCATGCCGTCTTTCATCGCTTTAACCATGAATTCCTTGTTAAAAGGAAAAACGGGTTCCCAAACATCTTCAGAAGATGTCGGGGAACCCACGAAAAGCAGGTTAAAGGATTACCGCTTTCGATTGCCGAGAATTTGCAGCCAAACGGCCACGATGATGATGGCACCACGGAATGTGTCGACGAGGTTGTTGTCAACCCACGGCAGCATGTTGAGCACCATCTCGATGAGAACGAAAATCGCTACACCGAGCAAAGTACCTGAAATACGGCCCGAACCGCCTTTCAGTGCGGTGCCACCAATAACGACAGCGGCAATGGCTTGCAGTTCCAACATCATACCGGTTTGATACTGTACTGAACCGAGACGTCCCATTTGGAGAATCGTCGCAATACCTACGCATGCACCGATGAGGCAGTAGGTGTACAGTTTAATCCGGTCGACGTTAATGGCTGAATAGCGAGCGACGTTTTCATTGGACCCGATGGCGAGAACATAGCGTCCAAACCGCGTTTTGTTCAGCAAAATCCCTGCGAGGATCGCCAAAACGATCAACACAACGAACGGCAAGGGGATGCCGGGAAAGTCGCCGAATTGCAGTACTTTACCGCTGTACATCGTACTGTACGCCCAGGTGGATCCATCTCGTGCTCCACGCATGAACGTCGTATCAAAACGGAGCGAGCCGCCTCCCGCCAAGTATGCAAACACCGAACGGAAGATGGCCATGGTACCGAGCGTCACGATAAATGGTTCAATCTTTGCTTTCGTCACCAGCAGCCCATTGATGAGACCGAATATTAACCCTATGACGACGGCACCGATCATGACCAACAGTGCGGTGAAAAATCCATAGCCCATGACATCGATCAGGTATTCTGACAAGAAGATCATCAGACCGCCGATGAGGGCCATCATCGAACCGACCGACAGGTCAAGGCCCCCACCGATGATGACGAACGTCATACCGATGGCAACCGGACCGAGCAAGGCCATACGTATCAACAGGTTGGTGATATTCTGCGCCGACAAAAAGTTTTGCTCTCTGCCGATAATCGCAGCGACAATAAACAGCACAATAAACGCTATAAGCGGCCCGAAAGCCCCGAGATTAATGCGCATTCTCGGCTTTGGTTGTACTACAGTCTCAGCCGGTTTTTGCTGCATGTTGCTTGACCCCTTCCAAGCCCGTGGCGTAACGGACAATGGTTTCTTCATTGATTTGATCGCCCGTAAGGATACCGGTGATTCTGCCGTCGAACATCACCGCAACACGATCGGAAAGCCCGATAATTTCTTGCATTTCCGAGGAAATCAAGATGACCGACCTTCCCTGCTCGGTGAGTTCACGTACAAAATAGTAAATTTGCTGCTTGGTGCCGACGTCGATACCGCGGGTCGGCTCATCCAAAATGACGATTTCCGGATCAACCTGCATGATCTTCCCCAGCGCGACTTTCTGCTGATTACCGCCGCTGAGTGTGTTCACCTTGGTATTCAAATGGGGAACCTTGATTTCGAAGTCCTCAATCGCCTGCTTTAACGCCTCTTCTTCGAGCTTTTTGTCAAGGAAAAGTCCCTTACAAAACTTCTTCAGCGCAAGCAAAGTTACATTTGGCGTCAGTGTAAACTCAAGGTGAAGCCCTTTGCCCTTTCGGTCTTCGCTCAAATACGCAATGCCCAATTTAAGACCATCAGCGACGGTGCGAATTCTAACTTCCTCACCGTTGCGGTAAATCTTACCCGAGGTGCGCGGCCTCAGGCCGAGGATGCCTTCCATCAGCTCGGTTCGTCCCGAGCCAACGAGACCGGCAAACCCAAGAACTTCCCCGCGGCGGAGCTCAAAAGAGCAATTTTCACAGAACTTCGGCACTGAAACGCCTTCGACCGCGAATACGACTTCATCGTTGATATTTTGGTTTTTGGGAGGGTACATATCAACGAGTTCGCGGCCTACCATTAAGTTCGCCATCTCGTCCGGCGTGACATCCGCAGTGTCACGCACGGTAATCAATCTGCCGTCGCGCAGGACCGTTATCCGATCGGAAATCTCCTTGACTTCGTCGAGTTTGTGCGAAATGTAGATGATGCTTACTCCCTGGCTCTTCAGGCGCCGAATGAGCTTAAAGAGAACGGCTGTCTCACTGCCGGTAAGAACGGCAGTCGGCTCATCGAGGATGAGAATCTTTGTATTGCGCGACATGGCCTTGGTGATTTCGACCATCTGCTTTTCCGATACGGAGAGATCCTTCACACGGCTGCGCGGATCGATATGAGCTGACTCAAGCTCCTCCAAAGCCTGTCGGCATCTTTCCTGCATTTCGCGCTCATTCACGAGAAGACCTTTTCGAATTTCGCGGCCGAGAAAAATGTTCTGTTCGACCGTCAAATCTTCTGCGAGATTAAACTCTTGGTGGATGAGCACGATACCCAAATCTTCGGCCCGTCCGCTGTCGGTTAGTTTGACTTCTTCGCCGAAAATCTCGATTGTGCCTTCAGTCGGCTGCAGGTAACCACCGAGGATCTTCATCAGTGTCGACTTACCCGCACCATTTTCGCCAAGAAGAGCATGCACTTCGCCCTTCTTCACAGAAAAGTCGACATCGAAGAGGACCCGAACGGGACCAAAGTCCTTACAGATGCCCTTCATGGCTACACTGATCTCACTCATATTCACACCTCTTCGATTTTAGCTGATCGCCAGAAAGCACTGTTCGTCACCTAGTACATGAAGTCCTTCTACCTTTGTGCGCCAGTCCCTTTGTTAGTAACTCTTGCTGCCGTTGGAATCTTGCGCCACTTTCGCCTCTAACCACATTAGGTCATGACTAAAGTCCGTGCTGCGACGGTGCTTGCTCCCAACAAAAACAACGGAATGAGACCATAGCCGATACCGGCCAACGCTCCGACCACTGCCACATGAATCAAGACGTGAGAAAGAATGCCGCGTTTGACGCCGCGATGCACGTTGGCGCCGACTCGTTCCCGAATCAGTCGGATAGCCGATTCAACGTTGATCAAGAAATAAACACCGACGGCCAACAACGTCATCCACGCCGTACCGAGCTGCCAAACCAAAACACCGCTTACCGCCGCTGCCGCCAAAAAGACTGCAGCTATCTGCGATGGACTTGGAGTGCTTGCTTCCGCTTCGCCGAGATACGTGAAGGCGGCGAAGTGGCCGAGACTCAGAAGACCTACCCACCACAACGCCTCGAATCCACCGGTGACCGTCCACAAACCGACGTAAATATTGAGCGCCCTGCATGCGCCCATGACAATGGGGCCTGCGACCGGAACGTGCTTGGCCCAAATATTATATAAAAGAATACTAAGAATTAGAGCCAAGACCGTCCATTTCGCTCCGCTGGGTAAAGCAATGAGCGCCAAGCCGGCACCAATGCCGAAAAGACAGACCGAAACGGCCAATGCTTCCGCCGGAGAAACCTCCCCGCTTGGCAGCGGGCGATCCGGCCTGTCTTGTGAATCCTCTTTCAAGTCGACATAGTCGTTGAGCACGACGCCGCCGGCATAAAGAAACACTCCCACCGCAGCAGCAGCCAACGCCGCTGGCCAATGCAGCGGCAATCCGAGCAGACCGGCCGCGGCTAAAGCTCCAGCCAGCGGATCGGCAGCCGCGGTGAATAGATTTGGCAGTCGGATGAGTTGCAAAAAAGCTTGCACAAAATTCCGCTGCAACTTCGGTTGCGCATGAAGCGCATTCTTTTGCGGAGCGGGCATGGGAATGGCCACCCTTTCTGCACTCCCCAGGGGAAGTTCTCCCCGGGGAGCGCGTCCAATCCAAGCAAATTCTCTAGATGGATATGTCTAAAGCATCAAATATAATTCCGGGTATTTCACGTTGGTGCAACTGCTCAGGCAGTTGCCTTGGTCTCGAGGAAATGAGCACCGTGTGGAGACTGGGGTCATCGGTGACACGCCCATGGGAGCCCTTAACGAGACTCGCATCCAAAGGAATTTTCCGCGTGGCCGGATCCAAAAACAATTCGACCGGATCGTAGCCAGGCTTGCGATGAATATCTACCGTGGCGGCAAACGAAGGTGCTTTGGCATCGTCGAGCCACCACGGATACGCAAACCAGCTGTTCGCATCGGAGACCAAAACAATTTCGCCGCTGTTGGGATGATCGATTCCCCATTCTTTCTTCGCATCACCGACGAGAACGTGCTCAATTCCCCGCACCCCTCGGAACACCGCGGCAACCTGTTCGACATCAGCATCTTTGACGTAAACGTGTGCAATTTGGTGATCGCACAGCGCCCACGCCTTGCTTTTGCCCGTCAGCAGAAGCTCACGGCCGTTTTCTTCTTCACCGAGCGCAAGAAAACCGGCTTCGCGCAGGAGTCGGTTCGGATAGACCGGATTGGAAACGGGCGTGATGACGTATTCTCCTGCGACGATGATTTCGAGATCGTCCGCCAATTCATGCAAGCGAGCAAAAAACTTCTCTAAGAGTTCGTCGAGTTCGCGCACGCGCTCCATGGCTTCCGGAGAGTCCGGTCCTGTCTTTTGTGCCGCGTAGTCCAGCTGCGGAATGTAAATATATAGGAAGTTAGGCGCTTCCCGTTCAAAAAGCGAGAGCGCGGAGTTGACAATCCATTCGCTTCCTTTTATGGAAGACAACGGACCCCAAAAATGGTGCAAGGGAAAATGACCATGCTCCGGAAGAAGCTGTTCGTACAGATCTTCCGGGCGTGAATAGCACCACATGGTTTCCGTTCCATCCGGATTGTGCTTCGGTTTCGGCGTCATGGCGTAATGGACGTTGGCACCTTTGGTGAGAAGTGGGAACCAGCTGCCCGTCGTTGTTTGCGGACTAACCTCTCTGAGTTTGTCCCACACCTGTGGTGCTTGAATTTCCTTGTTCCAAAACGTCCACATGTCGACTTCGTCCGTGTCACGGCGGTAGAGCCCGTTTGCCGTGATGCCGTGTTCACTCGGGGCGACTCCCGTCATCATCGTCGCCTGCACCGGCCACGTCAACGCCGGAAACTGTGGAATGAGCGCCGCTGCGGCCCCCTGCTCGCGCAGCTTGGTCAAGGATGCCATCTTCTCGACGTCTTGCGGACGCAAATGCGGTATGGAAAGAAAGACTACATGCTTGGCCATGGTGCACCCTCCTTGTATTCTGCCAGCGCTCGCAACAAAAACTGGCGTGCCTCCTTAGCCACGGTCGGTGCCATGTGGCTGTGGCGCGATAATTCAACGTGGACTCCGCCTTGATAACGAATCCGCTCCAGAGCGCCCATGACCGAAGAGAATTCAATTTCCCCTTCGCCAAACATCAAGTGCTCGTGTACGCCCCGGCGCATGTCTTCAATGTGCACATTTCGCAAATAAGGAGCCCACTCCTCAATCAACACGTCAATCGGACCTTCTTGCTGACAGTGAATGTGTCCGATGTCGATCGTCAGGCCGAGAAGCGGATGCGGCATGCGCCGCCGCAATTCGCCGTATTGCTCCAACGTGTCGACCCACATACCGGGTTCCGGCTCGAACGCCAGAGGAATACCCAAACGTTCCGCATGCTGCAGCACCATCTCGCATCCGGCCTGCAGCCGATCCCACGCGGCTTCTTCGGAAATTGGCTCCTTGAGATTTCCCGACCATAAGGAAACAGCGTCGGATTCCAGCTCGGCAGCCAACTCGATCGACCGGCGCAAAAAATCGATGCGCAGCGCCCGACCTTCCGGATCTGCACTCATCAACGTAGGCTCATGTTTGTTCCATGGGTCGAGCAGAAAGCGCGCGCCGGTTTCGATCACACTGGACAATCCGAGGGAATTCAAACGCTGGCGAATCACACGCGCTTTGCCCAAAACATCCGGCTCGAAGGGATTGAGGACGTGGTGGTCGAGGGTAATCGCTACACTGCTGTAGCCCAATTCGGCTATGATCTCCAATGCAGTTTCAAGGCTGTGATGTGCAAAACCATTGGTGTTGTATCCCAGCCGCATAGCGGCATCCCCCCAACCCGCTTGTTTCCCATCTGCCACGCCATCCGCCGCAGCGGCGGAGATTCATTTAATCGAAATAGGGTTTGAGATAATCGTACGCGCGCTGTGCCGCGGTATGCGGATCGTCGAGAAGCGGGTAAAGCTCAACGGTTACCCACCCCTGGTAGTTCACATCCCGCAAGGCCTCAAACACGGAATCGAAATCGATGGCACCGTCGCCTGGAACGAGGTGTTGGTGCACCCGTGTTGCTGCGATGTCCTCAATTTGAATGTACCGGATGTGGCCGCTCAGACGACGGATTGCATCGGCGGGGTCTTCCCCCACGCAGTAAATGTGACCGATATCGAGATTCAGGCCGACCATCGGCGAATCAATGCGCTCCATGAACTTCAAGTATTGATCGGAGCGTTCGATCACAAGTCCGGGTTCCGGTTCAATGCGCAATTCGACGCCGAGCTCTTCAGCAACCGGTATGATTTCCTCCAAAGCGGCGGCAAAGCGGTTTAAGCCTTCTTCTTCGGAGAAATCCTCCAAAGGACCGCCCGGTTCGATTGAAATGCCGCCGGCACCGAACTCTTTGGCTAACCGAAGGCAATTGATTGTGTGCTCGATACGGGTGCGACGGCCCGTCGGTTCCGATTGAATGTACGAAGGGAGCCAAAAGTCGTCCGGGGATCGTGGAAATTCGGGAATTCCGTCGTCGCCGCGGCGCATTCGCGCCGCAGTCATCATAAATGCATTGAGATTGGCTACAGTGAGCCCCTTCTGTTGCAACAACGAGCGTGTTTCTGCAATATACGCGTCAGTTACATCAGGAGGGTAGGCATGAGGTGCATCGCACATGATTTCAATACCATTGTAGCCAATTTGCGATATGGTCTCAATGGCTTCACTCAAGGGAAATTTGCGAAATGCATTGGAACTGAATCCCAGTTTCATCATCGCCCTACTTTCCGAACCTGTTTCATTCGCTCCTCGAGCATAACGAACTGCTCGAATAAGTTATGCGGCGCACCGCCGAGCGGACTCTTGAAGAACACCGCCAAATGCACCAAGGCGCCTTGGGATCCTTGTGCGCTTTCCCACGCCGCAAGTCTTGCTAAGTCGAGAACGAGCGGAGCTGCCAGGATGGAGTCCGATCCGTGCCAGGTAAACTGCAGCGTCATTTTGGTTCCGAGAAAACCTTCAAAATGGATGAAATCCCACGCTGTCTTCCAGTCTTGCAAGGAGCGGATGTACTCAATCGAAACGTGAGTTTGCGGCCGGTAGCCGAGAATTTCTTCGACCACCCGGTCTTTGGACTTCAGCTTGCCTTGCTTGTTACGCGGATCGTCGAGCACTTGTCCGTCCCGATTGCCGAGAATGTTGTGACCGACCCACGAGAGAACTTTGAGATTGCGATACAAGAACATCGGCGCCAATACCGTTTTCAGCAGCGTCTCACCGGTTTTGCCGTCTTGGCCGGCGTAAGGAACGCCCAAGGAATCGGCGATTTCTTTCACCGCGGGCGGCGTCAGACCGGCGGACGGCGTGAAGTTTACATACGGGCATCCGGCACGCAGCGCGGCCAAGCCGTAAAGCGAGCTCGCAGGCAGTATGCCGGATTCACCGCGTTCGAGTGCCGCCTCAAGCGCAGCCCGCGACTCCAAATACTCGGAAGGCTCCGGTGTCGGTTCCGACGACGTCACATTGACGACGACGACCTGCTCGCAGCCGTGACGTTCACGAAAGTCTTCGAAATCACGTTGTATCGCCGCAATAAGTTCAGCGTCCGACTTGGGTTCGCTTTCCAAATACCAATCGGCAATGCTGCGGACCGTTTCGCTGGCCCCGACGACGATGCCGGGACGCAAATTATCGGACCACGTTTCCAGGTCGCTTTGCACCGCATGGAGCAGGGAATCAGAGAAAATCCCCGACAAGGACTGCAATTCTTTGGCCGCCGTGTTGAAGTCACCTTTGCGGACGTCGTGACCGCCGACGACGAAATTTTCCCAAGCGGGCAAGTCAACTTCTTTGAACATGGGTAGCTCCGTTGCGAGCCCCGTAGTCTCGGCAATCCCTTGCCGAATTGCAGAGAGACCGACGGCAGTTGTGGTACCGACGCCTCCCAATGCACCTACAAGCCATAAACCTACTTTGCCTTTCATGCTTAAACCTCCAAATTTGCTGAGAGAGCGGGAGACGGTTTCCACCTGCGGCTGCCCGAGAAGAATTTGATGGGATTTTCGTATACGACTCGTGCAATGTCTTCTTCTTTATGCCCCCGCCTGCGCATTTCTAGAATGAACTCGGGTACAGCGAGAGGATCTGAAGGACCCCAGTCGGCCGCACTGTTGACCATGATTCGCTCCGTGCCATAGCGTTCAATCATATCGGCCGCTCGAGCCGGTGTGCATTTCGAAACGGGATAGAGCGTCATGCCGACCCAATACCCGGCATCCAAAGCCAATTTGATGGTATGTTCCTCGACGTGGTCGATGCACACACGTTCCGGATTGATCTTCGGATATTCCGATAGTATGTCGAGAATCATACGCGTACCTTGATACTTGTCTTCGAGGTGCGGCGTGTGGATCAAGATGAGCTCGTCGTATTCCAGGGCAAGCTCCACTTGTTCGCGGAAGACGGTCACTTCATTGGGAGTGTTCTTGTTGAGCCCGATTTCTCCAATCCCCAAAACGCTGGGGTTATCGAGAAATTCAGGGATGATTTTGATGACTTCCCGTGCCAGTTCGACATTTTCAGCCTCTTTGGCATTGATGCAGATCCAGGTAAAGTGCTGTATACCGTAGGTTGCGGCGCGCTTGGCCTCAAACTCGGTCAAGTGTCGGAAGTAATCCCGAAACCCGTCTACGGACGAGCGGTCAAACCCTGCCCAAAAGGCTGGTTCACTTATCGCAACGCATCCCGCTTTCGCCATGCGGCGGTAGTCATCCGTAGTTCGGGAGACCATATGAATATGCGGATCGATGTAGCGCATCCATCTCGCCCCCTTAATCTCGCCAATTTGGATCGTACTCGCGTGAGAAGATGAGCTGTACCCGTTCGGCTCGCTCGGCTTCATGATCATTCAGCACGTTGAGTGCTTTCCGCAACTGATCGATTCTTTCATCGCCCTCTTTCGGTGCCCCAGCTCGGTCCAAGCGATCCAAGGCAGCGGCCAATTGCAGAATCAGCCACCGAGTCTCGAGGAATTCCCTGTTCAGAACTTCCTGGTAAGACATGGTGGAAATCACCTCTCTCTCTACAATACGTGCGCGGTCAATTTACGCTTCGCTGGATTCACTGCCGATAATTTTGTTTTTTCATTCGGCGTCTTCGACAAAGTCAGAGCAAGATCCTGCCCACCGCACCCTTCCGTCCTTTGAAATGCTTTAAGCATCATTTGCAAACTGTGCGAGCAAAGCAGCCGTCTCCGCCGGCATGGTCAAGTGCGGATTGTGATCGGCTGCAAATTCGATGTATTCCCACCCGGAGGAGCGTGCACGAGCGGCGGAAGATTCAATGGCTTGGTGATACACCGCTTCCGCATCGCGCTTGGTGCAGGCGACGAAAGTCCGGGGCAATGCGGCTGCCCGGGGATGAGCGATCCGGATGGGCTGAGTGTACGTGTGCCATGGATGGTCGTGAATTCTGCTGTCTGCGATCTCACCGGGATAAGGCAGGCGCCAGCCATCACCAAACACCGCTACAAACTCAGCGGTTTGCGCAAACACTTCGTCACCAAAAAGATCACCCACTGTCTTCCCGTCGATCGGCACCAACGCGTCCAGGTAGACAAGATGCTCTATGCGGTCGGGTATGTGCTCAGCCACACCGGTGATGACGGCTCCGCCGTAACTGTGGCCGACAAGGATGACCCGGGTTAAGTTTTCGTATGTGATGACGTTGACAATGTCTTGGACGTGCGTATGGAAGTCGATGTGAGCGCCGTTTAAATGAGAGCGTTCTCCGAGCCCTGTTAAGGTCGGTGTATACACTTCATGGCCCAGACGCCTCAACTGTTGCCGGACCTCCCGCCAACACCAACCTCCATCCCACGTTCCGTGACAGATCACGAAAGTTGCCATCGTTTCATCGCTCCTGCCGCTTTTCACCGAAAGCGTTGAATAAAAGAACAGAGCCCGCACCGCGTTCACGCTGATGCGAGCTCTGCACATGGTCGGGCTGGCGAGATTTGAACTCGCGACCTCCACACCCCCAGTGTGGCGCGCTAACCAAGCTGCGCTACAGCCCGAATCATTACCGACGACAAAATCTAGTTTACCACAAAAAATACTTGGGAACAAGATCCGAATCGCGAGTTCACAATTTACAGGTCAAGGCCCACCCGTACGACAATAACGTTTTGCCGGACGAGTGGGCCCGTTCATTGACTTTCACGACTGTGTTGCATCCATCGCCGCTGCGGGGGCTTGATCAAGTCCGAACTTGGCGTGAATCGCGCGCATGGCCTCTTCTACCTTATCCTCGTCGATGAGACAGGAAACTTTAATTTCCGAAGTGCTGATGACATGGATGTTGGCACCGATTTCAGCTAGAGCTTCAAACATTCGGGCCGCCACTCCAGGATTGCTCACCATGCCCGCGCCGACGATGGACACTTTGGCGACATCGTCGCTGTACAGCGCTTCGCCCGCGTTCAGTTCTTCTCGTACCTTCTCAATGATTTTGCGGGTGAGCGGCAAATCGTCACGACTGGTGCTGAATACGAGATCGGTGACTTGCTGTTTGCGGTTGGTCTGAACGATCATGTCGACGTTGACGCCTTCGGCGGCAAGCTGCGAAAAAATGCGATGGGCTATGCCCGGTCGATCAGGAACGTCTGTCAAGGCAATTTTTGCAACATTGGTGTCGTGAGCCGCTCCCACGACGATCATATCTTTCTCCATGCGTCGTTCCTCCCGCACAATCGTCCCTTCGCTTTCGTTCAAACTTGAGCGGACGTGAACCTGTATGCCGAACTGGGCAGCGAACTCCACAGCCCGCGGCTGCAGTACGAGAGCACCTAAACTAGCCATCTCCAACATTTCACCGTAGGAAATGTCGGCAAGCTTTCGGGCGTTCGGCACCACTCTCGGATCGGCGGTATAAATGCCGTCGACGTCGGTATAGATTTCACACGCCTCAGCTTTCAGAGCCGCCGCCAAAGCGACCGCACTCGTATCGGAGCCGCCTCTTCCGAGCGTCGTCACGTCTGAGTTCGCATTCATGCCTTGGAAGCCGGCCACGATGACAATGCGTCCGTTCTCAAGTTCTTGGCGCAAGCGCGTGGTGTCGATATGTAAAATTCGAGCCTTCGTGTGTGTATCGTCCGTCATAATGCCGGCTTGGCTCCCCGACAGCGAAATGGCCGGATGACCGAGGCTCTCGATGGCCATAGCCATGAGCGCGCTCGAGACGAGCTCCCCCGTGGACAGAAGTGCGTCCATTTCGCGACGGGACGGCTCTTCCGACACTTGTCGGGCCAATTCGATAAGCTCGTCGGTTGTATCGCCAAGCGCGCTGACGACAGCTACCACATGATAGCCTTTTTCCCGGGCGGCAATAATGCGCCGAGCACATGCCTGAATACGGGCTGGAGTTGCAACGGAACTCCCGCCGAATTTTTGAACCAATATTCGCAACGTCGGTCTCCCCTCATACCCCGAACTGGAAAATTATCGCACGGAACGCCCTGCCGCAGTTCGTACCGTAGCTCCATCGAAACGTGGAACCGTTTGGATGATGCGCGTGTCGAGTCCGGCTTCCGCAAACGCTGCCCGCATGGCTTCACCGACAACTTCAGCGTGCTGCGGCTCAACGAGTGCGAGCACGGTCGGGCCGGCCCCGCTCAGCGATGCACCCAAAGCGCCTGCGTCGCGTGCCGCTTGCATCGCCTGGGCCATGCCGGGCACGAGCGAGCTGCGTTGATCTTGATGGAGCCGATCCTGCATGGCTTCGCTTAAAACATCAAGACGACCCGCTGCGGCCGAAGCGACGAATAACGAAGCTCTGCCCACGTTGAACACGGCGTCTTCCAGCCTGACATATTCTTTCAGCACGGAGCGGGCAACACGCGTTTGAACGACGCACGACGGGATAGCCAACACCGCGGCGAGCGACCACGCCTCATTGATCGGTACCGAAACTGCACAAATCTTATTGGAAGACTGCCGCACTGCCGTCACCAACCCTCCGTAGAGTGCCGGCGCGACATTGTCGGGATGTCCTTCGAGTTCCGCAGCCAAATTGAGAATGTGCTCGACATCCCTCGGAACTCCGATCAGCTCAGATGCGGCAAGCAGCCCACCGACAATGGCGGTCGCACTGCTGCCGAGGCCCCCCGCCAAAGGGACGCGGTTTTCTTGGTGCAGATGGATGCCTGCAGGTCGTGGGTGCCCCAACTCGTCATACATCCGCCAAACCGCCTGTACCGCGAGATGGCTTTCGTCTCGGGGGAGCGTGTCGGCCCCCTCACCCGCGATGGTTACGAGCAGGCCGGGTTCGTCGCGTTCTTCCAGATGAATTTCGTTCGTCAAATCGAGCGCTAAGCCTAATACGTCGAATCCAGCGCCTAAGTTCGCTGATGTAGCGGGAACTTCGACAATGACCCGCCGGGGCTCTTCAGCTCCCCACGCCATGTTAATCCCGCCTCCGCACCCCGAAAAGGCTTTCTTCCACGACCTCAACATTTGGATCGACGACTTTGGGCTGATCCGCTACGGCGATTGCCCGGTCCGGATCTTTGAGCCCGTGACCCGTGAGCACGCATACGACACGTTGTCCGGCACGGAAGAAGCCTTCTTGTGCAAGCCGCAACACACCTGCTACTGAAGCGGCAGACGCCGGTTCACAAAAAATGCCTTCTTGTGCGAGCAGGCGGTATGCTTCGATAATCTCGTCGTCGGTTACCTTTTCAATCAAGCCACCCGACTCGTCACGGGCTTGGACCGCGGTTTTCCAACTGGCCGGATTGCCAATGCGGATGGCCGTGGCAATCGTTTCAGGTTTTTCGACCGGTGCACCGTCGACGATGGGAGCAGCTCCGGCGGCCTGAAAACCGAGCATCCGCGGTCTTCCTTTGGAGCGCTTGGCTTCCTCGTACTCCTTGAAACCTTTCCAATACGCCGTAATGTTTCCGGCATTCCCAACCGGAATCGCCAAAAAGTCCGGTGCTTCGCCGCCCAACTGATCGCAAATTTCAAAGGCGGCGGTTTTTTGCCCTTCGATGCGATAAGGATTGAGCGAGTTGACCAATGTGATCGGATGCCGACTCGTCAATTCCCTGACCAAGCGCAGCGCATCGTCAAAGTTGCCTCGCACCGCGATGACTTCGGCACCGTGCATCAGCGCTTGGCTCAATTTGCCCAGTGCGATGGCGCCCTCCGGTATGAGCACGATCGCCTTCATTCCTGCCCGTGCAGCATATGCGGCGGCCGATGCCGATGTGTTTCCCGTTGAGGCACACATCACCGCTTTGGATCCTTCTTCGGCGGCTTTGCTGACGGCCATGGTCATACCGCGGTCTTTGAACGAGCCGGTTGGATTCATGCCTTCGAACTTCACGTATACGTCGGCTGGTACCCGCTCGGCGATTTTTCCTCCGAGTTTCATCAGCGGCGTGTCGCCTTCACCGAGGGATATCACCGGCGTACCGGCGTTTACCGGCAAAAAATCTCGATACCGTTCGATTATGCCACGCAAACTACGACGCTCCCTCCACTCGAATCACGTTGGTGACTCCGCGGACGAACGGCAGCTGAGTCACGCGCTCCAAGGCGGCCTGCACGTACTTTTCCTTGACCTCGTGCGTAATAAACACAAGGCTGACGGGATCCTGGCCGCGCCCTTTTTGGATCACGGATTCGAGGCTAACGTGTTCCCGTCCGAAGGTCGAAGCGATTTCTCCGAGAACCCCCGGATGGTCGACGACTTTGAGATTGATGTAATATCGCACCGAAATTTCGCTGATCGGCTTCGTTGGCAATGAACGCTGCGTTTTCACCAAACGGCCGCGCACCCCTTGGCGCAAATTGATGGCTGCATCAACAATGTCGGCCACCACTGCACTTCCCGTTGGCATCATGCCGGCGCCGCGGCCGTAAAGCATGAGCTCGCCGACGGCATCCCCTTCAATGAAGATGGCATTGAAAACGTCGTTCACAGCAGCCAGTGGATGCGTTTCCGGAATGAGGGTCGGGTGCACCCGCGTTTCCACTCCGGCCTCGGTTCGCTTCGCGATGCCCAGCAGTTTCAATACATAGCCGAGTTCAGCCGCATTGCGAATGTCTTCCGTGGTGATGCCCGTGATTCCTTCACAGTAAACGTCTTCCACGCCCACTTCGGTTTCGAAGGCGATGGAAGCCAATATCGCCAGCTTATAGGCAGCATCGTAGCCGCCGACGTCGGACGTGGGGTCGGCTTCCGCGTAGCCAAGCGCCTGCGCTTCCGCAAGCACTTTCTCGAACGGAGCTTCTTCACGGGTCATTTTCGTCAGCATGTAGTTGGTCGTGCCGTTGATAATGCCCATCATCGCGCGAATTTCATTTCCGACAAGGCTCTCACGAATCGCCTTAATTACAGGAATTCCGCCTGCCACGGCGGCTTCAAAGTAGAGATTGCCGCCGTAGCGCTCAGCCGCGCGATACAGCTCCGGCCCGTGTTTGGCCAACACGTCTTTGTTCGCCGTAACGACGTGCTTGCCGGCCTGCAATGCTTCGAGTATCCACCTGCGCGCAGGTTCCGTACTGCCGCCCGGGCAGCCGATCAATTCGACCAAAATCGGCAACGACGGATCGCGGACGATTTCTTCCGGATCCGTAGTCAACATTTCAGCAGGCAGTTCGATGTCGCGAGGCCTGTCCAGGCTGCGGACCGCAACGCGAGCCAGCTCCAAAGGCCCTCCTGCTCGTACATGGAGGTTTTCGCTGTTCGACATTAAAATGCGCGCGACACCAGTTCCTACCGTACCTAGACCTAGCATGCCAACGCGAATAGGCGTGTTCAAACGTGGTGACTCCTTCCCTAAGAGCCATTTGCTTCCGAGGTATTATAACACCTTTTCCAAGATGAAGAAAGGCCCGGCTCGGGAACAGAGTCAGCGCCTCAACGCTCTCGGGCAGGAACCGGAGGCATAAAATAGACCCTCCTTCATCCTCAAAAGGAGTTCGGAGGGCCTGCCCGCTGAGGAGGGACGCATTGGAACGCCATGCTCGGTGAAGATCGGAAGAGCGTCGTGAACTCCAGTCACACAAACAGAAGACGGCATACGAGATTAGCTTGTGTGACTGGAGTTCAGACGTGTGC
>CALKAQ010000032.1 GCA_937983075.1 uncultured bacterium | reverse complement strand
ATCACCGGGATATGCTCGGAGCCATTGTGATGGGTGAAAAAAGCAGGGCGCTCGAAAATGTCCACGGCTACCTGGAGCTGGTAGGACAAGTCATCAGCGGGGAAAAGGTCTTGAACCGAAATGAAGTGATGTTTTAGCGCTCGCCGGTTGAAAGGAGGCGCTTGCGGTGCGTAAGACGGTCGCCATCGTCGGCACGCTCGATACGAAGGAAAAGGAATTTCTGTTCCTGCGCGATCGCATTCACGAATGGAATGTCGACACGTTGCTGGTCGACTGTGGCGTGATGCGCGATCCTACCATCCGTCCGGACGTATCGGCAGATGAGATTGCCCGGTTGGGAGGCGCCGAGTTGGCGGAGCTTCGCTCGGCGCAAGAGCGCGGACGAGCCGTATCCGTGATGGGGGAAGGAGCACGCGTGAAGCTGCTGGAGCTGTACAAGCAGGGACGAATTCACGGTGTCATCGGTGCGGGAGGCAGCAGCAATACGTCCATCGCTGCCGCGGCGATGCGTGATCTTCCCGTTGGCGTGCCGAAGCTGATCGTCTCGACGTTTGCGTCCGGCGACGTGTCCGGCTACGTCGGCATCAACGACGTGACGATGATGCACAGCGTGGGCGATATTGAAGGCATCAATCGCTTGACGTCCATGATTTTGTCGAACGCCGCAGGGGCCATTGCGGGCATGGTGCTGCAGCGGCAAAGCACGATCTGCGAGAAGCCGACCGTTGGAATTACGATGTTCGGCGTCACCACGCCTGCCGTGAAAATGATTCGTTCCCGCTTGGAAGCGCGTGGCTTTGAAGTCCTCGTCTTCCATGCAACCGGCGCGGGCGGAAGAGCTATGGAGGCGTTGGTAAAGCAGGGCGTCATCAGAGGAGTCATCGATCTGACGACGACGGAGATCGCCGACGAAGTGGTAGGCGGTGTGTTGAGCGCCGGCGCGGATCGTCTGCGGGCCGGAGTGATTACCGGGATACCGCAGGTCATCAGTTGCGGTGCCATCGACATCGTCAACCTCGGGCCGCGGGAAAGCATTCCCGAGGAGTTTCGCAACCGGACGTTGTACATGCACACACCGCAAATGACGTTGATGCGGACGTCCGTCGAGGAGAATATACGGATCGCCCGTTTGATGATCAAAATGCTTGAAGGCGTCGATCCCAGGCGCGTAACGGTGATGCTGCCGCTCAAAGGGGTGAGCATGGTCGACGACGAAAACGCACCGTTCTTCGATCCGGAGGCCGATGAGGCGTTCCGGCGCACGTTCATCGCGGAAAGGCCGCCGGCATTGCCGGTGATTGAAGTAGAGGCGCACATCAACAGTGTTCAATTTGCAGATGCGGTTGTTGAGGAATTTTTGGCAAATTGGGAGTGCACATACGGGAGGGACACAGCTTGAGGTTTTGCCGTGAAGAGCTTTTGCAGCGTTTCAGGGCCAAGATCGCGCAGGGACGTCCGATTATCGGCGGTGGTGCGGGGACGGGCATTACGGCGAAGTGCGCCGAGGCCGGCGGCATCGATTTGTTGGTCATTTACAATTCCGGTCGTTTTCGCATGGCTGGCAGAGGAAGTATGGCGGGTTTTCTGGCCTACGGGGATGCCAATGCCATTGTCATGGAGATGGCCAAAGAAATTCTACCGGTAGTGAAACACACGCCCGTCCTCGCCGGGGTCAACGGGACGGATCCGTTTCGGGACATGGATCAATTTCTTGACGAAGTGAAGGCTGTGGGTTTTTCGGGAGTACAAAACTTCCCCACGGTAGGCTTGATAGACGGACAGTTTCGGCAAAACCTTGAGGAAACCGGCATGGGCTTCGGCCACGAGGTGGACATGATTCGGCTCGCCCATGAAAAGGGTTTGCTGACGAGCCCGTACGTGTTCAATGAGGACGAGGCCAAGGCGATGACGGCAGTCGGTGCCGACATTCTCGTCGCTCACATGGGCGTTACGGTCAGCGGCATGGTTGGCGCCAAAACGGCCATGAGCCTCGAAGAAGCAGCGGTGCGCATTCAGCGAATCGCCGATGCAGCCCGTTCCGTCCGTTCCGATGTCATCGTTTTGTGCCACGGCGGTCCGATCGCACATACCGAAGACGTTCGCTATATTTTCGAGCATACCGACATCAGTGGGTTTTACGGGGCCAGCAGCATTGAACGCTTGCCGGCCGAACGCGCCATCGAAGAACAAACGCGGGAGTTCGTCAATCTTACATTGTGGCAGAGCGATAAAGTGCGAGATGCTCGGCATGCGTAGTGTGCTGTAGATGTAGATGAAGAAAGCGGTGCACGTATGGCACGAATTTTGATACTCGCTCCTCTCGAACCGAAGCACGACGTGTACGCGTATCTTAAAGCATGCCTCATCGCGGAAGGCTGCAGTCCCGTACTCGTCGACTTGAGTTTGGAAGCGGAGACACCCGAGCTCAACGCGGACATCCGGCGGGATGAAGTATTGCGACTGGCAGGTTGGGACCACCCATATGTCGAGCGAATGAGCCGAACGGACTTATTGACGGCGTTGGTGTCAGGAGGCCAGGTTATCGTTCAGCGTGAACTGTCGGCGGGAAGAATCGGCGGGATCATCGCCGTAGGCGGGGGCAGCGCGACCAGCGTGGCGACCGACATTATGCGCTGCCTGCCCTTCGGTTTTCCCAAGGTCATGGTGTCTTCGGTCGCTTCGGGCGATACTCGTCCGTACGTAGGAATCAAAGACATCGTGATGTTCAACGCGGTGACCGACGTGCACGGATTGAATAAAATCTCCCGGCGGGTGATGGCGAATGCGGCCGCTGCCGTTTGCTCCATGGCGAAGGTTACCCTCGCGGACGATTACCAGCCCAAAGGTATCATCGGGCTATCCATATTTTCCGTGACCATGCCGTGTGCATCGCGGGCGAGAACCTTGCTCGAGGAAGCGGGGTACGAAGTCATCGGATTTTTCGCCGGAGGCATGGGGGGCCGAGCGATGGAGTCGTTGTTGCGCGAAGGCCTCATCGACGGGGTTTTTGATTTGACCACCACCGAATTGGCGGATGAACTGGTTGGCGGCATTATGGGGGCAGGGCCGGATCGGCTGGAAGCGGCCGGGGAGCGGGGCATTCCGCAGGTGGTCGCTCCCGGGGCGCTCGACATGGTCAACTTCGGTGCGTTCAACACGATTCCGGTGCAATTCGAAGGGCGTCGCTTTTACCGCCATCACCCGCACGCAACGCTCATGCGCACGTCCCCGGAAGAAAACGCCCGCCTGGGAGAGTGGATCGCCCGGAAGTTGAATCAAGCGCGGGGACCGGCCGTGTTTCTTTGGCCCGAGCGCGGCTTCTCTCGTCTGTCGATTGAAGGACAGCCGTTTTACAATCCTTTGGCGGATCGTGCGTTCTTCGAGGCGTTATCGGCGCATCTGAGTCCGAAAGTACCGATTCTCCGTGTTGATACGGACATCAACGATCATCGTTTCGCGGAGATCGCGGTCGACACGCTGCTGGAAATGATGGAAGAGCAACAAGGTCGCGGAGTGATTCCGCGACCTTAGACAACAACCAAGTGGAAAAAATCAAGCGATGCGACGGCGCATGTGGTCCGTCGCACCGCAACGGTTTAGGACGATCCCAACCGCCTTAGTGCGGCGGAAGCTGTGCGAGCGCCTTGATTTCGTCGACGGACAAGACGCGGTCATATACATACACTTCGTCCATGGTGCCCTTGAACTGGTGTCCATAGTCCCAAGAATTGGCGCCGAGGACGAGATGGTGGTTGTTCTTTGCCATGGTTCCGGGGATGCTCACGTGATAGACTTTTTCGCCGTTAATGTAACCGGTCATACCGACGCCGGCCTGGAAGGTCACCACGAGGTGGGTCCACTCGTCAGCTTCAATCTTTCCGGCCTCAAAGTCATAGTGGCTGGGCGTCCAAACTTCCGGACGAAGGCCATCGTTACGGAAGCCGACGATGAAGCCGTTGCCGATGGGTGTGCGGCCGATGAGCTTTTGGTCTTGTTCCGGATCGTCAATCTTTGCCCAAACGGAAACGGTAAACGCGTCGAGATTAAAGTCATTGGAGTTCTTTACCCAAACGTATCCGCCGTCAAAGCGGAGTCCGCGTCCGGAAATGCCGTCGGTGCGGGTTACGTTGCCGAAAATTTCCCCCACGTGGTTGTTCTGTGAGGAATCTTGCACGAGGTTGCCGGATTCCTCTTCAAAGCTCCATGCGGCGACCAAATGTTTATCGAGATCTTCAAATTTGACTTCGATGTCGTGATCCCGGCCGCCCCACAGGGGCAGATCATAGGAGACACCGGAACCGTCGGGAGCGGTGACGATGAGGCGGTAATTGTCGGGGACAACGCCCTGAATCACGGCGACGCCGTTGTTGGTTTGAGTCGTGTGCTCCGAGTCCGGACCCCGCAGGATGACCGTGGCGCCGTCAACCCCTTGACCCGACGGGTCGGTGACACTGACGCGAACGTTAAACGGTGCATAGGAAGGGAAAATTTGGCACCCGGCAATGATGAAGGCCAATACCAGGACGCCAGTGACAAGCAAATGTCCTCTGAAACGTCGTTTCACCGAAAAAACCTCCAATTAATTTATATTATGTAAGATCATATGTTGACATAAGGTTCGAGCTGCAGAGACGAAACCCTGCGTCAACGCGGCAAAATGTGTTGCGGCTCACACAGAAATGTTGGCAACTACCTCCTCCATGAAATTTTCTCAATATAAGATTTCTACAGATGGAGGGCAAAACCTTCGCTGCTCCGCAAAAAATCACTTTGTAGACTGAATAGTATATCCTAATAATGGTAAACAAAAAGGAGCGGCTGACTGAATTCGGCCGCTCCTCGTGATGATGATTATGCAGTTGTTGATGAAGCGATATCGATTACTCGGTGACGACAATCGTGCCGATCATGCCGCCCCAGGCGTGGCCGGGGATCGAGCAGATGAACGTGTATTCTCCGGGCTTGGTGGGAACCAAGGTTACCCAGTTGGTTGCTCCGGTTGCACCGACGACCGGCACATAAATGAATGCGTCATCGGCATCGATGGATTCTCCCAGGTCGCTCAAGATGAATTCCAAGATGCCGCGTGCAAAGTCGACATCCGTCTGGCTGCCTTCGGTACCGTAGGCAATGTTTTCAGCCGGCATGGCAAAGGTCATGTCGTGCGGCATGCCGTAGCCGGCGTTGGTGACGAAAAAGACGACAGGCTGTCCGACGGGAATTTCAATGCGCGAGTTGTCGTTGTCAACAACGATGTTGTCGATAGCGACGGCATTGTCTACCCCGGCGAGTTTGTCGATGGCGTCTTTGTCGTAAGCGACCTTAACAGGACCGCGCAAAATGAATTCCATCTCAATGGTGTCAACGAAAATGGCCGGCACTTCAATGCTTTTGTCGAACGGAGCCGTAGCGGTGGCGTTGAATGCGGCGAGCGCGACCAAGGCCATCAACACTATTGAGATTCGCCCGAGCTTGAAGAGCTTCATCAGGTCTTGACCCCCTTGAAATAACTTGACTGCCTCCCCAACACCAAAACGGGGAATTATTGTTTGTTCCACTGTATCTTTGACGGACTCGAGCTAATCTCCTTCTTATAAATAGGCTGCAAGCTGTCGGAGATTTGACAGCAGGATTTTTCCGAATAGGCGCGGAAGCGGATAGAGTAAGTCAAATGGCATGAAATGGTTTGGATGCCTCTTTCGAATGACGCTTTTCTCGAGGGGAGTTGCAATGTACGCAGTGAAAGTCGGGCGGCGCTTGTTTTGGATCGGCTGGCTGGCCGCCATGATGCTCGCAGCTGCTTGGGCTACAGTGCCGGCTTTGGCCGCTCCCGGCGATCAGCAGCCGGTGAGCGGCGTGCATCCGAGTTATGATTTGGCTGAGATTCGTCCGGAAGGTTTTCCGGTTCGCGTCGGCGGAATGGATTTCTTGCCCGACGGTCGTCTGGTTGTCGCCCACTATGAACCTGGAGGGGGCGTTTATATTTACGATCACGTGCTCGAAGGCAATCGTGAGGCCGTCGAGGTGAAAAAGATCGCCTCGGGTTTGTACAAACCGCTTGGGCTGCGCGTCGTCAACGGGCAAATTTATGTGCTGCAGAGCAATCAGTTGACGCTGTTGATCGACCATGACGGTGACGACGTGATCGACGAATATCGCACCGTCGCAACCGGCTGGGACCTGAGCGACAACTTCCATGAATTCAGTTTCGGGCTACTCTACCATGAAGAAGAAGGCAAGTTTTACGCGACGCTCTCTTCGCCGGTTCTGCCCGGCGGTGCCAGCCAAGTTCCGTCCGCCGCCGGATTGGATCGCGGGACTGTCATTCGCATCGATCCGTCAGACGGGTCATTTGAAGTCGTCGCCCGAGGATTGCGAACCCCGAATGGCATCGGCTTTGGCGTCGACGGTGAAATGTTCGTCACCGATAACCAAGGTGCATGGCTGCCGGCAAACAAATTGATCCACGTCCAAGAAGGAGCGTTCTACGGTTTTCGGGACGTCGATCCGGTGCTCCACGGAGATTTGCCCGAGACTCCGGCGGCGGTTTTGCTGCCGCAGGGAGAGATCGGCAACTCACCGAGCGAGCCGACCCTCATCATCGATGAAAGCCCGTACGCCGGGCAGATGCTGCACGGCGACGTCCACCACGGAGGCTTGAAACGGGTTTTCCTGGAAAAGGTCGACGGTGTCTATCAAGGTGCCGTGTTCCGTTTCTCGCAAGGGCTTGAAGCGGGAATCAACCGGCTCGTCTGGGGACCGGACGGTGCGCTATATTTAGGTGGCATCGGCTTCGGCGGGAATTGGGGGCACATGGGGAACCAGTACGGTTTGCAGCGGATTCGCTACAACGGCAAGACCACCTTCGAAATGCTTGCGGTCCGCGCGAAAACGAACGGAATGGAAATTGAATTTACCGAGCCTTTGGCGCTCGGTGTCGGAACACGGGGCACCGACTATACGGTCGCGCAGTGGAATTATCAACCGACCCCGGCATACGGCGGTCCGAAACGAGACTACGAATTTTTGCCGGTGAGGGAAGTCCACGTTTCGTCGGACCGTCGCACGGTTTTTTTGGAACTCGACGGTCTCAAGCCCGGCTCCGTCGTCTATATTCGCCTTTCCGGCGAATTCACGAACGAAGCAGGCGAGAGGCCTTGGAGCACGGAAGCGTGGTACACGCTGAACCGAATTCCGGAAAACAACAATGGAGCTGCACCGCCGAGCGTGCACATTGCGACCGATCCGTATCCGCCTTCAGGGAAAGCACCGCTTGCCGTTTCTTTTGCAGCTGAGAACACGGGGGCGTCGGAAATCGTCAGCTACGTTTGGGATTTGGGCGACGGCACGACGGCGGTCGGCGCGGAAGTGGCCCATACGTATGAGCACGAGGGGGTGTATACCGTCCGTCTCACCGTGGCCGATGCACAAGGCTGGACCACACATCAACAAATCGAAGTCGCTGTAGGCAATCACTTTCCCGTGCCGGTCATACGTCTGCCGCAGCCGGGGCTGACGGTGCAGCGCCGTGATGCCATCGTGTTGGACGGCATCGCCACCGACCCGGAAGACGGTGATCTTCCGCCCGAACGGCTGACATGGACGGTCAGTGCGATCGATGCCGCCGGCTTCGTACAGCCCATCGCGAGCGTCGTCGGGTATACCGGAAGCGTTGACGTACCCGACACGGTGAGCTGGGACGACCACGTTGTGTTCCGGGTTGAATTGACTGCAACCGATTCCGACAACCATTCCTGGACGGAAGAGCGTCTTGTGCGCTTCAGCCGTCTGCAAGCGGAACACGCGGACGGCCGCTTTGGGTTCCGAAATGAAACCGACGAAGAAGATGAAAATGTGCGCTACGCCGT
>CALKAQ010000031.1 GCA_937983075.1 uncultured bacterium | reverse complement strand
CGCGAACGCAAGCTGTTGCAGGTTTTCATCGGTGTCGCGAAAGTCGGCGTTGTTTAAGATGCAGATGAGTCCGCCGCTACCCTCGTTGACAATTTTGCTCAAGGTTTCCTGAAGCTTGACCCGGGCGTTTTCCGGCATGCGGTGCAGCTTGCTTTCGATCCCCTCGACGATCAACTCTTGCAGTGATTTGCCGAGAAAATCGGCTGCCCATACTTTGTCGGGATCTTTTTCGAATTCTTCGGTGAAGTAGCGAGCCAGTTCTTCACCTTGCTTCTCGGTCCCCACAAAGGGCGTCACCTCGGTGACGATGTTCGCACGCACCATATGAATGGAAGGCGCACTCGCTTGAAGACGTATGCCGAACTGTCCGCCTTTGCGGATGATTTCCGGCTCATCGAAGCTGATGTCCTCGATGCGAGGAGCAACGATGCCATAACCGGTCTCGGCAACTTGCTGCAAAGCGTCTGCCAGCTTGTCGTACTCTCGCTTGGCCGTTGACAGCTCCTTCATCAACCGGACGAGATGATGGTTCCCTTTGATTTCGAATCCGGTCAGTTCGGTCAAGACTTCATAGAAGAGACCTTCTCGCACACTCAGCCGGATAGTCGCCTGACCGGTTCCAAGATCGACGTGGCTGAGACGCGCCGCTTCGACTTCGTCGACTTGACTCAGCTTCTCAACGACGTCTTCAACGTCCCGAACCGTCCGTACGGGTTCAACGGCTTCGCGGACGGCATCTCGGTAAGCGCTGGCCAATGGATGGTTCGGCTCCAGCTCACTCACCCAGTCCGGCAACTTGACGCGAATTTCGCGGACGGGGAATTCGTAGAGCACTTCATGCAGCAAATGAATGGCTTCTTGCTCGGTCATCTGCAGGCAATTGAGCGGATGCACGGTAACGCCGTACCGCTCTTCCAACTCCGCTTTGACTTCCCGAGCCTTCCGCGCTTGGGGATCCGCCGTGTTCATGATGACAAGGAACGGTTTCCCCAAGGCTTTGAGTTCGTTGATGACCCGTTCTTCGGCAGGAATGTAGCCGCCGCGCGGAATATCAGTGATACTGCCGTCCGTGACGACGACAAGGCCGATGGTGGCATGCTCCTCGATCACTTTTCGTGTACCGATTTCCGCCGCTTCTTGAAACGGGATTTCGTGATCGAACCAAGGCGTGCGCACCATGCGCGGTCCGAGGGCGTCTTCAAAGCCTTGGGCGCCTTCGACGGCATACCCTACACAATCGACCAACCGTATGCGAACATCCAAGTTGTCCGCAAAGCGAACGGATACCGGTTCGTCCGGAATGAAATGCGGCTGCGTCGTCATGATGCTGCGGCCTGCACCGCTTTGCGGCAGCTCATCTTGTGTTCGCGCTCGCGCCCCTTCATCCGGGATGTTCGGCAACACCAGCAGGTCCATGAAGCGCTTGATGAATGTCGACTTACCAGTACGCACGGGGCCAACGACACCGATGTAGATACTGCCTCCGGTGCGTTCGGTAATGTCGCGAAAGATATCGAATCGCTCGGCCAAAACCGGTCCCTCCTCCAAGTCGTGCTGCTTGGCCCGCAACCAGGCCGTCTACGCGGCCGTCGCGCTTTCGCAGAACACGGTACATCTATATGGAGGGAATGTCCGGTTCAGAACCGCTGGACCGTGAAAAACTAACGAGATTGTCTCGGGATGATCGGAATCGGCTCCCATTCGCTCTTTGGACCGCGGGACATCAAAGCCGAAACGGTGAGGCGCGGGTCTTCCCGCCGATATAAAATGCCGTACACACTTTCAGAAATCGGCATGTCGACTCCGAAGCGCTGGGCCAAGCCCAGCACTGCTTTACACGTCGGGATGCCTTCGATGACGTTGACCGTATTTTCCACTATCGATTCGAGGGGGATGCCACGCCCGATGGCTTCTCCGGCGGAGCGATTGCGGCTGTGCCGGCTGTTGCAAGTCGCCATGAGATCGCCGATGCCGGCCAAGCCGGAAAACGTCAAAGGGCGAGCGCCCAAAGCAGTTCCCAATCGGACCATCTCTGCCAATCCCCGGGTTACCAACGCCGCCCGTGTGTTGTCGCCGAAGCCAAGTCCGTCGGAAATACCGGCTGCAAGAGCGATGACGTTTTTTAATGCACCACCGAGTTCGACGCCAATCAAGTCATCCGTGGTATAGACTCGCAGCGATTCCGTCATTAAAATGTCTTGCCATTCAGCCGCCACGGATTCATCCGGCGCTGCAACGACGGTTGCACTTGGAATTCCGCGCCCTACTTCTTCGGCGTGATTCGGCCCGGAAATACTGGCAATGCGCTTTGGATCGATGCACGGCACGGACTCTGCGATGACTTGCGACATGCGAAGGTGCGTGCCGATTTCTAGTCCCTTCGCTGCATTGAGAAGGCGATGTTCCGGTGTCAAATAAGGCGCCAAGCGTCCGACGACCGAACGAACCGCTTGCGATGGAACGACCAAAATGATGTAATTTGAAAAACTGGCCACATCTTCCAGTTGATCCGTAACTGAAACGGCGGGCGGCAAAAACACGCCCGGCAGATGGGCTTTGTTTTCCCTTTCAATCTGTATTTGTTCAGCATGTTCGGATCGGCGCACCCAGAGTCTAACGGGAACGCCTTGCCCGCCGATAGATGCAGCCAAAGCTGTTCCCCATCCTCCGCCGCCGACAACGGATACTGTAATCACTTGGTTACTTCCACCCTGTGGCCGATTTTGGGTTCCGTTCCTGCCAAAAGTCGCCGGAAATTCGGTACGTGACGATAAACATCAAGCATAAAAATGACAAAGCCGCCCAAGATATATACACCGGGTTGTTTGAAGAGGATCATGGCAATCGGTAGGACAGCCCCGGCGACGACTGACGACAAAGAAATATAGCGAGTCAGCAAAAGAACCACGACCCAGGTGAAAAAGGCCACTGCGGCAACCGCAGGAGCCAACGCGATGAGCACACCGAGCGAAGTTGCCACGCCACGGCCTCCACGAAAACGCAGAAAAACCGACCACGTATGGCCGGCAACAGCACACAGCCCGGCGAGCAAAAGCAGTTCAGGCGTGTCATACCCGGCCATTCGCATCATGGCAACTCCCATATAGCCCTTCAGTGCATCAAGCAACAAAACCAAAATGCCTGCAGGTACACCGAACAGGCGCATCACATTGGACGCGCCAACGTTGCCGCTGCCGTGTTGGCGAACATCGATTCCCCTCACTCGGCCGACGATGTATCCGAACGGCACCGACCCTAAAAGATATGCCGCCAACAGCAAAGCGATCCAACTGAATTCGGACAAACTGTTCACTCTCCTCGGCGCCGAGCCGAAATGATGATCGGGCTGCCGACAAAGCCAAAAGCTTCTCTCAACTGATTTTCGAGGTAGCGCTTGTAGGAAAAATGAAGCCGATCCGGATCGTTGACGAACAAAAGGATATGCGGAGGATTGACGCCAATCTGCTGCGCGTACAACACCTTGAGGCTTTTGCCTTTATGGGACGGAGGCTGGTGCAACAGCATCGCCTCTTGAATGACTTCGTTGAGCCTGCTCGTGCGCACGCGCATCGCCGCTTGTTCCGCCACATATTCGACGGTTTCCAGGACCTTGTGGACACGCTGTCCGGTAAGCGCCGAGATGTACACCGTGGGCGCATATTGGATGAAAGACAACTCCCACCGTATGTGTTCGTCAAACTGCTGCATGGTGTTGCTGTCCTTCTCAATCAGATCCCACTTGTTGACCACGATGACAACCGCTTTACCGGTTTCATGCGGAATGCCCGCGATGCGTTTGTCTTGCTCGGTCACACCTTCGGTTGCGTCAATGACGAGCACGCAGACGTTGCTGCGTTCCGCCGCTCGCAATGCCCGGAGAACGCTGTAGCGTTCGACGTCGGAATCGATGCGTGATTTTCGCCGTAAGCCCGCCGTATCGATCAGCTTGATCGTACGGCCGTTCCAGACGATGTCGGTATCAATGGCATCACGCGTCGTCCCGGGTACGTTGCTGACAATCATGCGTTCTTCGCCGATCAGCGCGTTGACGAGAGACGACTTGCCGACGTTGGGACGTCCGAGTACCGCGACGGCGATGGCATCGTCGTCATCGTCAACTTCTTGCGGCTCGGGAAAATAAGCCACGACACGATCCAACAAATCACCGATGTTGCGGCCGTGTTCGGCAGAGACGGGAACAGGGTCTCCCATGCCGAGTGCGTGAAATTCGGCGCTGGCGAGTTCGGCATCCCGGTGATCGGCCTTGTTGGCGACTACAATGACCGGTTTGCCGGAACGGCGCAGAAGGTCGGCAACCTCTTCGTCTCCCGCCGTGATGCCGGCACGCGCATCGACAACAAAAAGAATGACATCGGCTTCTTCGATGGCAATTTCGGCTTGCTTGCGAGTATTCGACTCAATGTCGCTTCCCGGACTGCTTTCGATTCCGCCGGTGTCGACAAGCAAAAATGAATGTTCGAGCCAGCGACACGGTACGACCAGCCGGTCGCGCGTTACACCCGGCTGACCCTCAACAATAGCAATACGCCGCTGGGCAATGCGATTGAACAGTGTCGATTTCCCAACATTAGGCCTTCCGATAATAGCCACAGTGGGACGCGGTGTCTTTGTTGTTGATCGGTGATTGTTTGGGGTTGGCAATCGTTCCGGAGACTCCTTTTCTAAGTTAGAGGAGCCCGATAACGGGCTCTCCGGCAAATCCAATGCACATTTTACCCCATAACCGTCATTTTGTCTTCTCCGGGGTGCAAAGAAAGTCCTTGAGTACTTTCGTGTGGCAGCTCAGTTCGACGGGCCACCCTGCCGCTAAGTTGCGTTCCACCAGTTCGACCAAACGCACGAGCCGCGGATACGCCCGTCGAATTCCATGTAGAACCAATGGACGCCCGATGGACACCCAGCCGAAGCGGCGTGAAAAAAGACCCCCAATTCGCATCCAAAGATTGACCGTCGGCAGCGTGTCGATGATTTTAATGTCATGCGTCCTTCCGCCCATCAAATGCACCCCGCTCAGCAACGCACGGACCACTGCCGAACCTCGCGGACCGCGTCCGAGTACATACACGTGGTTTCCTTTTTCATCTACACCCAAATGCCTCAGCTGGCCGTGCTGCTCTGATGTAGCTTGATCAAAAAGCTGAAGCTCCAAAAACTTTTCCTTTGGCGGGATGGTCTGCCTCGGCAACTGCCCCAAATGAATGGCGGCAGCTACGGGTGACGAGTGAGCGCCGCCATAACACGAATAAACAATCCGCAAACACATCCCCCCATGAGGTTTGCCTGTCTTACGTTTTATTCATGGTTGTCTCGATCGCCTTGATCTCCCCCGCGTATCCCCAATCGTCTCAAGTATTTGTCGAGTCCCAGTCCTTCTCGGTTCATCCACAGCCACGCAAGAGTTCCCACAGCCGCAAGCCCGAGAAGCCAATAAAACGTCGTCAACGCTGCTTGGCCGATTTGTGACCCTGCTGCGGCTCCGGTACCCGGAGCCAAGCCGGCTGCCGCGGGCAGAACCCGAGCAATGAGCTCTGCGGAACGTTGTGCTTCTTCGAGCGAAGTCAGGTGAGTGCCAAACTCCATCAAGATCATGCGCGGCCCGAAATCCTGATTGTAGTTGCCCTGGGCATGGAAGATCCCTGTGATCAAATTCGGGTACTCCTCGTCCGCAATGGCCTTAATCCGTTTGGCATATTCGAGGTTTGCGTCGCGATTTTGATTTTGCCGCCCGACGACGAGCCGCACGCCGGTCATCGGCACGCCATTGACTTCCGTTCGATACATGTTCGGATCTGGCACGCCGTCTCGATGAACATCGACCATGGTCACCGGATTCGCTTCTTGGTTCAGCTCAGCCACGGTCCGACGTGAGCGTTGATACGCTCCGCCGTCGTGCGGCGTGTGAAGCTCATCGGAAAAGACGACGTGGTACCCTTGTCTTTCCAACGCTTCCTTTAAGGCTTGACCGACAAGAAGAACGTCGCCGCCGTTTTCGTCAAAGGCTGTCCCGCTCGTCGGTTCATACGATTCAGCTCCGTGGGAATGGTAAATGGCAATCGTGCCACGGTTGGATCGTGCTTGAAGCGGCAAGGCCCGTACGACGCGATCCAAAAACGTCGGCGTCCGCTCCAAGGGGAAGACATCGCTCACATCGGGCATTTCAACTTGTCCGCGCAGTTCGACACGTGCTTCACTGCCCTCAATCGCCACGATTTCATACAGTTCGTTGTTTTGATTGATATACGTATCGCCCACCGCGAGGCTGAGTGATGTCTGCGTGATCAACCGCCCCGCCTCATCAACCAAATCCAACACCGTGTTGATGTCGTGTCCGAGCTCTTCACCTACACCGGACGGCAAGGGGGGTATGTCAACCAACGAATCGGCTTGTGCAAGTCCGGGAGCCGCCGCACCGTACCACAACGTCAAAGCAACGAGGCTCCCGATCATCCCGAAGCGCTTAATTCGGCTTGTCATCGTCATCCGCACCACTCTCCCCGACATGGCCATCCGTAACAACGTTCGCCTCCACCTTATCTTCTTGCCGCAATGCTAGCGGACGCTCCGTTTCTTGTTCCGGTCCCCCTTGCAACCGCTCACGCGATTCACCGATCAGCTCAGCGAGACCGACCGCGATGATCCCCGCCAATACGATTTGATCGAACATGCCGGCACCGCCGATCTCCGTGGCAGCGCCGCGCACCAATACGTCGAACAAATCGGCCAATAAAATGCCACCCACACCGGCAATGAAAGCCGATCGCCTCGATCGACCGGACAAGTAGCCGACTATCCCGGCGGTAATACCGAAGAGCCAGACCGGATCGATCAACATCATGGAACCGGTATGAGGCGCATTCGGCATGAGCATGCCAACGGCGAGGACGGCGATGCCGGTGATGACGGCGGCGATGACGGCTCGCCAGCGTTCACGGGGTGTTCCCGCGCGAGACAATAAATAAATCACCAGTCCAAGTGGTACGAGAGCACCACCGACGTTGAGGCTGGATCCCCGGAAAAAGGGAATCTCGATATAACTTCCTGCGATCATCAAACCGATGAACACCAAAGCTTGGATGTCCGTCAACCGCATGCGATCCAAGACTCGCTCTGCGAGTCCGAAAAAGATGATTGCGGCCAACGCAAACAGTAAGAGCAGTCCCCAAGGCATGTGAACACCTCTTCTCCCATTAGAACCGCTCTTATCCTGTCACCACTCCACTCGCGCTATGCGCGCGAAAAGGCCGGAACCCCACCCGAATATGGGGTTTCCGGCCTTGTACGCCTTAAGATGGTTCTCTAGACGGTTGTCGTATCGTTCAAGTGCTTAATTGTCGTCACTGTCAACGGTGCGGAAATAGCTTTGCAAGTCTTCGAAAACGTCGCCCAGAGTAATCGAATCATCGCGATTCGGATCGCTGAACGTTTGTTCACGAGGCGCCTTTTCTTGGCGCTGCGGCTTCGGCTGCGCGTCTTTGATGCTCAAGCCGATTCGCCGGGCCGCTTTGTCAAGGCTGACGATCTTGACTTTGACTTCATCACCGGGTTGAACGACTTCCGACGGTGTGTTCACGTGCCGATTGGCCAGTTGGGAAATGTGAACCAAACCTTCGACACCGTCTTCGAGCTTGACGAATGCACCGAAGTCAACAACCCGTGTAACGGTAGCCTCGACGATGTCGCCGACATGGAATCGCTCGTCGACCGTGTCCCACGGATCGGGGAGCGTTTCTTTCAGGCTCAAGGAGATGCGTTCCTTTTCTTTGTCAACAGCGAGCACCATGACATTGATTTCGTCGCCTTCGGACAGGACGTCACGCGGATGCTCGACACGGCTCCATCCCATTTCGGATACGTGCAGCAAACCTTCGACGCCACCGCCAATATCGACGAACGCACCGAAATCCGTAAGGCGGCGGACGACGCCTTTAACGATATCGCCTTCACGCAGCGTGCTGAAGGCTTCCTCCTTGGCCCGCTCATACTCTTCTTCGATAACTTCTTTTCTCGAGAGGACGACATTGTTGCGCTGTCGGTCGAGCTCGATCACTTTCATGCGAATTGTCTGGCCGACATAGCTTTCAAGATCCTCAACATAGTTGCGATCGACGTGGGAGGCGGGTACAAATCCACGGACGCCAACGTCGACGAGAAGACCGCCCTTTACACGTTCCGTTACCACGGCTTCAATGACTCCGCCGCTTTCCTTGAGAGCGGTCAACTTTTCCCAAGCCGCGCGTGCGTCCGCACGTCTCTTCGAGAGAAGGACGTTGCCCTCAGCGTCTTCTACCTTGAGAATGTAGACGTCGATTTCGTCACCCACGGAGAGAACGCTGTCAGGCGTCTCACCCGGCCTGAGACCCAATTCATGGAGAGGAATGCGTCCCTCTGATTTGTAGCCGACATCGACCATGACTTCGTCGTTGCTGATTTGTACGACCTTGCCCCGGATAATCGTGCCAGGCTCGAGCTCGATGAACGTTTGGTCGTACTCTTGCATTTGTTGGCTTTGGTCGATAGAAGGGGAAACTTCTCCCTCATCAGTTGATGCACCCGTGTCCGCGACATGGGGCGCATCCGTCAACGAGGCATCGTTATCCCCGGCAGGGGCTTCCTCGGATTGGGCCTCGCCCTGCGGCGTCACGTCAGCCTCTTCGATCGGATTGTCTTCAGACGCAACCGCCTGAAGCGCTTCCTCAGTTTCTTTGGCAGCCGCCACCTGGGATTGACGCGCGCGCTCCTCGTGGTTTTCCGTCATAGTTCAAATGTACCTCCTAACATCGAACACAAACTCGCATGCACAAGTACTGCGAAAAGAATAAAAGCTTTCCATGGGTGCATGCAATCCCATGGCAGCTGCTCATTGAAACCGATGTGCCGTAATCCCTTTGGATCGGAAGATCCTTGGCTGACGGTTTCGAATCAATGGGTGCAAATTGCTGGTGTCTGCCGTGACAATTCGGTCTTTCGATCCATTGTAGTATGCAACGGCAAGGCGCTGCCCATGAGCGGGGCTATGCCTGCCAATATCATACACGCTGTTCTCGTTCGACGTTTGCAACAGGAATCCTGCCTTGTTGGGAAATTTTCACCTGATTTCGAATGGCTTTCATTACCCTGTCGACCGCTTCGCGCATGGCACCACGCCGATCTTCTGCCTCGTATAAGTCGTCGAGAGGAACCGGAGGTCCGAAATGAAGAGCAATGATGGGCCGACCGGTTGGAGGATGCAATTTTCTGTCCTCTTTCGACGTTCCGGAAATACCGGCCGGAATGACGGTGGCCCGACTCCTTAAAGCGAGCATGGCCACGCCGCTTTGTCCTGGCAGGAGTTCGCCCGTGCGGCTCCGAGTTCCTTCCGGAAACATCACCAAAACATTTCCTTCCGATAAAACTTCGAGCGAACGGCGAATGGCCTTGCGGTCCGCCGCGCCCCTTTCAACCGGGAAAGCGTTGAACCGGTGCAAAATCTTGGCGATCAAACGGTTGCGAAACAGTTCGGCTTTCGCCATGAAATAAACCGGGCGCTCCACGGCAGCCCCCATAAGCGGCGGATCGAGATAGCTGATATGATTAGCTACGAGAATGACGGGGCCTTCCGACGGGATGTTTTCGAGCCCTTCAATGCGGCAGCCGTATCTCAGAGCAAAATAGGCTCGACAAAACGCACGCGCGAAACGGTACAGCAACATCCCTCTCACCTCCCTGAAGCATGTTGGCTCGTTCGTTCCGCTACGAGTTCCAACACTTTATTGACCACTTCGTCGATCGGGCAGTTGGTCGAATCGATGACTACGGCGTCGTCCGCCGCACGCAGCGGCGATTCGGCTCGCTCCTTGTCTTGCCGGTCCCGTTCGAGAATGGACTTGTAAACGTCTTCGAGATCGGCATCGTGTCCTGCCGCACGGAGTTCGCGCCAGCGACGCTCAGCCCGCGCACTTGCGTCTGCAGTTAAGTACACCTTCAACTCGGCGTTGGGAAGCACGGTGGTTCCGATGTCTCGACCGTCCATCACCACACCGCCCTCGGCCGCCAGCGCTTGCTGCATTCTTACCATATGCTTGCGAACTTCCGGATGGGAAGCAACTTTTGATACGGCTTGCGACACATCGGGCGAGCGAATGGCCTCAGTGACGTCTTCTCCGTTTAACAACACGCGGTTTTTTCCTTTGTCATCCGGATGGTTCACAAGGCGAATATCCGTGTTTTGCAAAAGACGAACCAACCCTTGGCCGTCTTCAGGTGAAACCCCGCATCGTGCCGCCTGCAAAGTCAGCGCACGGTACATTGCCCCGGTATCGATATATACGTAGCCGAGACGCTTGGCAACCGCTTGGGCCACCGTGCTTTTGCCGGCCCCGGCTGGCCCGTCGACTGCGATAACCAGCGCCTTTGCTTCCGCGGGCAATCGTGTGACCTCCTTCATTGCTGCATACCTCATCGTGATCCTATTCGGCCCTCGAAAATCCGCCACTAAATTCTCCCCGTCCGGGGATAGTCCTTCTTATCTCGCTCGAGCACGGTAGCCGTTAGCGCGCAGAATCCTCATCGCCTGATCACGCTCCGTGTCGGATTCAAAACCAAGGCGAACGGTTCCCCCTTCGCCCTCGCGCACACGCAAAATTTCAATGTCGATCAGGTTGACATGCTCCTTGGCGAGAAGCGTTGTCACCGCGGCAATTTCTCCTGGCCTGTCGACCATCTCAACTACAAGTTCGAATAAGGAAGCGATGATTCCCTTCGAGCGGTTGGGGACCTTCTGCCGGACATCCCTGGCGTGCTTCAACAACGCTTCCAGCGCACCGCCGTCTGCTTGATCGATGCTCCGCATCATTTCTTCCAGCACCTGGATGTAACGCTGGAGCACTTGCTTAATGGATTCGCGGTTGCTCAAACAAATTTCTCGCCAAAGCGAAGGCAGTCCCGAGGCAATGCGCGTGGTGTCGCGAAACCCTCCAGCAGCCAGCGTCAATGTATCCGGCACCTCACGGTTGACCTGGTCGACAGCATGAACAAGCGCGGCCGCCGCCAAGTGAGGCACATGACTCACCGCAGCTACAATGGTGTCGTGCCGTTCGGGATCCATCAACATCGGCAGCGCTCCGAGCTCTCGGACGAGCTGAGTCAATCGCGCCACGGCTTCTGACCCGATCTGTTCCGCATGCGGTGTCAATACATAGACCGCGTTTTCAAATAAATAAGGGTCGGCCGCACGAATGCCGTCTTTTTCCGAACCGGCCATCGGATGGCCGCCTATAAAGTAAACGCCAGAAGGACATACACTCCACAAAGCGTTGCACACGGCTGCTTTCGTGCTGCCGGCGTCTGTGATAATGGTTCCCGGCCTGACGGCCGGCAAAATGTCCTTGACCGTCGATATAATAGAGGATATCGGTGTGCAGACGACGACAATGTCCGCTTGTGCTGCCGCCGCCCGCGCATCCAGCGTCGCCTCGTCACAAGCACCGAGAGCAACCGCTTCATCGACTGCTTCAGGACGCCGGACCACACCGATGACTCGCCGAACGGAAGGAGCGGTTCGCCAAGCCATGCCCAGCGAGCCGCCAATTAATCCGAGTCCTATGATCGCCACCGTCCAACCCGAGTCAACGTGGTGTTGGAAGTTAGGTTCCTCGGCATCATACGTGGACATATCCGGACTCCCTTCCTCTCCGTTCGACATCTCCGTCATATCCGTCGACCGACCGCTGAGGCTACCGCTCGCAATTCACGCATCATTTCACCGAAGATCTCCGGGCGAAGTGACTGCGGACCATCGGAAACCGCCTCTTCCGGCCGTGGATGCACTTCAACGATAATGCCGTCCGCGCCGGCCGCTACACCGGCCCGCGCCATGGCCGTTACATAGCGCCATTTACCGGTTCCGTGGCTCGGATCGACCACAATGGGCAAGTGCGAAAGCTCGCGTACCGCCGGAACGGCCGAGAGATCGAGCGTGTTGCGCGTTTCGGTTTCATACGTGCGAATCCCGCGTTCACACAAGATCACGTTGCGGTTGCCGCCCGAAATAATGTAGTCCGCCGCTTGGAGCCATTCCGAAATGGTCGCCGCCAAACCACGCTTCAACATCACTGGATGCCTGCACTGCCCCAACTCTTTCAAGAGGGCGAAGTTCTGCATGTTCCGGGCGCCTACTTGCAGCAGGTCAGCGTATTCGCAAACGAGCTCTACGTCTCTCGGATCGACGACTTCGGTCACAACGGGCAAGCCCGTTTCTGCACGGGCGGCGGCCAGCATTTTGAGGCCGTCCTCTTCCAATCCCTGAAAAGAGTACGGCGACGTGCGAGGCTTGTACGCACCGCCGCGCAGCAAATGAGCACCGTGCTCCTTCACGGCCCGGGCGGTTTCGATGATCTGCTCCTCGCTTTCCACGGCACACGGACCGGCGATGACCGGCACCAACTCGCCACCGAAGACGACGTCGCCGACCCGCACCTGAGTCCGCTCCGCCTTGAATTCCTTGCCCGAAAGCTTAAATGGCTGAGTAATCGGCAGTGTCCGTTCGACTCCTTCGATGGATTCGATTTGATACACTTTCTCTTCGGTTCGCTGACCGATGGCGCCGATGATGGTGCGCTCAACTCCTTCTGAAAGGTGCGTATCGAAGCCGAGCTCCTTTAAGCGCTGGACCACTCGTTCTATCTTCTCGGGTGAGGCTCCGGGTTCCATAACAACGATCATGAAGTTGCACTCCTTTCCAACGTCGACAACACTTGTGGCAAAAGGTCCAAAAACAAGTCGTTTTCCTGAGGTGTTCCAATGGTGATGCGCAAGTGCCTCGGCCGACCGAAAGCTTCACCGGACCGCACGATCACGCCTCTCCGGAGCAGTCCTCGATAAACCGGATCGGCAGGGCCGTCAAGTTCAACCCAAATGAAATTGGCTTGACTCGGGGTCACACGCAATCCGAGCTCCCGCAAGCGGCTTGAGACGCGCTCGCGTTCTTCGCTGTTCAAACGAAGGCTCGCCTGCAAGTGGTCGGCATCGTCAAGAGCGGCTTCAGCAGCGGCCTGCGCAATGCTGTTGACATTAAACGGTTCTTTGACACGGCGCACCATGGCGATCGTTTCAGGCAAACCAATTCCGTAGCCGACACGCAAACCGGCAAGCCCATAAACTTTAGAAAACGTGCGCAAAACAATGATGTTGCGCCCTTCACGAATCCAGCTTACCGTATCCGCATAACGCGGGTCGGTGACGTACTCAAAATAGGCTTCATCGATGACGACCAGAATGCTTTCGGGCAACTTGTCTAAGAACGACTGAAGCTCGTCGTGGTGAACAATCGTACCCGTCGGGTTGTTCGGGTTGCAGACGAAAACGATCTTGGTACGAGGATTGACGGCTTCAGCCATGGCCTGAAGATCGTGGCGCTCGTCGGATGTAAGCGGTACCACACGTTCCGTGGCACCACAGAGACGTGCCACATAAGCGTACTCAGAAAAAGTGGGATCCGCGTAGACAACCTCGTCGCCAGGATCCAGGTACGCTTCACCGATGAGTTTCAAAACTTCATCGGAACCATTGCCGACGACAAGGAAATCTTCGGGTACATCGAGATGCGATGCCAAGCGCCGAATCAACCGGCGGTGAGCACCGTCAGGATAACGATGAATGTCCCGCAGAGCCGCCTCGGCGGCCGATTGCGCCCGTTGAGACGGCCCCAATGGATTTTCATTGGACGCCAACTTTACCACGGACTCGAGACCGAAAGCCTCTTGAACTTCTTGAATGGACTTTCCAGGTGAATACGGTGTCAGACGCTCAATAGTCGGTCGGTGGCGCAGCATCCTCATCATCTCCTCTCGAGGTCAGGGCGGAGATTGACTGCATCCCGCAAATACACATGCTGAATTTCATGTTGCTTTTTAGTCGTGTTGACGTGCATGAGCACTCGCAAGCAGCGAGGCTGCGCGCCCGGTACGTCGATTTCCGTGGTGCAGAACAAAGGCACGTTGGTGAGTCCCGCTTCGCGCCCGCCTACAGCCGGAAACGCCGATTTGAGGTCTGGCGTTGCCGAGAACACCACGCTGGCGATCATCTCGATATCGACATCGTTCACCCTAATCATCTCTTCGACGAGTTCGCGCGCAGCGGCGATAATCTGATCCGGCTCGTCAGCATCCACTGTTATCGCCCCGCGGATTCCCCGGACAACCAGCATGTCCGCCACATTGTTTCACCCCTGTCGGTTCACGCTTTCGCTGAAAGATCGACGTCGCCTATGACCACCTTGATGAGTGGCATAAGCCGGAATTTACTCGTTTGCAGCCATAACATCGGGTACGGCTCGATGCGCAAGGCCTACCGCCACATCGTCCAAGTGCAATAGTCCAATTCCGAAGTATACGGCGACCGCAATGTGCTCTCCCTTGCGTGCGATGCCGATTTTGCCGCCGACGTTCAACCCGAAAGCTTTTGGCAGCACTTGTCCCAAAGCTTCGTGAACGGCCCCGGCAACCGCCCCTTCGTCGGGGTGGGTATCTTCAATAACGCCCTCGCGTTTGGCCGCCACCACGGCCCGCTCCACAATGCTCCGGACCGCGGTCGTAAAGTCACCGCCGTAGTCCGCCGCCGCCGTCCTGATGCCTTCGGCTTCAAGCTCCTGCCGAAAAGTTTTTTCTTCTTCACGACTGCTCGTCAATGCCAAGCGAAGCGCGGCTCGGGCAGTAATGCGGCTAAGACTATGCTCCAACGTGATCCCCCCAAGCCTATAAAAATAAAAAAGCGACTCGGCATACCGGCCTGTCGCATCACGCTGAGTTCTATGACGTACGGTTATAGGTGTGAAATGGGGAAACCGGAAGTTTCAAACAAAACAGCATCCTGCGGGTGCACGTAGCTGTACTGCACTCGACAGCCGCCGAATCGAAATGCCCACTTCCATCCTACCGTCCTGCCAGCTGGGCGCACGAGGCCGTCACTGCTATGTGATTACCTGTTAAATATAGCATAACGCTGTCATATCGTAAACCCTATTTCCACGAAAAGCGGATGGTTCACAGGCCGACCAGCTGGTACAGCTTGCGAATTTCATCGGGGGTAAGCGGGCGATAAGCCCCAGGAGGAAGATGACCAAGACGGATGGGACCGATACGCACTCGATGCAGTGCGATCACGGGATGTCCGACGGCAGCAAACATGCGGCGGACCTGCCGATTTCGTCCTTCGTGGATCTCGATGCTGACCCGCGTTGCGCCTGCGCTCTTGCCGAGCCGCCGCACGCGTGCCGGAGCAGTCGGACCGTCATCCAATTCAATGCCCGCAGCCAGGCGCTCCAAAGCAGAGTCGGATACGCTGCCGCGCACGGTGGCGATATACTCTTTTTTGACTTCGTAGCGCGGGTGCATCAATCGGTTGGCTAACTCGCCATCATTGGTCAGCAGCAAAAGGCCGGTTGTATCCGCATCGAGACGACCGACGGGGTAAATCCGCTGCGGGACGGAACGCAAGAGCTGACGCACTGTAGGCCGCCCTTGCGGATCGCGCACGGTACTGACCACACCGCTTGGCTTGTGGAGTGCATAATGCACTTGAACTTCGGTCTGTATGATCTGCCCGTCCACTGCGATCACTTGGCGTCGGGGATCGACTTTGGTGCCAAGCTCTCGCACGATTTGCCCGTCTACACTGACTCGCCCTGCAGCGATCAACGCTTCAGCCGCACGCCGTGAAGCGACACCAGCCTGAGCCAAAGCCTTTTGCAAACGCATAGTCGCCATCTGACGCTGTTCCGCCCTTTCCCATCTGCAAGCGAACTGCCACCGGGCCCAGTGAGTTCGCTGTTGGCACTGCCTCTTCCTGCCTACGGACGAATACTCCGGCGACGCTCCGGCTCAGACGTTCCATCTGCCGGCGTTTAAATGGGGTGGTCTTGCATGTGGCTGCCGTAGGACTGATTGCGGTTCCGGCTGTCAAATAGGTTTTGAATGCGGTCGAACATCTTGGGTGCCAGGTCGATCAAACGATCTGCGACAACACTGGAGTCAACCGGCAGCAAACGGATTTGTCCTTGGCCGACCACAAGAAATGCTACCGGATTGACGGAGATGCCCGCTCCGCTTCCGCCACCGAACGGAAAACCGTTCCTCTGATGGTTGTCGCCGCTCCGCCGCTGCTCCGTCTCAAATTCCGTGCCTCCGGCCGCAAATCCGAGGCTCACCCTGGAAATCGGCAATATTACCGTGCCATCGGGTGTTTCAACCGGGTCACCTAAAATGGTGTTGACATCGACAATTTCCTTGATGCTTTCCATGGCCGATTGCATCAAGCCCTCAATAGGATGTTTCTTGCCTGACTCCAATGCGTCCCACTCCCTTTTTCCATTTGCGCAGCATGGCAAGCGTCTCCATGACGATAATCTGTCCAAGCCGAAAACGGAATATACCGTCGAAGACTACGGCCAGAGTGGCTTTGTCGTAATCAGGAACAACCAAGAAGTGCGGTACGGACCGAAAGTGAACCCAGCGTGTCAACGTACTGTACACGGTCGCTTTGACCCCCCAGATCACGCCGTACAAGACGGCCGTTGAAGCGGCGTCTCCCGTTCCGAAGCGCGTTTCCCAAATCAAAGCTTCACAGTCGCGTACGTATTGGAGAAAACGCATGGGGGTATCAACACGGTATTGCAAGGTTTTCAAAAGCGATTGGCTTTGAGCTTCGTTTCCACCGCCGTCGAACAGCGTTTGCAATGTGTTGACGCCGTTGAGGAGTGTGTGCACCGGACTACTTTCGAGATGGTGATCAGCCTGCTGCTCCTCTTCGAGCTTGGATTCATTGGATTCACCGGAAGCCGTCCGTTTTTGTTCAGAAGAATAACGAAATACGGTAATTTCCCACCCCGCATGAACGGCCCCACGGAAGCGAATCATCACGGCGATTTCATGCCCGCCGTCTTCGTTTCGCCGATAACGGATTCGCACACGAAATGGAAAAAGGAGAATGACTAGGAGAGCTAGAGCGGTTAAAACGACGAGGCTTCCGAACAGCACGGCATCCGCCGCCTCTCACTGACACAGCGCTCGAGATTTGGACAAGGGCCCCTTGTGTTGCCTTGCAAGAAACAACATGTTTGTGGTAAGGATTCCCGCTCGAGGGATTCGTTATGAATCGTTTTCGTCCAGTGGAGGTAGATCGTTCAACGTGTTTAAGCCGAAGTGCGCTAAAAACGTTTCGGTTGTGCCGAATAGAACGGGCCGTCCGGGTGCGTCTTTTCTGCCCACTTCCGTAATGAGGTCTCTTTCCAACAAAGACGTCAGCGCTCGCTCAACCCGCACGCCGCGAATAGCTTCGATCTCAGCGCGCGTGATGGGCTGCTTGTAGGCAATGATTGCCAATGTTTCCAGAGCGGCAGGCGACAACGTGCCAGCCTTGACTACCGATGTGACGTTCTCAACATACGCTCCTAACTCGGGTTTCGTTGCGAGCCGATAGCCGCCGGCTACGCGTTCCAAGAAAAGGCCGCTGTGCTCATTTTCAAGCAGCTCCTTTTGCAGTTCAGCTAGCCAGGTGTCCACCTCGTCCGGTGCAGCGTTCAAAAGCTGCACAAGCTCATCCTTGTCCAGCGGATGAGGTGCTGCAAACAAAACAGCCTGCAGTCGGGCAATCGGAGACAAACTCAAGCACTTGAACCCCCTTGAGGCTGTTCTAACCAAATGGGACCGAATGGTTCGTTTTGCTCAGCGACAATGAAGCCGTGGCGTACCAATTCGAGTACCGCCAAGAATGTGATGACAATGTAGCGACGGCTGTGCTTTTCGCTCCCAAAGAGAGCGTCGAACTGGACACGCAATTCTTTCCGTATGCGTTCCATCAGTTGCTCGGAACGCTCTTCGACGGTGATTTCCACAGGGGCCGGTCGCACAATTTCAGGCGCCTTCGCTTGCAGCGCTTCGATCGCTTGACGGTATGCACGTGCGAGATCGTTTAACGTCGCTTTGCCTGCCGGCGGCTCATAACGAACGCGTCCAGGCGGTGGTGGACATCCTCGCCCTGCGACAATTCCCCGTTCCGCCAAAAGTGCATCGAGTGCATGCGCCGCCTTGCGAAATTTCTTGTACTCGGCCAGCTTGCGTGCGAGTATTTCGCGCGGATCGATAGGTTCCTCATCGTGTGCTGCGTCCTCTTCACGCGGCGGCTTCGGCATCAGCATGCGCGCCTTAATCGCCAACAGCGTGGCAGCCATTACAATGAACTCGCCGCCGATGTCGAGGTTCAACTGGTCCATCTGTGCCAGATACGCCATGTATTGGTCGGTAATTCGAGAAATGGGGATGTCCCAAATATCGAATTGCTGTGATTCGATCAGATGGACGAGCAGTTCCAGAGGACCTTCATACTGTGGCAGCCGGACGTGATAGGGTTTCACTTCGGAGCCTTCGCACCCACCGCTCCCCGAGCCAACCGCTCGGGAATGATATCGCAGGCGATCAAATCGTCGTATGTCTCGCGTCGCACGATGAGGTCGGCCTGCCCTTCCTTAACAAGAACGACCGGTGGACGGGGAATGCGGTTGTAGTGACTCGCCATGGAAAAATTATAAGCACCGGTTGAAAACACGGCCAATATATCCCCCGGCTCCACGGTGGGGACGGCCAGATCCCAAATCAACATATCTCCCGATTCACAGCACTTGCCTGCTATCGAAACGACGTTGTCCTTGGCGGCCCCCATCTTATTGGCAACCACCGCTTCGTACTCAGCCTCATAGAGGGCGACTCGGGGATTGTCGGTCATGCCGCCGTCGACGGCTGCGTACGTGCGAATGCCCGGTACCTCTTTTATAGCGCCGATGGTGTATAACGTGACTCCTGCTTCTCCGACGATCGAACGCCCGGGCTCAATGAGAATGCGCGGCTTCGGGAGATTGTACCGCTTCGCCTCGGTTTCCACGGCTTGGGCCAAAAGCGATACATACGCCTCGGGTTCAACGGGCGTGTCTTTTTCCGTGTAGCGAATGCCCATGCCGCCGCCCATATCGAGCTCTTCGGCGACAAAACCGGTTTCATCACGGACGGCTGCCATGAATTCAAACATGACTTCGGTCGCGACGCGAAACGATTCGACATCGAATATTTGCGAGCCGATGTGACAGTGAAAACCTCGGAGCCGAATGCGGGGTAGTTCGAGTGCTCGGCGAACGGCCGTCATGGCTACGCCGCCCGTAATGTCGAACCCGAATTTGGAATCTCTTTGGCCCGTGCGAATGTACGTATGTGTATGTGCTTCGACACCGGGAGTAATGCGGAGATAAATGTTGACCGTGCGACCGAGCGATTCGGCGGTCGTTTGGAGCAATTCGAGCTCGTACAAACTATCGACGATGAACCGGCCGACGCCGGCTTCCACGCCTTCACGAATTTCAGCCGGCGACTTGTTGTTGCCATGAAAATAAATTCGCTCGGCTGGAAAGTCCGCTTTCAGCGCCGTATACAATTCTCCGCCGGAAACGACGTCGAGGCTTAACCCTTCTTCGTCCATAATGCGGCAAATCGCCGTGGTTAGCAGCGCTTTGCCGGCGTAGACGACCTCACTGTTTGGATAATGCTCGGCGAAAGCTTGGCGATACTTGCGGCACTTTTCTCTTACAAGGCTTTCATCGATGACATACACCGGTGTTCCGAATTCTTTCGCCAGTTCGACGGCATCGCATCCGCCGATTTCCAAATGTGAGCGTTCGTTCACCCGCATCGTTCCAAACAACCGCAAGCCGACCTTCCCCTTTCAAATGAGGCGCATTCGGATCATACTCATCAAAAAAGCGTATTCCGAAAAGCTGCCACAAGCGCCTCACATACCCGTTTATCTTAGCACGGGCGGAAAAAAAGGGTCAAGGCGGCCGCGGTTGCGTTGAAAGATGTATGTTTGACGGACAACGTCGCTCACTTTGCGATATGCGCAATCAATCTACGACGACCACCCCAATGGTGGCGTTGGTATTCTTCACCGCTCGATTCGCTGAAGCAATTGCGGCAGCAAGGTTGGCCCGGTTCATCGCTTTCGCAGACGGCAGTCCACCCCTCACAGTAAAGCAGTTCGGGAATGTTTGGAGCATATACTGGTTGAATGCGGCGACATCAAGGCACGCTGACAACAGCTCGTCGACGTACGCGACATAATCATCGAGATCGGCTTCACTTATCCCGGTAGGCAGCATCCTGGTGCTTCGGAGAAGGTATTCGTTGAGTACTGCCACATCAATACCCGCTGCAAGCAAACCGTCGATTCATATCTTCAAATCGCCTCTTTTGTGAAACAACAAGGTTTTCAGATGTGCGCCAATGCCTAACTGATCACATCATGTTCGATCTTTTCGGGGCGGCCATATATTCACCCGGTGCATCGCTTTCGGCACCGGCGAACGGAACAGCAGTGAGCTCAGCGCCTCCCAGTTGAACGGGATGAGCGGCCACAAATAAGGTACGCCCAGGGAGCGCTTCGACACCAAAGCGAGAAAGATGACAAGCAGCCCGACAATGAACCCCGGCAGCTTGCCGATTGCCGCGAATACCAGCAGGAGATATCGACCAAGACGGACGGCGAGCGAAAATTCGATCGTGGGAATCGCAAACGAACCGATTACAACCAATGACGTGTATAAGATCGTCTCCGGTATGAACAAGCCGACACTGACGGCCAAATCCCCCAAGAGAATGGCGCCGACAATACCTAACGATGTCGCCAACGCGTTCGGCGTATGGATCAGCGCCATGCGGATAAAGTCGATCCCGACTTCCAGGATGAAAAACTGCAATATCACCGACACCGTATAGTTGGTTTCGGATGGGCCGATAAACTGGAGCCATTCCGGCAGGCTGTCCTTTTGCAGAAAGAGAGCGAGCCAAAGCGGTGTCAAAATGAGCGCCATGAATGTCGCGAAAGTGCGCACCCACCGCAAATACGTACCGATGACGGGATTTTGGAAAAACTCTTCCGCATGCTGCGTAAAGTGCCAAATGGTACAAGGAAGTATCAATGCGGTCGGCGTCGTATCAACGAGAAGAATAACGTGCCCTTCGAGCAGATGTGCGGCGGCTACGTCCGGCCTCTCCGTGTATCGGATCGTCGGAATGATGCTGTAGCGGTTGTTGACCAAATACTCTTCGAGGGCTCGGCTGCCAAAAGGAAGCATATCCTCCTTACTCTCCCGAAGCCGCTCTTTGATGTCCGCGATGAGCTTCGGATCGGCGACGCCTTCCAAATAGACAATGGCGACATCGCTCTTATTCCTTTCACCCATCTGTTGCATTTCCACACGCAAATACGGGTCGCGCAGCCGTCGACGTATCAGGAGGACGTTGAATACAAGCGTCTCAACGAAACCTTCGCGTGATCCGCGCGTCACCCGCTCAAGCTCGGGTTCCTCCACGCCGCGAACGGGATATTTCCTGACATCAATAATGATGGCCTCATCCTGCCCGTCGATGAAGACAACGATAGGACCTGCCAATATTTGATATATGATCTTATCCATATCCGACTCGGATTCCGTTTCCATAAACGGGATGACGCGCCGGAGCACTTTTTCAATCGTGTTGGGCACGATTTGGTCCCGTTCGACCTTCTGAAGCTCGCGCATAATCAAAATGGTGTCGGTTTCAGACATGAAGTTCTGCAGGAACACCATGGCAGAACGTCGGCCGCCAATCTCGATTTCGCGAATCATCAGGTCGAAGGTTATGTTATAGCCTAAACGTTCCTTGATGATCTCTAAATTGCTGTCCAGCCGCTTGGAGAGTTTCACCGCTCGAGCCTCCTGCCAGCCGATCGAATGAAAGACCCAGACCGAGTCATCGGCCTGGGTCTTCAGTTCCAGAGCCCTATGTGCACTATCTCACCGCCGTAGGCACAAAGAGATCGATAATTCCTATAACGAACGCAGCCAATAGCGCGCCTAATACGGTGACTGACATTCCCGGAACGAGAAACTGAGCTGCCCAGATGACAATGGCCGAAACGATGAAGCCTACGAGGCCTCGCCTCGAAGGAGAAATATCTTTCCCCAAGGTTGATTCGACAACCCAACCGATTGCTGCGATGACCACTGCTGCCAGCAAGGCAGTCCAGAATCCCATAGCGGCAAAGCCAGGCAGAATCAATCCAACCAACATCAACACCAGGGCAGACACGACGAGACGCACAATGACCCCTAGCCAATCCACTGCAACCTCACCTCCAACACCGTATCCACTGGATTGGATCACGCTCTCGTGTATTCTGTCCGTAGCGGGAAAGAAGGTATGCATAAATACGACGGTGCAGAAAATGGAACAATGGAACTAGGCAGGCTTTCGGCGGCGCGTTCAAAAAAAGGAGCTGCCCCTCTTGGGACAGCTCCTGTGCTGCCAACGCAGCTGCGTGGCTCAACGGTCCGGATCGACACGAAATGCAATCTGGACATCGGCCTTATAGTCAACAATTTCGCCATTTTCGTCGATGCTGCCGGTCATGTTGAGCACTTCAACACCGCTAATATTTCGGATGGTACGGGCGGCTTCACGAACCGCCTGACGCACTGCGTCATCCCAGCTTTCATGGGATTCCCCGACGAGTTCAATCACTTTGATTACGGCCACGTACGCTGTCCCCCTTTACCACGAAAAATCTAAGCGTACGTAGTCTAACCAAGCGATATTCAGCCTATCCGCTCATGGCGTCGGATTCGGGCAGCACTCTTTCCAAGACCCGCAAAATATTTTCGCCCATGATTCCCCTCACATCGGCATCGGAGTAGCCCCGCCGCGAGAGAGCTTCAGCAATTCGTGGCAGATCACCCACATGTTCGATCCCTGCCGGCAATTTTTCCACCCCGTCGAAATCCGATCCAATTGCAATGTGTGCCGTATTCCCGACTGCACTCGCCATGTGATCAATGTGCCGTATGATATCATCGATTTGCGCCTCGCCGCCTTCCCGCAAAAAATCCGGCATGAGATTGATGCCGATGAAGCCTCCGCGCTGGGCCAACGCACGAATTTGCTCGTCCGTTAAATTGCGCAAATGGCTGCATTGACTGCGGGCGTTGGAATGCGACGCAATCACCGGCCCTGTCGTCACTTCAAGCACATGCCAAAATCCGTGGTCCGATAGGTGCGAGACATCGATCAACATCCCAAGCCGCTCCATTTCGGTGACGACTTCGATACCCGCCCGGGTGAGGCCGCCGCCGGACCCTGTTTCCATTTGACCGTCAGCCAGCTCATTCCGTCCGTTCCACGTGAGACCGACCGACCGGACACCTAAGCGGAAAAAGCAGCGCAAAATTTCGACGCTTCCACCGAGAGCTTCGCCACCTTCGATCGCCAACAATCCGGCCACACCGTCTCCGGCTCTCACCTTTGCGATCTGATGACGCCAAAAAAGCGGCCATAGGCCTTTCGCCTTACTGACCGCTTGATAAAACGCGTCGATCATTTCGAGCGCCTTGTGGGTATATCCGTGGCTTCCGTGCGCGGGATCCGAAAACAACGCAAAAAACTGCAAGACGACACCCGCTTCCCGCAAACGGGGGATATCCAGGTGACCTCGATTTGAACGCCGGGTGAAATCCCGTTGTTGTTTAGGTGCCGCCCATATGGTATCGCAGTGGGCATCGACGATGCGAAGAGTCGTTAGCATCTGCCTACCTGCCGTCATCGCTTGGCTTCTCCCCGGTTGAATAGAAGTACCCTGTCGCCTTCACGGAATCCGATCAAATCGCCGAGAGAAGAAGACTTCCGCATGTCTTCGAGCATATGCCCGATGATCTCGTCTTGCACTTGGATATCCTCCTCGGTCATGGGCTCCGCGGCTTCGGGAACAAGGCGATCGCTGAACCATTCGCGCACGAGAGCGACGATCAGTGACAGCTCCTCTTGCGTCAACGTATCGATGTCCCTTGTTGCTTCGATCACTGTGCATGATTCGTGATCGGTTCGGGAGACGTTGATGACGTGAACCGGGCTGCCTGATAAATAGGAGTATGCTTCCAGGCTTTGATAAAGACGTTTGCTAAACGCTTTGAACAAGCTGGAATCCGGCGATGGCCGCAGCAAAAACGTTAAAACCAGCGTACGCGTTTCGGGTATGAATTTCACCGATCCCAGTTCAGGATAGCGAACCAAAAGGGAGACAAAAAGTCCCGCGGGAGCCGACGTTCCTCCCTCCGCTACGAGGCGTGAATTTCCATTGAGGTATGTCACGTTTCCTAGACCTCCCCCCGGCGTGTCCGCAAAAGGTTCTACGCTGTCGAGGTTCACTCCTGCTTGGCACCGAATGAAATGAGGCTGCCCCGTTTTGGGACAGCCTCGACGTACGCGGTCACGAATGCTGCCGTCGAAAGAATCAACGAGCATATTCGATCGCACGTGTTTCGCGGATGACCGTAACTTTAATCTGTCCGGGATAATCGACTTCGTTTTCAATTCGCTTGACGATGTCGCGAGCCATTTTCGCAGCGGCTTTGTCATCAAGCTTGTGGGGCTTGACCATGATGCGAATTTCCCTGCCAGCTTGAATGGCATACGCTTTTGCAACGCCGTCAAACGAATCGGCGATTGCTTCCAGCTTCTCCAGCCGCCGAATGTAGTTCTCCAACGACTCACGCCGAGCACCCGGCCGAGCCGCGGAAATTGCGTCGGCGGCTGTCACGAGCACCGCTTCAACCGTCTGCGGTTCGTAATCGCCATGGTGACAAGCCATTGCATGAATGACTTCTTCGGACTCATTGTACTTGCGCAGCAGCTCGATCCCGATCTGGAGGTGCGTGCCTTCCATTTCGTGATCGACGGCTTTGCCGATGTCATGCAACAGCCCTGCACGCTTGGCTACTTTTACGTCCGCCCCCAATTCGGCGGCCATAATTCCGGCGAGATGTGCGACCTCGATACTGTGTTGCAGGATATTTTGGCCGTAACTCGTCCGGAACTTGAGCCGGCCCAACAGCGTGACCAATTCCGGGTGAAGGCCGTGTACACCAACCTCGAAGGTTGCTTGCTCACCTTCTTCCCGGATGACGTTCTCCACTTCCTTTTGAGCTTTGGCAACTGCTTCTTCAATTCGAGCCGGATGAATACGACCGTCTGCAACCAGATTTTCGAGGGCAATGCGCGCAATTTCGCGGCGAATCGGGTCAAATCCCGACAAAATCACCGCTTCCGGCGTATCATCGATGATCAAATCGATGCCCGTGAGCGTTTCCAGCGTACGAATATTGCGCCCTTCCCGCCCAATGATGCGGCCTTTCATCTCGTCATTCGGCAACGAAACCACCGAGACGGTTGTTTCAGCGACGTGATCTGCAGCACACCGCTCAATGGCCAACGAAATGATTTGGCGGGCACGGCGTTCCGCTTCCTCACGTGCTTTCGATTCAATCTCGTGAATCATCACCGCCATCTCGTGCTGCAATTCCTCTTCGGTTCGCCGGAGCAGCAAGTTTCGGGCTTCTTCAGTTGTCATTCCGGCAAGTCGTTCGAGCTCAAGCCGCTGCCGTTCAAGCATCAACTGAAGTTCTTCCCGCTCCTTCGCAAGTTCTTCAGACTTTTTAGCCAAATCTTCTTCTTTTCTCTCGAGTCCATCGAGCCTCCGATCTAGATTTTCTTCTTTCTGCATCAAACGGCGTTCAATCTGCTGCAGACTGCGACGCCTTTCCCTGATTTCTTCCTCTGCTTCCTGGCGCATCCGGTGCGCTTCTTCTTTTGCCTCTACCGTAGCTTCTCGTAAAACTGCTTCCGCTTCGCGTCTTGCATCCTCCAAGATACGGCTGGATTCATCCCTAGCCATCCGTACGCGTGCTTCAATGATCATGCGCCGTGTCAGGTAGCCGGCAACAAAGAGCACCAAACCGACTACCACGTAGGTGAGATACTCGAGGATGAAGGCCACCCCCTTTTTCTCGGCAAAGACAAAACGAACGCCCAATGAGCCATACGCTACCGCGTATAATTATTCGGAAGACAGAGGCTGGGTAACAGAAATTGAGAGCATCGTGGTCAAACTGTCGGAAAAAAAGGCCGAGCGCAAAACTCGACCTCTATCGGCCACACGTTGTTCCGGCGTCAAAACGCCTTATATTCGAGTCCCATTGTATCTTTTCCGTAAATCCCTTGTCAAGCGAACACCTTAGTCGATCACCCGATTGAGAACACGCCGAATGACGTCCGCAGGAAATCCTTTCCGCTGCAGGAACGCATATATTTTCGCACACTTCTCGCGCCTTCCGAGATTTTGACAACGCGAGAGCCGGCGTTCCGCCTGCGTAATAGCTATGGCCTCCATGCGCTCTTCATTCATGTAGGCGTCGATTGCTTCGCGAATGAGTTCCGGAGCGACGCCGCGCTGCGAAAGTTCATGGCTCAATAGCAGAGGACCGGTCCCTTTTCGTTCGGCCCGGTCCTCAACCCATGCCTTGGCAAATGCACGGTCGTCAATGTACTTGAGTTCGAGCAGCCAAGCGATCACACGCTCAACTGCGGCCTCAGGAATGTTCGCGCGGAGCAAGCGCTGCCGCATTTCATATTCCGTGTATGCCCGTCCCGCCAACAAGCGCAAAGCCTTCGCCTTGGCAGCCGATTCAGCAGCTGCTCCGCTTAGTTTTTTCATGTCGGCTGAACTGATGTACTTTCCTTCGCACAGTCCGAGCGCCGAGAGAAGATGTGCATCGACCACGTAAACGCGATCGTCTACGGTGACGCGCATTTTGTCAGGATCACGAGGATCGATTGTGATGGCGGTTATCACTGACTCGGTCTGCTCCATCACGTCGCCAGCTTTTCACCCTCTACATCGGCTTCGGCTCCGGCTTCCGCCACCGGGTCGCGAGGCACCGGCAACCCCGCATGCTCGCGGATTTTCCGCTCGATCTCATCGGCCAAATCCGGATTTTCTTTGAGAAAGTCCTTGGCGTTTTCTCTGCCTTGACCGAGGCGAATGTCGCCGTAAGAATACCAAGCACCGCTTTTTTGGATGATGTCATAGTTCGTCCCGACATCGAGGATATTGCCTTCACGGGAGATGCCTTCGCCGAACATGATGTCGAACTCCGCTTCACGGAAAGGCGGTGATACCTTGTTCTTGACCACCTTCACCCGGACGCGGTTGCCGATGTTGTCTGACCCTTGACGCAAGCTTTCGACACGGCGAATATCCAGACGAACCGAGGCGTAGAACTTAAGCGCCCGTCCACCCGGAGTCGTCTCGGGCGATCCGAACATGACGCCAACCTTTTCGCGAATTTGGTTGGTGAAGATGACGGATGTCTTGGACTTGCTGATGGCGCCGGTCAGCTTGCGCAAAGCTTGTGACATCAAACGCGCTTGCAGTCCCACGTGCGCGTCGCCCATTTCGCCTTGAATTTCGGCGCGCGGTACGAGCGCTGCGACCGAATCGACGATAATGACGTCGACGGCGCCGCTGCGCACCAATGCTTCGGCGATCTCGAGGGCGCTTTCCGCGTCATCCGGCTGGGAAATCAGCAAATTGTCGACATCGACACCCAAACGCTCAGCATAGCTCGGATCCAAGGCGTGCTCGACATCGATGACGGCGGCGATTCCACCGCGCTTTTGTGCCTCTGCGACGACGTGAAGACACAATGTGGTTTTCCCGGACGACTCGGGGCCATACACCTCGATGACGCGCCCCCGCGGGATGCCTCCGACACCTAACGCAATGTCGAGGGAGAGTGCACCGCTCGGAATGACTTCAACCGCCATTTTGGCGCTGGCTTCACCGAGGCGCATGACCGAGCCTTTGCCATACGTTTTTTCGATGTGATGCAAAGCCATGTCCAAAGCTTTCAGCTTGTCGCTATTCATAATTCGCTCCTCTCGGAATGACCACCCAAATCCCAAACGAACCATCCGAAAGTGCGGCAATTTTACGATTCGAGGGCGTACTGCTGCCGCACGATATACTCTGCTCCCGTTGGTTTCAGCTTGCTTTCCATCACCTGCAGTGTATCGATGCGCCACGAACCGAAAGATTGCTTGGCCAACCGTCGAAGTTCAGGAGACAAAGGCGCTGGATTCCGCAATCGAGCCAACGTGATGTGGGGTCGGAACGGCCGCTTTTCGACGGGAAATCCAACGTCGTGCAGACGAGCTTGTACCCGTTCATACAACTGAGTCAGCGGCTTGTGATCGCCGGATACGCCCGCCCAGATTACCCGCGCCTGATTCGTCGAAGGAAACGCGCCGATGCCTTCGACATGAAGCGTAAATGGGCCAGGGCCCTCCCGTGCGGCTTGAGACACAGCCGAAAAGACGCGCCCCAACTGCTCTTCACTGATTTCGCCCAAAAAACGTATTGTCAGGTGCAGGTTTTTCGGAGCGACCCAACGCATTCCGGCCGAGGAATGCGGTTTGACCCGACTCAGAGCAAGCTGCAAATGATTTGAAACGGGAATGGCAACAAAAATTCTTGGCATGGCTGATGTCGAAAGCATGAAATTCCCTTTCCACAGCCGTATTCGACGCCGACGCTCCGCTTTCCTTGTTGCGAGACGAGCGCAACGCGTCAAAAAACGAACACATGCGCGTATGACGGTTTGCTTGCCCCTTATGATCTGTCGTCGCCGCTCCAAGGCTCCAAACCTTGCAAACGCCGCCGCAGTCCATCCAAAGCGGCCGTCGTCGTGCGGATCTTAAACGTCTCCCGACTCGTCGGAAACATAAAGCGCCGGGCGTCGCATCCATCCGGACCCGCCCAGCCGATGTAAACGGTGCCTACCGGCTTGTCTTCGGTTCCTCCGTCCGGTCCGGCTATCCCCGTGATGGAAATGCCGAATGTCGAACCGAGTCGATTTCGAACACCTCTGGCCATCGCTTCAGCCACGACGGCACTGACGGCGCCGTACTTCTCCAAATCAGCTTCCGGTACATCGAGTTGGCCCGTTTTGATTTCGTTGGCGTAGGCGATCACGCCACCGACGAAATATCTGGAACTTCCGGGCACGTTGGTCAGCCGATGTCCAAGAAAGCCGCCTGTACAGGACTCGGCCACAGCGAGCGTGGCGCCTTCTTGCTCAAGCAGCTTCCCGATCACGCCTTCCAAGGTATCATCGTCATAACCGTATAGGTGGCTGCCCACACGCTTTCGTACTTCGGCTTCGATTGGAGCAAAACGGCTTTGGGCCTCTTCGGCACTTAGCGCGCGCGTGGCCAACCGCAAGCGCACCTCACCACGCCCAGCGTATAGAGCAAGCGTCGGATCGGTTTGCGCTGCAATCAGATCATCCAGCGCTTCCGCCAAGGCGGCTTCCCCGATGCCGGCAAAACGCAGCACCCGTGTGATTAATGACTCCCGTCCGCCAAAACGCTCACGCAGCCGAGGCAGTATTTGCTTCTCAAACATCGGGCGCAATTCAGCCGGCGGACCCGGAAGACAAATGATCAGGCGGTTGTCGTGTTCAAGCCAAATGCCGGGTGCGGTGCCTTCACCGTTGAACAGAGCCTCCGCGCCTTCGGGGAACATCGCTTGACGGCGATTGTTGGCACTCATGACACGGCCAGTAGCACGAAAATAATCTTCAATGTGTCGCAGGGCTTCATCATTCACCTGGATCTTTCTGCCCGTAACGGCGGCGACAATGGAACGGGTCAAATCGTCGTCGGTCGGCCCTAAGCCACCGGTGAGAAAAATGATGTCCGCTCGTTGGAGCGCTTGACCCAAAGCGGTGGCAAAACGGGTCCAATTATCGCCGACGGTGGAGCGATGATATACATCGATGCCAATATCCGCCAAACGGCGCGAAAGATGCGCGGCGTTCGTATCGACGATTTCCCCGAGAAGCAACTCCGTTCCCACGGTGATGATTTCTGCCCTCGCTGGCATGAAGCTCATCCTTTCGAAGAGGTCTTGCTCTACGGTATGTTGTATTCTAGTTGCGGAGGCGACGGACGATGAGGCATGGAAACGAACGCAAAGAACGCCTTACCGCAATCGGAGTCGTCACTTCGGTCGTCTTTTGCGTTCTCAAGTTCATCACAGGCCTTGTCTCGGGAAGTATAGCGATTATTTCCGACGCGCTCAACGCCTTGCTCGACGTCGTCACCTATACGGCAGTTTATATCAGCGTTCGCATACAAGAGAGGCAGCCCGATGCCGATCATCACTTCGGCCATCGTCGCGCTGAACCGCTGGCGGGACTGCTGGTCGCAATTTTCGCGACCATCTTGGGCTCCACGCTGATCAAAGACGCGATGGTCAGTCTGTTTGTCGAGCCTCATACCCCTGAGTTTTCCCTCAGCCCGGTGATCATACTGCTTCTAAGCATCGCCGTAAAAATCGTCCTGGCCCGGCGGTACGCACTCGAAAACCGCAGCACGGGCAGTCCGGCCATGCATGCGAGCTACATCGATTCGCGCAACGACGTGCTTGCGTCGGCTATCGCTCTGATCGGCTTTGCCATAGGCCGTCCGTTCGACGACGTGGCCGCTCTTCTGATCGGTGTTTGGATCATCTATTCGGGCGGCCGCATCGGCATGGAGAACTTGGGGTATTTGATGGGGGTAGCACCTTCTGACGAAAAGCTCTTGGAAATTCGCAAAACCGCTGCAGCGACACCCGCCGTTTTAGGTCTCAATGAACTGCGCGCGCATTACGTCGGCGACAAAATCCACGTCGAAATTCATATCGAACTGGACGATACGCTCAGCCTGCGCGAGGCCCACGACATCGGAGTGAATGTGCAAAGAAGGCTCGAAGCGCTGCCGGAGGTTCAATCGGCATTCGTGCACATTGATCCCGTGCATCCGGACACGGACATCATCCGCCTGGGCACCCCTCCGGACTAAGGTGCGTCTACCGTCATTCCGTCTACCGCCGCTCGATCTCCCCGGCGGACGATCACCTGTCCTTGTTTCAACACCGTCAGCGAATTTTCATCCGGGTAATCCGCCAAATAGATAATTTCCCGAACCCCCGCCTGCACCAGTGCCTTCGCACACGCGACGCAGGGAAAGTCTGTACAAAACATGACGGCCTCACGGCTGCTGACGCCGTTGAGGGCGCATTGAAGCAACGCATTCATTTCGGCGTGGACGGCACGCACGCAGCTTTCACGATCACCGTTTCGTACCAAGATGCAGCCTGCGTCCGCGCAATGCGGGGCACCACGTACGGCTCCGTTATATCCTGTGGCCAATATCCGGTTGTCACGTACGAGGACGGCGCCTACCTGCCGCCGTGGACATGTGGCTCGAGTTGCTACCAGGCGAGCCATGCGAAGAAAATAAACTTCCCACGATGGACGCTCATGAGTTCCCATTCCTGCCTCCAAAGCTTCATTCGCCTTTTTTGGGATCAGTAGTTTCCCACACGAAATTCCAAATGCAGCTCGTCACTTGTCCAAGCTTCCGTTGCCGAGATCGCGTAGACGTCGACGAGCCCTCCATGTCGACGAATTTCCTCGACGACGGCAAAAAGAGTGGTGAGGCTCAAATCCCCCGTCACGGTGCCGTCGGGGCCTTCAATCAGGCCCCGAGCGCGGGCGGCTGCACGAACGTCGGATTCGAGCCAGAGCCACAATTCACCAAATAATTCGGCTCCCGGCTTGCTGCCGTCAAAGGCGCGCTGCACCACGATTTCGCCCGCGTCGAATACTTTTTGGTTCACGCCGAGGTTAAATACCAGGCTGACCTGTTCACCCGCCGGCGTATGTCGATTTGCGACGACTTGAATGACTGCGGTTTCAAGATCAGGTACGGCCATGAGGCCATCGACCACAAACGCAATGTGCTCTTCTTCCGTAAGGTCGATGAGGCCGGGAATGTAGCGCTCGAGGGTGTAGGCCTTGCCAGTGCCGGTGCCCGAATCTCCTGCACCCGCGGCCCATAACGTTTCGTTCACTTCGGCAAGGACCCGTTCAACTTCCGCGGTGACTTGTTCGCGGTCATCGGTGACCGCAACCACATAATTCCCTATCAACTCACCGTATTCGTAAACAAGCGGGGTCTGCAGAAGGATTTCCCACATCCACGCCCCGCTTACCTGCAACGTGTCAAAACGCCCTTCCAACTCTTCGAGTATCGCTTCGAGCATCTCTTGCTCGCTCCGCAGTTCGGCGTTGGCGGCAGCCAATTCGGCTTGGATCGCCGAAAGTTCAGCATTTTCTGCGTGAAGAGCCTCGTTTTGGGCACGCAAGAGTTCGTTTTCCTCATTCAGCCGCTCCTGAAGCTCGCTCAATTCGTTGACTTGCGAATTGAGACGAGCCAAGTCACTTTGCAGCGCCTCGATTCCAAAGATCGCTTTTTGGGCCGTGTCGGAAATCAGCAGCACACCGCCCATGGTGATCATGACGATGACGATGCCCGTGACGACACTGACGATGCGGGAAAAATACCGCGGCCGGATTCCGAATAGGGATAATTTTCTCTTTCCTACAATCATCCCCACGCGATCGCCTTGGTAGGCTGCAAATCCACCCAAAATAAGCAAAAGTAGTGTAAAACCGAACCCGAATTTCAAAGATGCTACCCCCTCGGCGCATCTTTTTCATTTCGCCTTCTTCCCACAACCTTCCTGTTAACTCTCAACGATCCGTTATTCCGTGAATGTAGTCGAGATGGGCCGTCAAATTGACCGCCAGTATTTTCCATCCGAACTTGGGGTCAAATTCGATGCGAGTAATGCCCCCGTTGGACAAGTTGGTGACGCCCGTGCCATGCCTGCCGCCGGAGGCACGGTACAAGAAGGCGTTGATCCATGCGCCGTGGGATATGACGACAACTCCGCCGCCGGGATGTGCGCCGGCCAGACGCCTGAGACACGTTTCAGCCCGTGTTCGCAAAGCTTCAGGCGGCTCAACGCCGTCCGGAACAACATGCGCACGATCGGGATAAGCTCGATTGAGCTCGTCGCGGGTCAACCCCTCCAGATGCCCAAAATTTCGTTCGGTCAAGTCGGACACGACTTGCGGCGGCAGCTTGAGGATCCCGCCGATAATTTCCGCCGTTTCATACGCGCGCGCCAAGGGGCTTGTATAAAGAGCGTCCCATGGCTCAGTCCGCAACGCCTCAGCGGTCTGCTTCGCCTGATGGCGACCAACGTCGTTGAGCGGAACGTTGGTCCTGCCTTGCAGCTTGCCGGCTATGTTCCAATCGGTCATGCCATGCCGAATGAGGGCCACGCGCGTCGCGCTCTGTGCCATGGAACACCGCTCCCTACTTTACATTTTTTCCGGTGCCTGCACGTTCAGCAGATACAAACCGGCCGCGAGCACTTCTTTGACCGCCCGGGCAATGGCCAGCCGAAGCGGTGCCCGCTCATTCCCCAATATGCGATTGCTGTGATAAAAAGCATTAAATTTCTGGGCGAGATCGAGAACGTAGCGAGCAACGGTGGACGGTTCACGTGCTTCTTTAGCGGTTTCCACGACATCGCCAAAACGTCCGAGGAGGCGGATGAGGTCGATTTCCTGATCTTCCCATTCGTATGCGGCGAAACCGCTCTCAAGCGGCAGTTCTCCTTGCTCCCGTCCTTTGCTGAGCACACTGCAAGCCCGAGCGTGCGTATATTGCACATAAGGTCCGGTATCGCCGTCAAAGTTCAACAGCCGATCCCATTCAAACACGACGTCTTTGATCCGGTTGTGGGCGAGATCGTTGAATACGACGGCACCGACCCCGACCATCTCGGCGACTTGCTCTTTGTCGGTAAGCGTCGGATTGCGCTCTTCAATGATTTGGCGCACTCGTTCCACCGCTTCGTTCAGGACGTCTTCCAGGAAAATGACGTTCCCTTTGCGGGTCGACATGATTTCCTCCCCGAATATCAGCGTCCCGAACGCAATGTGCTCCATGCCGTCGGCCCATTCCATGCCGAGCTTTTTCAGCACGGCGAATACCTGCTGAAAGTGAAGGCTCTGACGGCTGTCTACCACATAAAACATCCAATCAAACCGGGTTTTTTCGTAACGGCGAATGGCCGCTGCGATGTCACGCGTGGCATACAGCGTAGCGCCGTCTCTCTTGCGGATGATGCAAGGCGGCATATCGTCGCCGAGCTCCACGACCAATGCGCCGTCGCTTTCGGTCAGCAAGCCCTTATCCTCGAGCGCCTGCACCGTCTGTTCGAGAACGTCGTTGTACCCGCTTTCGCCGGTGTAATCGTCAAAACGAATCCCCAGACGTTGATACATGGACTCGAACTCTTCGAGGCTCAAAGCGCGAAAACGACGCCAAAGCTCCGTCGCTTCCCGGTCTCCTTGCTCCAGTCGCAGAAACCACGCTCTACCTTCGTCTTCGAGGGACGGATCTTTTTCCGCTTCTTCGTGAAAACGAACGTACAGGCGGAACAGCTCTTTGATAGCCCCTTCCGCCAATCGCTCTTCGTCGCCCCAGCGCTTATAGGCGACAATCAGCCGCCCGAACTGCGTGCCCCAGTCGCCGAGGTGATTGACGCGCACGACTTTGTAGCCGCGGTGCTCGAAAATTCTCGCCAAAGATTCACCGATGACCGTACTGCGAATATGTCCGAGCGTGAACGGCTTCGCTATGTTGGGCGAGGAATAATCGATGACTACGGTTTTTCCTCGATCAGGAGCCGAACCGAACGAACGCCCTTCCTCAATGGCTGCCCGCAGCACGGCGTCCGCCAGCTGACCGCGGTCGAGCGTCAAGTTGACATAACCCGAAACGGCCTCTACCTTCGCGAGCCACGGCGGTTTTTCGACGACTTCCGCCAGCTGTTGGGCGATCTCCACGGGTGAGCGGCGCAAAATTCGGGCAAGAGCAAAGCAAGGGAAGGCATAATCGCCCAGCTCGCCGCTCGGCGGCACCTCAATCATTTGGGCAACGTCGATTCCGTTGTCCGCCCGAATGCCCGGGTCGAGGCGATCGAGTCCGGCGGCAACAAGTTCAATCGCCTGTTCTTTGAATGATGTCATCCGATATTTTCCCCCACTTTCACGCTGTTGCAAGCTTCACAGCATAAAAGGGAGCGGCCCTTCGGGAGCTTGCACGCTCCAGCGAAGGGCCCTCCGTCGCTTTCCGTATTATACCGTAAGGGGCAAGCAGAGGCAACGTGCTCGCTGCCTCACGCTGCATCGCTCGGTGTATCTTTGCCTTGCGCCGCCTTTTCACGCGGCAGCGGCACAAGATCTCCGATGATCTCGCGGAATTCGTCGCCCGAAAGTCGTTCCCTTTCCAGCAGAAGGCAGGCAGCCGCCTGCAGCTTGTCGCGGCATGCCTCGATTTGGCGCCGCACAAATTGCTCCTGCTCGCGCAAAATGCGCTGTACTTGTGCGTGAAGCCGCTGGGCGCCGATCGTCTCGGGATTGATGATCCCCAGATCGGACATGCCTGCCGCAATCAGGCGTTCAGCAATATCGACCGCTTGTTCAAAGTCACCGATCGAACCTGTGCTGCGGCTGCCAAAAAAGACTTCTTCGGCCACCGCACCGGCCAGGCAAACGGCGATTTGATCGAGCAGCTCATCCTTCGTGTAAAGGTACGGGTCGTCTTCCGGGGCTTGCCGCATATATCCGAGCGCTTTGCCTCGCGATGTAACGGTGATGGACGAGACGGATCCCGGGCGCACGACTTCGCTCAACAGCGCGTGTCCCGCCTCGTGATACGCAATGCGTTCCCGCTCTTCCTGTCGGGGTTTGCGATCCAGCTTTTCGCCCATCATCACTTTTTCTACGGCTTCTTTGAAGTGATGCATCTCAATGCGGTCTTTCTTCTCGCGCAAGGCAAGAATGGCCGCCTCATTGACCAAGCTTTCCAAATGCGCTCCGGAAAACCCGTACGTTTCTTGGGCAAGCATATCCAAGTCGACGTCATCGGCGAGCGGACGTCCCCGCGTGTGAATGTTTAAAATGTGTCTCCGACCTTCCCGGTCAGGCAACTCGACATATACGGTCCGGTCGAATCTACCCGGCCGCAGCAAGGCACTGTCCAACAAGTCCGGGCGATTCGTGGCAGCGACGACCAAAATTTGTACGCCGCTCGACTGAGATGCCATCCCATCCATTTGAACCAACAGTTCGTTGAGTGTCTGGTCGTATTCGAGATGGCTGGTGTGCTTCCCCCGTTTGCCGCCGAGCACTTCGATCTCGTCGATGAATATGATCGCGTACGGCTTTTCTTGTTTTTGCGCCATCTCCCGCGCCTGGCGGAACAGTTTGCGGATGCGCTGCGCGCCGACTCCGGCGTACATTTCGACAAATTGGCTGCCCGAAGTCGAAATAAAAACGGCGTCGACATAACTCGCGGCCGCCTTGGCAAGCAGCGTTTTCCCGGTTCCGGGAGGCCCGGCGAGCAAAATGCCCTTGAGCGGGCGAATTCCGAGCTTCTGTACGGATTCTCGGTCTTTGAGAAAATCGAGGGCCTCGAGAAATTCCCTTTTGGCAACCTCTTGACCGCCGATGTCGGCAAAAGTGACGCCGGTCGATTCCCGCCTGTCGCTTCCGGCATTTACGAGTTCAAAACGCTTGCCTTGCTCTCGCTGTTCCATCATGAATCGCAGCAGCAAGAGAAAGCCGCCGACAAGGAGGAACGGCACGACATCGACACCTTGAAGCACGAGAAACACAAAAGCGGCAGCCGCCAAGCCAATGAGAACTTCCCTTACCAAAGTGCCGTCCCCCTTTCTGCCTGATGATTTTGCCAGAATACGCGCGGAACGATTTCGACCAAATATGCCTCGCCTCGTTCGAGCTGGACATAGACTCGCGTCGCATCGATGTCGATGCGATACCGATCGAGTCCCCAGTCCGCGGCAATTTGAGCCGCCTCTTCGTTCAACTCACGGAACCTTCCCGTCATCACGGCCTCGGCAATACCGAAATGCAGCTGGTAATACGCCTCGGACAGCTGCTCATCACGACGGTCGACAATTCGGATGCCGCCAAAATCGTCTCCCAACCTGGCCAAAGCAAGTTGTTCCCACTCGGGATAAACTTGCAGCAGATTGACACCTTGGTCGATTGAAATCCAGACCTCCGATTTTCCTCCGGTCGACAACACTTCAACCGAGACGACTCCGTCATAGGCCTCGAGCTCTTGAATCATCGGTGACGTTACGTGCTTCCCATACAGCACCTGCTGGCCGAGGAGGGCAAGACCCAGGCTGACCACGAACACGGCGACGATGACGGGAATCCGCAGGCCCTGCAGCACCATCTTCACCTCGCAAAATAAAACGCCTGGAAACCATCGAGCGCGTTCCGTCGCGTCCAAGGGATCCCAAGCGTTGCATTCCTTACAGATTCCGTTCCACCAGTAGGATGAAGTTGTAATCTTTATCAATGGCCAGCGTTGGCTGCTCCGTGCGAGCCTCCACCAGCACGCTCATTATACCATAGGGACCGCCTGGTCTGGGCTGGCAAAAGCTCACGACAAAACCTGTTCTCACTAGATCAGCTGTCGGTACCGGCGGCCTATAAAATTTTTCCATACCCCCGCCGCATCGACTCACGCTACTCATCGGTCAGCTCATTGGACACACTAGCGTAAACAGGCTCTACGAAAGCTTTTCCGTGGAACGGGACGTCGTTCCGGCACACGTGCCGAGTGCGTTTTTTCTCATGCGCTCCCCGCTCTGACCTGCGCTTTAGGCATTGGCGGCACAACTTTCCTGGTCAGCGCATGGATACTTCACTACTCCCTGCTAAAAATTAGTCTCGGGAGGAATGCACCAATGAAAGCAACGGGTATCGTAAGACGCATCGATGACCTGGGGCGCATTGTGATCCCCAAAGAGATCCGGCGCACCCTCCGCATTCGTGAGCGGGATGCACTAGAGATATTCACGGATCGCGACGGCGAAGTCATTCTCAAGAAATACTCGCCGATCGCCGATCTCGAAGACTTCGCCCAGGAATATGCCGAGTCCCTGTTCGAATCGACCAAACACGTTTGCTTGATTACCGACCGGGATTCGTACATTGCAGTAGCAGGTACAGGGAAAAAAGCGTATCTCGGAAAAAACCTGCCCGATGAGCTTTCCGATCTCATTGAGGAGCGTACTATATTCAACAGTTCGGAGGCCAATCAAACCTTGCCTATCCCCGGCTTTGAGGACGCCCACCAGCTTGTCGTCCCCATCATTCACGAAGGCGACCTGGTTGGCAGCGTCATCCTTCTTTCAAAAGAAAAGCCCATGGGGGAACTGGAACGAACTCTGTGCCAGACGGCTGCCGATTTCCTCTCGAAACAGCTGGGTTAAGGCGGGATCACCAATGGAAGCGCCGGCCCGCACTCTGCCTCGAATGGAGCATCCCGCCATCCCATAGGTTAGCGGGATGCTCACCCACACCTCCGTATGCCCCATTTCGCTAGATTTTACACCTGTTTCTATATCAACTGTTTCAATGAAATATCCTTCGTTAGGAATAGAAACCCCGTCAGCCGCACATACAATGAATGAAAAGGCGCTTTAGCTCTTCCGAAAGGAGTATCCCCCTTGAGAGAAGCCAAACAGCGTTACTATGAATCACTGGAGAGACAAGCGACGGCGGAGCGTGTACTCGACAGACATTTTGGAACGAGCAATTTTCCGGCAGCCAAGGAGACAGCAGCGACAGAAACGCCTTACGATTTCCGTTCTACAGACGCGCTTTATCAAGAATTAGGGATCAAAACTTTCTCAGCCCTGAGCAACTGCCTCGATTGGCTCATTCAGCTGGGCTCACGCGATGCCTCGAATCGCCAGAGCTACAAGAAACATGCTGAGAATAAGGAGGAGACCGCCGCAGTGCTCGAACGTCTCGATTCGTTACATGAACGACTGGATCGGCTTGAAGCCCGTCTCGGTGCGATCGAAGCCGGCATCAAACGCATCGATCGCTTTACTCTTGAAGCTTTTCGAGATCTCGACAACGTCAAGCAAATGGCGAGCCCCTTAGCCTCCAATCGTGGCGGTCGCATTCCGATGCCGTACGAGCCGGATCGAGGCCGCCTGGCCAAGGAGGAAGCTGCGAAACTTGCCTTGGAAGCCGGCATACGCATGCGCAAACAAGGCAAGCGGCTGACGCTCGCTGCCGTTGCTCGGGAGGCAGGTTTAAAGTACGGACAAATCGTTTATGCTTTCGGGAACAAAGACGCGTTCTTCGAGCAGCTAGAGAATGAACTACAGGCGAATCTCAGTACGCCATCCGACGCCTCACTGGACGAAGAAGCCGTTTAGGGCGTTCCTCACCTTCGGCCTCTGCGACGTACGAATCCCCACTCGATACGCCCGGCACGTTTGTACATGCAGAAACCCAAACCGACAGGGACAGGCGAAGCAGCCTGTCCCTGTCGTCGTCAGCGCAGGTGTATCTGTGCTTTAATGAAATAATCGATACCGGAAATGACGGTTATTCCCGATGCAATCCACAAAATGACGGTTCCCCCCGGAATTCCGAGAAGTACGCCGACGATACCGATGATCTGCGAAAAGGTTTTGATTTTGCCCCAGCGACTCACCGGGATTTCTCCGCCCTCACTGGCTACGACGATTCGCAAACCGGAAACCGCAAATTCGCGTCCGATGATCAGCACGGCTATCCAAGCCGACACTTCACCGAGCTCGACTAGAGCAATGAGCGCGGACGATATGAGCAATTTGTCCGCGACCGGATCGATTAAGGCACCGAACTTGGTCACCTCACGGCGCGCACGGGCCACATAACCGTCAAGACCGTCGGTAACCGCGGCCAAAACAAAAACGGCGACAGCGAGAGGTACGCGATACGTCAACTGCTCCGCTGTCAACAGCAGTGCGAGAAAGACCGGGACCAAAAAAATTCGCCCGAGGGTGATCACCGAGGCCAGCGTCACAAAAGAACCTCCCGTCTTTTAAGAGCCAACGCTTCATTCCAATATCTTACCATAAGCGATGAACGGCGTACCTGCCAAGGCAGTCCTGCCAACGCTGGCAATTCCAGGCAGGACATCGTCAAAATGCCTTTCAGAAAGGCTCCACGGCATTGTGCGAGTTGTTGACACTGCTATAGGCAGCCAGTATAATGAGGGCGGCAAAACGGACTAAGGGACTAGTTTTGGCGCGAATCGCTTTGTGAATTCATTCATTATATCTTTAGCGGCAAGTTTCACGTTGTGCCATACCATGTATGGGGAGGGCCTATCCTCGTGCTTGAAGCCTATACAGACGTAGCCGTGTTTTTGGTGCTCGGCGCAGCTTTCGTTGTCATCAACTTGCTTATCGGCAGACTGATTCGGCCTCACCGCCCTTACCCTGCCAAGCTGTCACCGTACGAATGCGGCGAAGATCCCATCGGTGAAGCACAGATCAACTTCCATTCCCGATATTACATTTACGCTCTCGTGTTCGTCATTTTTGACGTCGAGACCATCTTCCTGTATCCCTGGGCCGTTGTTTTGCGTGAGCTCGGGCTTTATGCATTCATTTTGATGTTTATTTTCCTCGTAATGCTCCTGGACGGCCTTGTATATGCCTGGAAAAAGGGGGCATTGAAATGGGTTTGATCGACAACCAGCATCTCCCGGGAATTATCACCCTGCCGCTGCGGCGCTTGGTGAACTGGAGCCGAAAGTCGTCTTTATGGTACCTTCTCTTCGGCATTGCCTGCTGCGCCATCGAAATGATGGCTACCGGAGCTTCGCGCTACGACTTTGACCGCTTCGGCATGATCTTTCGTGCTTCGCCACGCCAATCCGATCTGATGATTGTACCCGGCACCGTAAATGAGAAGATCGCCGATCGCGTGCGCTTGCTGTACGACCAGATGGCGGAACCGCGTTGGGTCATCGCGATGGGCGGCTGCGCAATCAACGGCGGTCCTTATCATGGCGAGTACAACATCGTCGACGGAATCGACAAAGTCATTCCCGTCGATGTTTATGTTCCCGGTTGTCCTCCCCGACCCGAATCGCTCATGCACGGTGTATTGATGCTGCAAGAAAAAATTGCTCGTGAAGGAATCGAGCGGCCACTCGTACGAGTGTAGCCGCTTCAATGATTCCATGGGCATGTGACGGCTTTTCCTCGCATCACGTGTGCGTGACGAGACTTCAGACTATTTGACCCAAAGCGTTCTCGCGCCGGATTTGGGTAAGAAAGGTACAGGCGATATGGCTTACAACGAAAAGGAATCCCATGGGCAGTCGGAAAACATGAACGACAGCGGCAACGGAGTTCACGAAACTCCCCAGCCGACTCCTACGGCTGCCGACCAGCCAGCGGAAACTCAACCGGAGCGGCCCAAGGCGGAACCCAGTCAGCGTGAGCATGCCGTCTCACCTGATGCGCCTGATGAGGTGAAAACAACGATTGCTGCTCTTGTAGAGGCGTTTCCGTCGCTGAAGCCCTTTCACAAGGAAGACGATTGGACCGAAGTCGTCGTGCCGGCCGCACTTCTTAAAGATGTCGCTCGCTTTGTGCGCGATGACGAACGCCTCAAGTTGAATTTTTTGTCGTCCCTCTCAGGTGTCGACTACCGAGACGCTGGGCTGCAGGTCGTCTATCACCTCATATCCATTCCCGCCGGTCGGCCGAAATTGATTATGAAAGTCAATGCCGAAGGCGGCCGAGATAACGCTCATGTTCCGTCCGTCGTGGATATTTGGCCCACGGCCAACTGGCATGAGCGAGAAGCTTGGGACTTGCTGGGGATTCGTTTTGACGGCCATCCGAATCTGAAACGCATTTTGCTCCGTGAAGATTGGATCGGCCATCCTTTGCGCAAGGATTACGTCGACAGCCGACCACCGAGAGAGCGACAGTACAAGGAAACCTGGGCCCCGCCGTCCGATCGTGGCGTGCGCCACGACGAATCGTGACGTCTTGCGTACGCTCGCAACCATTGTTGAGGAGGACTCTGCATGGCCGATAGCGAGATGAACATATCCACACAGCTTGAGGAAACAGGTTCGGGCGAACCGCGTATTCGCACCGAAGAACTTCTTATCAACATGGGACCGCAGCACCCGAGTACCCACGGGGTATTGCGGGTCATGGCGCGTCTAGACGGTGAAAAAGTAGTCGACGCGTGGGGCGACATCGGGTATCTTCACCGTTGTTTCGAAAAAATCGCCGAAAAGCGTCCCTTGCCGGCGGTTATTCCCTACACGGACCGCACGGACTACCTCGCAGCCCTTTCGATGGAATTGACGTATGTACTGGCCGTCGAAAAGCTGCTGAACATTGAAGTGCCCGAACGAGCTGTGTATATCCGATTTATCACCAATGAGTTGCAGCGTATCGCCAGTCATCTCCTGTGGTTCGGCGCTTTCTGCCTCGATCTCGGTGCCGTCACCGGCTTTTTGTACGCTTTTCGGGATCGTGAGAAAATCCTCGACGTTTACGAATCGCTTTGTGGCGCACGCATGCTTTACAATTATTTTCGCATTGGCGGTGTGCGCAACGATCTTTACCAAGGCTTTCGCGACACGGTTCTGCGCTTGATGGACGACCTCGAGAAGCGGCTTGTTGAATTCGACAATTTGATTACCAGCAATAAGATTTTCGAAACACGGACGGTCGGAGTCGGTGTGCTCACGGCGGAAGAAGCCATCGCCTGGGGAGCGAGCGGTCCGGTGCTGCGGGCTTCCGGAATCCCCTACGATATCCGTAAGGCCGATCCTTACCTCCTCTATGACCGCTACGATTTCAACGTCCCGGTTGGCACCAACGGCGACGTTTACGATCGTTATCGAGTCCGCATGGCGGAAATCGCCGAAAGCATCAAATTGGTGCGTCACGGCCTTGAAGACCTTCCGCGTGGCGGCGATATCATGGCCGACGTTCCCCGCCGTCTCAGTCCGTCTGGTGATACGTATTCCCGTATTGAATCGCCGCGCGGCGAAGTCGGCTGCTACCTGGTATGCGACGGCACCGATGTAGCCTATCGGGTCAAGTGGCGCTCCCCATGCTTTGTTCACTTGCAGCTTCTGGGCACACTCAGCCGGGGCAGCTTGATCGCTGATATGGTCGCGAATATCGGCAGCCTTGATATCGTTATGGGTGAGGTGGACCGGTAAATGCAGCAGTTCATCAGCGACCAAATCATGGCGTTGGGTCTACCCCAGTGGACATTCAACGTAGTATGGGCACTCATCCAAGGTCTTCTGGTCCTGGTGTTTATCCTATTCAACGCGCTGTTTCTCATTTGGCTCGAGCGCAAAGTCTCCGGGCACATTCAACTGCGGGTCGGCCCCATGCGCACCGGCTTCCACGGAGCGCTCCAAACGCTGGCTGACGCCCTCAAGCTGCTCGGCAAAGAAGACATTATCCCGAGTTCAGCCGATCGGGCCGTCTTTGTGATCGCGCCGATCATCGCTTTCGCGAGCGCCATGTTAGTTTATGTTGTGATTCCTTGGAGCCCGAATCTCATTGTACAGGACCTGAACATCGGCCTTATTTACATTGCGGCCGTGAGTTCGCTGCTCACGCTTGCGCTGCTGTCCGCAGGATGGAGTTCGAACAACAAATGGTCGTTGCTCGGGGCCATGCGCTCCGCCTCGCAATTGATCAGCTACGAAGTGTCTTTGGTTTTGTCGATTGTATCGGTCGCACTTCTCGCCGGAACGTTGAGCTTGAACGGTATCGTGCAGGCACAGCAAGAATGGGGTCTATGGTTCGTCGTCCTTCAACCCATTGGCGTTTTCGTGTTTTTGACGGCTACGTTGGCTGAGCTCAATCGTGCGCCGTTCGACATGCCCGAAGCCGAATCCGAGCTCGTTGCCGGTTACTCCACGGAATACAGTGGAATGCGCTGGGCATACTTCATGCTCGCCGAATACAGCGCGCTTTTGGCGGCAGGCGCTTTGAATGCCGTGCTGTTCTGGGGCGGCTGGTCCGGGCCGTTCCTCCCCCCTGCCGTATGGATGCTCATTAAAGTTTACGGATTTGTGTTTCTCGCGATGTGGATACGTTGGAGTTTCCCGCGCATCCGTGTCGATCACTTGATGAACCTTGGTTGGAAAGTACTGCTCCCCCTCGCTGTCGTACAGTTGTTGATCACGGCGATCATCGTTGTGGTGTGGGGTTAGACGAGAGCCAAGAGCGGTACATTTCACCAGTAAAGGACGGTGCCGTCAAATGGTTCGATACATTCGAGAGATCCTGAAGACGCTGAAGACACTGGCCATCGGCATGGGTGTCACCTTTCGAAACATGATCTCACCGAGCATCACGATACATTATCCCGACGAGAAACTCGACGTACCGGTTGGTACGCGAGGCCTTCCCGTCCTGCTGTCAGACGCAGACGGAAACCTCAAGTGTGTATCGTGTGAGCTTTGCGCCAAAGCTTGCCCGGTCAATTGCATCGAAATCAAGTCTTATCGCGGCCCCAACCGCAAGAAAATTCTCGAGGTGTACAATCTCGATTCAACGTGGTGCATGTATTGCGGTCTTTGTGTAGAAGCATGCCCATTCGATGCACTGGCTATGTCTGACCAATACGAACTTGCCGATTACGACTTGCGCAACCTTGTCTACGACAAGGAACGCTTGGCGGAAATTGGACGCCGTCAGACAACGGCTACGATAAACTTCGGCATCAAAACCGGAGGCGAATGGACACGATGAATCTTTCCGGCGTCCTGTTTTTATTCGTCGCATTGATCACACTCGTCGCCGCTTGGCGCGTCGTTGTCAGCGAACGCATCATGCATGCAGCGCTTTGGCTTGCGCTCACCTTCTTCGGCACGGCGGTCGCCTTCTTAATGCTCAACGCTGATTTCGTGGCCGCAGCACAAGTGCTGGTATATGTCGGTGCGATCACCGTTTTGCTCATATTCGGCGTGATGCTCTCCGGCGCTACCGAAGTCCGCGGCGACACGAATATGACCTTTTGGGAACGGATCACGCAAAGCAAAGGCGGAAACCCTGTCCGTGCAATTCTGCCGCTTTTGGCCGCTTCCGCCTTTGCCGTCTTAATGATTGTATTGTATCACTTGGCTGATCTGCGGATTTATCCGGCCGAGTCGGTGATTACGGATACACCTCACGCCATCGGTTTGGCGCTCTTTGACACGTACGTGATTCCTTTTGAGGTCGCGTCGTTAGTCTTGCTCGTCGGCCTGGTTGGTGCCATTGTCTTGGCGACGAGGGAGGAGGGTGAGTAGCACTATGGAATTACCACTTACCTATGTGCTTGGTTTCAGCGCCCTGCTCTTTGGCATCGGGCTTTTCGGTGCCCTCACCGTAAGCAATGCCATTCGCATTTTGATGTGCGTTGAAATCATGTTGAACGCCGTAAATATCAATTTGATCGCCTTTGGACGTTATTTGACTCCCGAGGCGGCGACCGGCCAAGTCTTTACGCTTTTCGTTATGACTGTGGCTGCGGCCGAGGTGGCAATTGGTTTAGCCATCATTTTGATGATCTCCCGCAGACGGGACAGCATCGACATCAACAAGATGAATCTCCTCAAATGGTAGGTGGGAACCGTGGCTGAATTAGCGTGGCTTATACCAACGTTACCCTTGGCCGCATGGCTTATCATCGCCCTGATCGGGCATAAGTTCCCCGGCAATGGCGATCGCTTGGGCATCGCCGCCATTGCGGTATCCTTCCTCCTCTCCCTCGGCGTGTTTTTCGACGTCGTGGGCGGGTCCACGGTCTCGCGCAGCTTTCTTTGGGCCGAGTTCGGAGACTCAGCGTTTTACATGGGTTTCCAGGTCGACGCGCTGACGGCGACCATGCTCGTCGTTGTCACCTTGATCAGCCTGCTGGTCCAAGTCTACTCACTCGGCTATATGCACGGTGACCGGCGTTACAAGCGCTACTACAGCATTTTGTCGCTTTTTTCGTTCTCCATGCTCGGCCTCGTTCTGGCCGACAACTTCCTTTTACTCTTTATCTTTTGGGAGCTCGTAGGCCTTTGCTCGTTCCTGTTGATCGGTCATTGGTTTGAACAGCAGGAAGTCGGCCATGCCGCCATGAAAGCGTTTTTGACCACGCGCGTTGGTGACATCGGCATGCTGATTGGCCTGATTTTGCTTTGGGTCCATACCGGATCGTTTGAGTTTTCCGCCGTGGCGAATGCAGTTCAAGCCGGAGATCTGGCGGGAATCGCGCTTGGAATCACCGCGATTCTGATCTTCCTCGGCGCCGTCGGAAAATCGGCTCAATTTCCCTTGCACGTATGGCTTCCCGACGCCATGGCGGGTCCGACGGCAGTGAGTGCGTTGATTCACGCGGCCACCATGGTAGCAGCCGGTGTGTATCTCGTCGCGAGGTCATACGTCATCTTCGAGCCTTCCACATTGGCGCTGACTTCCGTAGCTTGGGTAGGCGGATTCACGGCGATTTTCGCAGCGAGCATCGCTCTCGTACAAAATGACATCAAACGCGTGCTGGCGTTTTCCACCATCAGCCAGCTCGGCTTCATGATGCTGGCCTTAGGCGTAGGCGGCTATACGGCGGCGATATTCCACCTCGTTACCCACGCCGTTTTCAAGGCGCTGCTCTTTCTCGCATCGGGTTCGGTCATCCACGGCACGAACACCCAAGACATGCGGGAAATGGGCGGCTTGCGCCACAAGATGCCGACGACGTTTTGGACTTGGCTCATTGGTGCTGCGGCTCTTGCGGGTATTCCCCCGCTCGCTGGATTCTGGAGCAAGGAAGAAATTATGCTCGATGTTTTCTTCCACGGCCATCCGGCACTGTTTTGGATTTCCGTCGCCGCAGCGACGTTGACGGCTTTTTACATCACACGAGCCACCGTTCTCACGTTCTTTGGAACGCCACGCGATGCCGATCGATACAATGCGGCCAAAGAATCTCCGGCATCCATGACGATTCCGCTCATTATTCTCGGTGCGCTCACCGTCGTCGTCGGTTTCATGAATTCGGGATTGTCCGGTTACTGGTTCGGCAGCTTCGTCTTCTTCAACCAGCCCGGTGAACCGCTGCAATCCGGTTTTGTTATGACCATTGCGACGTTGGCTTGGATCATCGGTGTAGGTGTGGCCGTCGTCGCATACGGATATCGCATCATTCCCACGGAAGTCGTCCGTGAACGTCTTCGACCGATCCACCGACTCTTGTTGGAACGTTATTACGTTGACGATTTTTACAACCTCGTATTTGTGAAAGGCACCGTCTTGCTTGCCCGGGTGGTCGGGTGGTTCGACCGCGTCGTCGTCGACGGAATTGTCAACGCCATTGGCCTCGGCGCATCAAGAGCTGCCGGGTCGACAGGCGAATTCGACAAAGATGTGGTCGATGGTGCAGTCCACGGCGTTGCGACAGGAGTTCAAGCGGGTGGCGGACTGTTCCGCCGAATTCAGAGCGGTTACATTCAGTCGTACATCCTCGTGATCTTCCTGACGGTTGTTGCCGGCTTGCTCATCATAGCCATAGGAGGTTTCTAGGCAAATGCTTACCGCACTCATCTTCATCCCGCTCATCGGTGCCCTGGTAACGCTTTTGCTACCCAAAGACAAACCGGGCACGATCAAGGGATTCGCTTTGATCGTTTCGTTGATTCCGCTGGCATTACTGTTCGTAATTTGGGGAGCCTTCGACCCGTCCAATCCGGCCATGCAGCTCGTGCAGCAAGTTCAATGGATCCCTTCCATTGGCGCCGAGTACCACGTCGGAGTCGACGGCATCAGCTTCCCTCTCTTGTGGGTGACGGCGCTTGTCAGCGTGTTGGCCATCGTGGCATCCTGGAACATCGACCACCGCGTCAAAGAATTCTACGCCTGGATGCTCACCCTGCAGACGGCCATGTACGGGGTGTTCCTTGCGCTTGACTACGTCCTCTTCTTCATTTTCTGGGAACTCTTGCTCGTACCGATGTACTTTATCATTGGCATCTGGGGCGGAGAGCGCCGAGAGTATGCTGCCATCAAATTCTTCATCTACACCTTGGTCGGCAGCGCGATCATGCTCGTAGGCATTCTCGCGTTGTATCTGTCCACCGGTGCGCAGACGTTCAACATTCTAGCGCTTGCCGAAGCTGCTCAAGGCATCGATCCACGCCTTGCCTTCTGGTTCTTCTTGGCGTTTGCGTTCGGTTTTGCGGTCAAAGTACCCGTTTGGCCGTTCCATACGTGGCTGCCGGATGCTCACGTTGAAGCTCCTACGGGTGGCTCCATGATTCTCGCCGGCGTGCTGCTGAAAACGGGTACGTACGGATTTTTCCGGATCGCCTATCCGACGTTCCCGGAAGCCGCCTCTCAGTTCGCTCTGGTCATTGGCATTCTTGCCGCCTTTAACATCATCTACGGCGCTCTGGCGGCCATGGCGCAAAAGGACCTCAAGAAGCTGGTCGCCTATTCTTCGATCAGCCACATGGGCTTCGTCATGCTCGGCTTGGCCGCGGGTACCGAAATGTCCATGAACGGCGCGATGTACGTAATGATCTCGCACGGGGTCATCTCGCCGCTCCTGTTCTTCCTGGTTGGCAGTGTCTTTTACGATCGTGTACACACGCGGATGATGGGCGATATGGGCGGGCTGTTTGTGAAAATGCCGGTGGCTGCTACCATCTTGGCTTTCGCAGCATTCGCCAATCTCGGCCTGCCGGGTCTGTCCGGCTTCGTCGGCGAATTCTTCACGTTCGTCGGCAGCTTTGAAGCCTTGCGCGCAGTGGTCATTGTCGCGGCTATCGGTCTGGCCATTACCGCCGGCTACCATTTGTGGATGATGCAACGTGTTCTCATGGGCCAGCCGAAAACCGAAGCAGCGCTGGCGGACATTACCGGACGGGAACTCGTTGTCGGCGTCCCCCTCATGATTTTGACGGTTGTACTCGGCGTCTATCCGGCGCTGCTGCTTGGGCTCATGAATCCCGCTGTGGTAAGCTTGGTTAGCCGCCTGGGAGGGGTGTAATCCTTGGACCTCATGCTGATCCTGCCTGAATTCATCTTGGCAGGGCTGGGGTTGATCCTTATCGGAGTCGATCTCGCTGCCCGGCAGAGCAAACGCCCCGTGGTCATTGTCGGTGTGTTGGGTACCATCGCCGCACTTGCGGCGGTGGTAGCCAACTACGGGCAAGAACCGACCGATCTTTGGGGTATGCAGCTTCGCCACGACCCCTTTGCTTCTTTCTTTAAGATCGTTTTCTTGATCATTCTTGGCCTTGTCTTTCTCAGCTCCGGTGAATACTTGCGGAAGCATCGGGTTCGTACCGGCGAATTTTACGTGTTGATTACGCTGGCTACTCTCGGAGCCATTCTCATGGCCGGGTCACTTGATTTTATTACCATTTTCCTCGGCCTCGAATTGCTTGCGCTGCCGTCATACGTACTCGCAGGCATGCGCAAAAACGACATTCGGTCGCACGAAGCATCCATCAAATTTCTCTTGATCGGTGCCGTATCATCAGCCATCATGCTTTTCGGCATTTCGCTGTTGTACGGCGCCGCAGGTACGACAAATTTGCAAGCTATCGCCGAAAGCATTCCGAGCCTTGCCGGTGGGCAACTCGCGCTGCTCAGTGCCGCGGGTCTCTTCCTCCTTGTCGGTCTCGGCGTCAAAGTAGCTGCTTTCCCGCTGCATATGTGGGCACCTGATGTATACGACGGCTCCCCCACCCCGGTGAGTGCGTTCTTAATCACGGCGTCCGAAGCAGCCGGCTTTGCGGTTCTGCTGCGCATTTTGTTTGTCGCTTTGCCGCAGCTGGCGGAAGACTGGCAGATCGTTTTGGCGTTGGTTGCCCTCGCCACGATGACCTTCGGCAACATCGGCGCGCTTGCGCAGCATCGAGTCAAGCGTATGCTGGCTTATTCGGCCGTCGCTCAGGCCGGTTACGTGCTGGTCGGTCTCGCGATTGCCACGCCTGCGGGCGCATCGGCCATGCTGTTTTACCTATTTGTCTACGCCATTATGACCATCGGAGCGTTCGGAGTCGTCATTTTCCTCTCCAACCACGTACCGGCCGATGAAATCAAGGATTTCATCGGTCTAGCCCAGCGCTCGCCGGGAGTCGCTTTAGCAATGACGATTCTCATGCTCTCCCTAGCGGGCATTCCGCCGACCGCCGGATTTTTCGGCAAGTTCCTCTTGTTCCGCGCAGCGGTAGACGCTGGGCTCGTATGGATGGGTGCAGCGGTTGTCCTCAACAGTGTACTGTCGGTGGCGTACTACTTTAGGATCATCCGGAACATGTATTTGCGTGAACGTGAACCCGGAACTCGTCTTGCGGCGGGCATACCGATCACGGTGGTGCTTGTGCTTGCTGTGATCAGCTCCGTGTTGTTCGGCGTGTTCCCCGAACCTCTTGTCGGCATCGTTTCAGCGATCAGCTTTACTCCTTGATTGACAAGCCAAAGACCCCGTGCCCAAAGCACGGGGTCTTTTGTTTATCCGAAGGGTGTAACCGCTCGAATGCCGTCAAGGAACGTCTTCATGTTACCGTTGTCGCATCGGCTGCAAATTTAGAGGTCGTCATCGTAACGAAGAGACGTTGACGATGATCCGTTGAGTTTCCGGACGTTAGCGGCTTGAGGACCGCGAGCGCCCTGAACAATCTCAAATTCCACTTCTTGCCCTTCATCTAAGGTCTTAAACCCTTCTTGCTCAATCGAAGAGTAGTGTACGAAAACGTCTTCCCCGCCGTCTCTTTCAATAAACCCATAGCCCTTCTCGTTGCTGAACCATTTGACCTTGCCACGCTCCATGAGTCAAAGAAGCCTCCTAAGCAAATTTCCGGCGAGAAGCAATTGAAGCTACGCCGATTATAGAATACCACAAGCTTCCTTTCGCGTCAACTTAGAATCATCATCGTCAAGTGAACCTTTTGTCATCTTTCCCACCTTAAAATAGTGAAACATATCTTTTGCTTGATAAAAAAAATAGCCGGCGTAAGAACGCCGACCTCCAAAAGCAAATGCATCTCCGTTTGAGTCATGCATGCGACGACGTCAGCGCCGCTATCAGTTTAGCCAAAAATTCAAGCGTATATACCTCAATGGCATGGTTCCGCGACGTGACGCCGACTTGCTATATGGTGGACCTGACGGGATTCGAACCCGTGGCCTCTGCGTTGCGAACGCAGCGCTCTCCCAACTGAGCTACAGGCCCAAGGCTTTGCCGTTCCGCACGACACCTATTATACCGCATAATTCGCCGGACGCCAAGCCCTTTCTGCCGGATTATAACCGGATTATAGTTCGAAGCTGCATGTGCCAAACTAACATCCGGTCCCACCGCCGCTTCAGCGGCTGCGTCAATTTTGAGAACGGTAAGGACGGTGACGATGGAAGCTTTCTCGGATATCACGATCACAGTACCCCTTCTCGGCTTCACCGACTTCAAGCCAACCCCTATGGCCCCCCATGAAACATGGAGCAGCCCTGAAATCTTGGCTGATCAACTTGCGGTGGAAATTTCGCAGAGCTCCCCGACCAACCTGCTGGCACGCAAACGCCAACATAAATATGCTCGCCACCCTTGGACCATGTTGGCATGGAAAGCGCTGGAGCTCGAATGCCTGCCTGAGGATACGCTCATTGCTCCTCATTACTTGGCGAGCCATTGGCGCAAAGTGGGGGTTGTTCCCTATCCGCACCAATTGCGTGCCGCCGAACGCGTGATTACGGAGATGGGTGGACGGGCCATTCTCGCCGATGAAGTGGGACTCGGCAAAACCATCGAAGCCGGTCTGATTCTTAAAGAATATATTTTGCGCGGCCAAGTCCGGAAAGCGCTGATTCTCTGCCCCGCAGCGCTCATGTGGCAATGGTACCAGGAACTCAAAGACAAATTCTTGATTTCCGCCGGTATTCAACGCAGCGAATACGACTGGGAACGTTCCGATGTCCTCATTGCCTCGCTCGACACGGCGAAACGTCCTCCCCACGCTGAAATTTTGCGTTCGATTCCATACGACATGATCATCTTGGACGAAGCTCACCGCGTCAAAAATGAACGGACCCACAATTACCGTTTTTTTCGAAGTCTCACCAAGACATTCAGTTTGCTTCTCACGGCCACCCCCATCCAAAATGATCTCCGTGAGCTGTATAATCTCGTGCAGCTGATCGCCCCCGGAATGCTCGGCACGTATCGGCAATTCCGCCGCACCCACATGGAAGACCGGAGGACCGTGCGTCATCCTGAAGCGCTGCGTTCGCAGCTGGAACGCATCATCATTCGCAATCGGCGGGGACCGGAGACCGTTGAACTCGTGCCGAGACATGTACATTTTTTCCATCTCGATCCACTGCCGGCCGAGGCAGCATTTTATCAAAATCTCTCGCAAAGCTTTTCGCGTGGCAACCGGGAGCTCGGCGATCCGATTCAAGTCGCTCTCACACGCATTCTCCTGCTCCGCGAAGCGTGTTCAAGCGGCAAAGCATGTGCCGTGACGCTGCATCGCCTGGCACAACGAAGCACTCACGATGACGCGGCAAATCAATACACCGCGTTGATGACCCAGGCGCTCGCCCTCGAAGAGCAAGCTAAACTGCACACCCTCCTCGACCTCATTCGCAAACTGGGCGAGCAAGTCATCGTGTTTACCGAGTATCGCGCCACACAACAATGGCTGCTGAGCAAACTGCAGCAATATAACATCGTAGCCATGGGCTTCAGCGGAGATCTTTCTTCCAGCCGGAAAGAGTGGACGAAGGAGTTGTTTCGTCGGCACGGTCAAGTGCTGGTGAGCACTGAATCGGGTGGCGAAGGGTTGAACTTCCAATTTTGCTGCCACGTGGTCAACTACGATTTGCCATGGAACCCGATGAAGCTCGAACAGCGGATCGGGCGCATCCACCGGCTTGGCCAAACCCGGCCGGTTCATGTGTATAATTTCACTTTGCGCGGCACGATCGAAGAACACATCATGTACCTGTTGCAAGACAAGATTCGGCTGTTTGAAATGGCCGTCGGCGAGCTCGATGACATTCTGACCGGCATGCCCCTCAAGCGCTCGTGGGAAGAGGCATTGGCGCAAATATTGGCCGAAGCCGATGATCCAAGTGAGATTCGACGCAAACTCGATGATTTGGCCGCTGCGTTTGAAGCTTACCGTGAGGAGCTGCGCAGCCGACCGACGATCGATCAATTCCTCAGTTAAAAGAAGAGGCTGGTGATCATCATGTCTCTGTTGACGCAGTCCACTCACCCCCCAGACGCAACCACGGAATTTGCATTGGCTTACCTGAAGGCGCTGGGAGCGCGAGTTGAACACCCCGAGCCGGGAATCATACGCGCCGAACTAAGTCGCGATCAAGTGTGCGAACTGGAAAATCGGCCGCTGGGAACTTGGTACACCATGCAGTCCATTCCCGACTGGACCACCTTGTATCTGGGAATTCAAGACCCAACGCAACCGGTCGATCGGCAAGACGACCGCATTGAGCACATTGGCCTTCACGCTCTGCGGCTGCGTCAAATGCTCGCATCCGCTTGGCGCATAGGTCATTTGAGCCGCCTGAGAATCGTGCCGCGGCACACCGAGAAGAGCGAGTTCTATCGGCCCATCGCCCTGTTTGGATTCGAGATCGGACGCTGCTGCAGCCTGCGGGTAACCCGTTCCTGTCCTATGGCCGTCGATTTGGTGGACGGGTCAGCCAGCCGAACCTTAGCCGAAGCATTGCTCACTCTTCCGCTTGATGAACAGCGTGTACCGCGTTCGCAACGCCGCCGCCGGGAATTGCGTTACCAACACGCTTTTGATATCGCTTGCGAAGCGATCAAACAAGCCCTCGTTGAAGATCCGGCCTTGTGGCGCTGGTATCACCAGGCAATCGATCGTTTCTACACCGAACTGGACCAGGTAAACCAGTACTTTGCAACACGTGCGGCTGAAGGACCGAACAAAGACGAAAACCTTGAACAACTGCAAAAACAGGCGATCGCCGAGGTGTACCGTCGATTTCAACCCCGGATTCAACTTCGGGCTCGGCTCGGTCTGCTGCTCTACTGCCCGGAGACGGAACTGCGCCGAATCGAATAGCGTTGAAGGCACCGGATCATCCGCCGACTTCACGCGGCGCGGTCGCACCCACGGACTCACCGCAAGTTGGACAGGCCTTTCCGCAACTTTGGCACACGACATCGCCGCAGCAACTCAACAACGCGTTGCCCGTCAACATGTTTTCACAAGCATCACACAGCGGTTCCAAGATTCGTTCCCGAATGATGTCGTAAAGTACGGTGACTTCCCGTCGGCTCGGACCAGTGAGGCGCAAATTCCAAGCGATGCGAGGCACGTGGATAAGCGAAACTTGCACCAGCGATATTTCAGTTTTGACTCGATATCGGTCCAGCAGTTCTTCGAGCCTGCGTTCCCGTTCGGCTGCCAAGTTTTCCAATTCGTCCACGTGTTGATGTCGCAGTCTCACGGCTTCAGCGCGCAATCGTTCCAGCCGTGTCTCCCACGTACCGCGCTCTCCCCCCCACCCCATCCGCATTTCTGCAGCTGCCATGCGGCTAAATACCCGGCGCAGCGGATCAACGGTTTCGGCAGCCAAGCCGCGGTAGTACGCGTCGAGACGATTTTTTTCAGCGGCAAGCCGAGCGGCTGCTTCTGCTTCGAAACGAAGTTTTTCCGTGAGCATGTGATTCTCCAAGTATTCACACGCCTTGCGATACAACCGAAGCCACACATACGCATTGCCTTGACGCAAAGCCGCCTCACCTGCTTGCCAACTCGCCTCTCTGGACATGAAATTCTTTCGGCGGCCGAATGGCGGCGTGGGAAAAAACTTCGTTTGCACACGTTGGGAAGCTTCGTTTTTTCCCCGCCATACCGCCGGCATGGCGACGCCGCCGCCGATGTCGACCACGCTGTCGATTGTTTCCGTACTCGGGTCGGCGAGCACGGAATACAACATCTCTCGCTTCTCATCGGCACAAAACGCGACCCGAAACCGAAACAAGGCTTGCCGTTGATAGAGAACCCGCCGCTGAATGATACGCTGACGGGCGTTGACGAACCGCAGCGAACGCAGGGTTTCGACCATCCGGACGAGCCGCGGCACTGCCGGACGGTATCCCATCTGCCACGGATCAGAAGCGGCAGCTTGTCGGACGATCTCGTTCCATTGAGACCCGAGGTAAATGACGTTGCATGAACGCCCACGCTGCTGAGCGTACTGCACCATGACGTCGACAAGTCGATGACCACGTGTCAGGACTTCAACGTTGGAAGACGCTTGTTCAGGCTGAAACGTGAAAACAAGCCGCTCATCCACTCCGAAAGCCTTCGCCATGTGTTCCGGTAAATGAGCGATCCAGACTCGATCTCTTCGCTGCACCCGACATCCGGTCGCAGCGAAGAACGTCAACACAAAATGTTCTACTTTTTCCGGCTCCGTCAACTGCGCTCATCTCCTACACGTCAATCGGCTGAAAGAGCTGCTGGACAAAGCTCCTTTGTCTGCCGTACATTTGCACCGCTGCCTTGAGTTCTTGCCCCAAACGCTCCATGTGACGCCTTGTCGTCTCGAAATCGTCAGCAGCCAAAAACGCTTGGACGACGCGCTGCTCGAAAGAACCGGCAAAGTTCCCCAAGATACTTTCCAACTCTCCGATCACCTGGTCAAACATGGCTATTTTTCTCTCGAGCAAATACAGAATGTAACCTTCGACCGTGCCTTCCGCTGCCAAATTGTCAATGCGGACATCGTTCTCTTGTCCCAAGCGGTGTATTCTGCCGATCCGCTGCTCAAGGCGCAAAGGATTCCACGGCAAGTCGTAGTTGATCAGACAGCGGCAAAACTGCAGATTCATTCCTTCCGAACCCGTCTCCGTGCTGATGAGCACACCTCCATGGCGCCGGAAGCGGTCAATCACGGAAGCTTTCTCGGCATCGCTCAAACCGCCGTGAAATCGATGCACTTCTTTGCCGAGATCCTCCAAAGCGTCCCCAAGCCGGCGCAATGTCGAACGGAAATTTGTATAAACGATGACGTTTTCCCCGCGCAGATCTTCCCGCAGCAAGCGGCGGCACAGTGTAAATTTGGCAGGAATGAGTTCAGTGGCCATTTCCGCCAGCTCGCTCACGTGCTCCGTGTCAACGCCGGGCAATGTCCCACGCCGAGTCATGGAGTGCAGCGTGCGGACGGCGGCTTGTGGCAAACTGCTCGCCGCGCGCAAAATGAGGATAAAAGGCAAAATATTGCGTTCTCTCTTTGGCGCCTGCTGGTAGGCCGCCCGCAGCACATCCACCAGGCGATTGTAAAAGCGGCGCTCCGCTCCTCGTAAAGCTGCGGACCAAGAATGAATGCGGCGCTTGGGAAAACGCAGCAGCGTTTCCCGTCGGGACGTTCGAACCATCACTTCATCGAGTCGTTGCCGAAGCAGCTTGAGGTTTTTCGGTGAGTGGCGATCGATGGTGAATTCACGGCAAAACTCCGAGTAGGTCATCAAATGGCCAGGCTTAAGGAGGGTAATCAAGTTGTAAAGCTCACGAAGATCGTTTTGCACCGGGGTCGCGGTGAGCAGCAGCAAATACTTCTTTTTGAGTCCGTTCACCAACTGCCAATTCTTGCTCGCCCGGTCTTTCAGGTGATGCGCCTCGTCAACAATGACGAGATCCCACGCTTTCGCCAAAACGTTGGCGGCGTGTGGAGAACGTTTCGCACGATCGAGTGACGCGACGATGACATCATGCCGTTGCCAATCGCTCGGAGCAACTGCTACAGCCGCATGAATGCGAAACTTTTCTTGAAGTTCGTTCCGCCATTGATTGACCAAAAGCGCCGGGACAAGGATGAGTACACGGCTGACCAAGCCGCGGACCATATACTCCCGCAAAATCACCCCGGCTTCAATCGTTTTCCCCAGACCGACCTCATCGGCGAGGACGGCCCGTCCACGCATCTCGCGCAGGACACGCAATACCGCTTTGCGTTGATGTTCAAACAGCTGAATGGACAGATCCTCAAGTGAAAGCAGCCGGTCAAAGCCATCGGTCAGTGACAGTTCATTGGCGGCGGCTCCCAGATCGAACCATTGTTTCGTGTCAAATGCTTGATCGGACAGTGCGCGCAATATGGGGATATAGTCGAGGTCATAGAGAACGTCGGACATCGGGGCTCACCCCACGGAGCGTCTGGCTCGATCCGTAGGATTCCCCAACGAAGCGCATAAAACCCAGGTGCTTTCATGGAAATGAAAACTGGGCATGCAGTGCGACCACGCTGCATCAACCGGCTTGCAACCGTTCGGCCAATGCTTTTGCCGCCCGCCACACATCGCCCGCGCCCATCGTGACAATCATGTCGCCGGGACGAATTTGCTCGAACAAATAGTCCGGCACGGAAGTGACATCGCGTACGTGAGCGACGTGAACTTGCGGCGACGCGGCCTGGATCTCCCGCGCCAGGCGTTCCCCGGTGATGCCGGGGATTGGCTTGTCAGGCGGAGGCGAATAAATTTCCGTGATGATTGCCATGTCAGCTTCAGCAAAAGACGCAGCGAACTCTTCGAACAGCGCGTGCGTGCGCGCATAGCGATGAGGTTGGAAAACCGCGATGAGCCGCCGATTTGGCCAGCCACGACGAGCCGCCTGCAACGTGGCCCGAATTTCCGACGGGTGGTGAGCATAGTCGTCGATCACCAGGATCCCGTTATGCTCGGCAACACGTTCAAAACGGCGCCGCGTCCCTGAAAAAGCAGGCATATGCTCAGCAATGTGGGCAAAGTCGATACCGACTTCCGTACATACCGCAATCACGGCAAGGGCGTTCTGTACGTTGTGACGGCCGGGGATCGACAACCGTGCTTCCCCGACGGGCTCGCCATTTTTCTCCACCCGGAATGTCGAGTGAAATTCGTGCAGTCGGATATGCGTCGCACGCCATTCGGCTTCGGGATGAAATCCGTAAGTGACTCGACGGCAGTCGAGTTCCGCCAATTCATCACGCACACGTTCATCGTCGCAGCAAAGAACCGCCAAACCGTCGGGATGCGTGTTCCGGAGGAACTGCCGATACGTGGCGACAAGGCGCTTGAAGTCGCCTTCGTAAAATTCCATATGATCGGGTTCGATGCTCGTTACGACACTGCACCATGGCCGATAACGAACGAACGATCCGTCACTCTCATCGGCTTCGGCCACCACAAGGGGCCCCTTGCCGTAACGCGCTGCACCGATCCCGGGAATTTCGCCTCCGATCAGAAAGGTAGGGTCGTGCCCCGCTCGGTATAACACCCAAGAAATCAAACTCGTGACGGTTGTCTTCCCGTGTGTGCCCGCAACGGCGATGCCTTTCCCGTTGTTGAGCAGGTGTGCCCACAGCTCTGAACGATGCACCACGGGAATCCCGCGCGCCTTGGCCGCGGTCCATTCAGGATTGTCGGCGAGAATGGCCGTCGATACGACGACCATTTCCGCCCCGTTGAGATGTTCCTCCTTGTGCCCGATGTTGATGGTCGCCCCGAGCTCACGCAAGGCACTGATAGCGTCCGTTTCTGCGACATCCGAACCCGTGACACGCAATCCTTGCTCGAGCAGCACCTTGGCGATGGAGCGCATGCCTGTGCCGCCAATTCCAATGAGATGAACGTGTTGCGGAATCTTCAAACGTGGACTGCCTCCCTACCTCCAGCAATTGTTGGCACGGCGCTTGCGATGCTGGCGGTTTTCCCGTCATTCGGCCAGGAGGACTTCTGCCACAGCTTTGGCCAAATACTGGGCTGCTAGTTTTGCCTCCGTTAAACTGTTGTCTCGATGCTCGCCGATATATACCTGCACCGCGTTGGGATGCAGATCGCCGTTGAAATCGCCTTGCATGGTGCGCACGCCCCGAACGAGTTCGGGATAAACTGCTCCGAGGTGATCTTTGAGCTTGGTGGCGAAGGCGATGTTTTCCTGAATCCGGTTATTGCCCGTCTCGCCCACGACAAACATGATTTTCGCCACATCGCTGCCATTCAGCTGCGCTGTAGTCACACCGGGATGCCAATTTTCGATTGCATCGCGGTGGATATCAAACACAGCCGCTACTTCACCATAGTTCTCGATCATTTGGGCCACTGCAGGACGTACTTGATTGTACGAATCCGACCATGATGCGTCGTATGCACCAGTCAGGTGAACCGTGCGAATGCCCTCGGCCTCAAGCGCCGCCGCAAAGGCCCTGCCCACTTCGACGATATCGCCGGTTTGGCCGGCTCTTGCATGGGCCTCCTTGGGCACATAGTTTTCACTGGCGTGTGTGTGATAAATCAACACAATCGGCGCAGATTCGTCATTGCCGTCCGGCCCTGACGACGCCGGGCTTTCCCACGGTTGCTGCACCGAAACCGGGCCGCCTGTGGAAGCCAGCCAATCGCCGGGCGTGAAACCGAAAAAGCGAGCGCTGATGAGGGCCACGGCTCCGATTGCGACCAAAATAAATAAGAGGCCAGGCCCATTTTCGTTTGGCACGGTGGTTCGACGGCGTTGTCCTCTTTTCACTGGCAACAGCCCCCCTTTGTCTCAGAACCATTCTATTACGGGGAGCTGTGGCATTATGACTGCCAGTCCGAAAACGGGTCAACCCGTAAGCCGCCGAACCAGGCCGCAAACGAGGCGGAAGACCACTAAGCCTCTTCAAAATTGCGCAGGAGCTCTTGCAAATCTTCTTTGGTAAAGTGATATTGCTCCGAACAGAAGTGACACGTCAACTCAGCTTCGCCATCTTGCTGAATCATGTCCCGCAGCTCGTCGGGTCCGAGCGCGAGCAGCCCTCGCGAAAAGCGCTCATGGGAACAGTTGCACGCAAAACGAAGCGGATGTTCCTTAAGAATGGTAATGTCGAGGTCGCCCAATGCCGCTCGCAAAATATCATTCGGCCCCATATTGGACGCAACCATGCGCGATACGTTCTGCAACGTTTGCAAACGCTGCTCCAATGCCTCCAAAGCTTGGGGATCGGCCCCGGGAAGCGCTTGGATAATCAAACCACCTGCTGCGCTGACCCGGCCCTCCGCTTCAACACGGACACCAAGTGCCACGGCTGACGGCACTTGTTCGGACTGAACGAAGTAGTAGGCGACATCCTCGGCAATTTCACCCGAAATCAAGCGTACCATGCCCCGATACGGTTCCTTGAGCTGGAGATCTTTGATGACATCCAAACGCCCTTGGCCGATGGCGCCGGCTACATCAAGTTTCTTGTCGCGATTTAAGGGAAGGTGTACATGCGGATTGGCTGCATAACCTCGCACATTTCCCTCAGCGTCCGCTTGAGCCAAGATCTGGCGGATCGGCCCGTCTCCGGTGAGTTGGACCATGACGTTTTGACCTTCTTTGAGCATCATCCCCATGATCGCTGCGGCCGTCATCGTTCGGCCCACGGCCGCTGCAGCCGTCGGGTAGAGTCCGTGGCGTCGACGCGCCTCTTCAACGAGCTGCGTCGTCACCGCGGCGTATGCTCGCAAAGCTCCTTCAGCGGCAACAGCAATGCTGATGGAGTCGAGCGGAGATGAACTCATTCCGTTGAAATGGCTTTCACTCAATCTTCTTGCCTCCGTAATGCCATGACTGTTTCGATGGTAAATTCCCGGTCAACCACACCGTTCCCTGCAAGGCCGAGATCTTCCCCGTTGAGCTCAATGCGAACTTCGTTGCCCCGCCCGAGGCGCACCCGAATGCTTTCCTGCGCCGTCCAACTCATGACCGTGCCTTCAGGGACCTCTTGGTAAACCACCCGTTCTCCGTCAACCCACACAGCGGTCCACGACAATCCTTCAAACGTCAACGTAACTTGAATTTCATTTTCCCCAGAAACCCATGCGGGAACGGCTGCTTCGTCATCGGCCCCGGAGCCCGGTTCCCCCACGGCAACATCGTCGGATTGACCAGCCAACTGATCAGCGGCGGCATCTTCGCCAGCATTTCGCACCTCATCGACGGGTTCTTCGCTTGCGGGTTCTACACTCGCTGCATCTTCTCCATCCGAACCTTGGACGGACGAGTCGGCAACGGAGATGTCATCGCCCTCGCTTTCGGTTTCGCCCGGGGCCTCTTGTTGAGCGGATGGAGACGGGTTGTCAATCAAAACTCCGACTTCCAGACCATTGGCACCGTCCGGTGTCACATCAGATTCCGGAGCGAACAACAACTCGCGGCCAAAGACAATCAGAGCAACGAGAAGAATCAGTATTCCGGCCAGACGCAAGGTTTGTATCCGGCGCTTCCTGCGGCGACGCGCGAGCCGTTCGGAAATCCGCTCGCGAGAAGGTGTCTGCAGCAGCTCCTGAACCTCCGCCATTTTTTGGCTCTGCAAGGCGTCATAGCGCTTCACCACTTCCTCGGGATCCAAACCGATGGCCTTGGCGTACAGTTTCAGGAATCCTCGCGCATAAGTATTCCCGGGAAGCGAGGCAAAATCACCCGCCTCAATGGCCTCGAGATACGTCGTGCGGATTCGGGTCGTCACTTGGACGGCACTGAGGGAAATGCCGCGGGCCAATCGTTCTTCTTTTAAATATCGCCCGAACTCTTCCACAAAATTGTTCCTCCCCTCCCGAACAAGCCCCGGTTCAGCTTGGTTCGGTTGGCCTTCGGTCCAAACTCCTTCGTGCACTCCAGGTCATGATTCTCGTTCATAGCTCGTCCACAGCACTTCGCGCGGCCGACTGCCTTGATAAGGGCCGATAATCCCCTGCATCTCCATCATGTCGATCAACCGGGCCGCCCGGGCATAACCGATGCGGAAACGACGCTGGAGCATAGAGATCGAAGCGTTTTGCGTTTCGACGACGAGCCGCACCGCGTCCTCAAACAATTCATCGTCAGGCTCGTCCGAATTCTGAACCGCAGTCGCTTGGGCCACGACTTCTTCGCGGTATTCGGGTTCCCCTTGGCTTCTCCAAAATTCAACGACATCGTGTACTTCGCGATCGGCTATAAACGCGCCTTGAGCACGCCAAGGCTTGCTCGCACCCGCGGGATAGAAAAGCATGTCGCCTTTGCCGATCAGGCGTTCTGCTCCGGCCATGTCGAGAATGGTGCGTGAATCATGGCTAGACGCCACAGCAAACGCTATGCGCGAAGGAACGTTGGCTTTAATCAGCCCGGTGATGACGTCAACCGACGGCCGTTGGGTTGCGACAATCAAGTGAATGCCCGCCGCCCGCGCCATCTGAGCAAGCCGGCTGATGCTCTCTTCGACTTCTTGATGGGCGACCATCATGAGATCGGCGAGCTCGTCAATGATGACGACGATATACGGCATCCGCTGCGGCAGCGAAGCGCGCTCTTCCGCGTCGCCGCCGGCCGCTTCGGCTCCCTCACGCACCGCTTCTACGTACCGATTATATCCGTCGATGTTGCGCACGCCTGCTTCGGAGAACAAATTGTAGCGCTGCTCCATTTCACGGACGGCCCATTTGAGTGCCGCGGCCGCCTGCTTGGGATCGGTGACTACAGGCGATACAAGGTGCGGGATGCCGTCGTACACGGAAAGCTCGACCCGCTTCGGATCGATCATCAACAGTTTGACTTGGTGCGGCAGCGCTTTGTACAAAATACTGACGATGATGGTATTGATGCACACGGATTTGCCGGAACCGGTCGCTCCCGCGATGAGAACGTGCAGCAGTTTGCGCAGATCGGCGACTACAGGTTTGCCAGCAATGTCTTTGCCGAGTGCGACGACGAGAGGCGAGGACGACTTTTGGAACTCCTCGGATTCAATGACTTCCCGCAAATACACGGTACTCGTTTCGCGGTTCGGCACTTCGATGCCGACAACGGATTTTCCGGGCACCGGCGCTTCAATGCGTATGCCCGTCGCCGCCAATGCAAGCGCTATATCGTCTGCGAGGCTCGTAATGCGATTGACTTTGATGCCGGGCGGCGGCTGAACTTCATACCGGGTGATAACCGGCCCGTGTTGCACTTGCACAACTTTGGCGTCGATGCCAAAGCTGGACAGCGTTTCCTCCAAAAGGGCCGCTTGCCCGTCTCCTTCACCGTAGCGGCCGTTCCTGCTGCCACGCGGCCGCTCGAGGAGTGCCGTAGGCGGCAAGCGATAAACAGGCTGTCGCCGAGGTTTCGGCTCGTCTTCCGTTTCGTCGTTTGCGGCTGCGGCATCGGCGGCGATGGTTTGGGGCTCATCGGCGTCCGACGGCACGGCGCCAAGCGACGTGCTGCTTCTCCGCACCTTGCCGCGCTCAAGATGTCGCTGCGGACTCGCTTCAACGCTCACTGCCGCGTCGTCGATCTCGTCCAATTCTTCGTCTTCCTGAACGATCTCCAGCGCACCGGCCGCTTCCCGCAGCGCAGGAGGATGCAGGGATTCAACCACGAGATCCGCTTCCGTTTCGGGTTCAGAACTCGTCACGACACTTGCGGATACAAACTCCGACACCTTGTCTGCATGCTCGTAGGCCGCCTCATCTGCGCGTTTCCGCCTCAGCTGAGGACGATCAACGGCCCAATCCCGCTCCTCCTCATTACTTTTGGAGCGCAAGAGCTTATCCCAAATGCTCAACGATCGGATTTTTGCCCACAACGTGCTCTTTTCGCCCGCAGCGTCGTCGGTTTCTCGACTGTACCGCTCCCGCCGTTCCGTACGGCCGGTGCGAAACAGTACCCAGCGATCGCGCAAAGCAGCAAACAGATCGCTGACATCGGCTCGGGCGCGATGGTACCACTCCCCGACCGTCGCTCGGAAGTTCGTCGCCAATTTCAAAACTCCACCGGCAACCGCGGCGACAAAACGAGACAGCGGCGTATCCAAATAAAGCGAAACGGCGATGAGCGCAGCGACGATCAAGATCACAACGGAACCGTCCTGGCCGAATGCGGTCAGAAGAGCGTAGCTGGACAAAGCCCCGATGATGCCGCCCCCTGGTTCGGCAGACGAGAAAGAGCGGACATCTTCCCACACAAAGCCGATCGGACGTCCTTTGATCATGTGCCAGGCAACCATGAGCACAAAAAAGAAAAGCGCAGCTGCGAGAACTTTGCGAACAAAAGACGTCGTTCTCTTGCGAATGGTCACAATGGAAACGATACCGAGAAACAACGGTGGTACGGCGGCAAATTGTCCGAAAATATAACGCAAAGCGGAAGACAGCCAGGATCCAATCGTGCCTGCCGCTTGGGAATAGAGGCTGACGAGTGCAAATGAAGCGAGCCCGATGACGATTATTGTGGTGATTTCAATCTTGCGGGATGGTTCACCCGATTCGACAGGTGTACGTTCCATCATATCGAGGCTCCCCTCCCTGCCATTTGGGCAGTTGGTTACAAATTCTATTTTCGATATACCGAGTCCTGCTGACTTAGGAAGGGGAGATTCCGATTAGCCCAGCCATCCGACCGGTCGCGGGCCCGGCTTTGCGATGGCTGAAAAAGAGCACGGGTTCGCAGCTTGTACAATGGTGCGAGACGTCAATATTCGCTTCATCTACGCCTGCCGCCAGCAGACGCATTCGATTGACGAGCCGCAGGTCAAGCCAATAGGTTCCACCCCGCCGCACAATCGCAGCTCCGCCGGAAACAGAGGGCAGACGGCTGAATTGCTCAGCCAGCGATTGATCCACTTGATAGCAGCACGGCCCGATGGCGGGTCCCAACCAAACTTTCAGACGATGGGGCGGCGTATCGAAAGCAGCTTGAAACTGATCCACCATGCGCTCGACGATTCCGCCCAACGTGCCGCGCCAGCCCGCGTGCGCGATGCCAACCGCGGGAACGGCAGGATCGACAAAAAACACCGGCACACAGTCCGCAAAACAAGCTGCGAGCAACAGTCCCGGAGTACGGCTGATCAAACCATCGGTTGCAGGCAGCGCGGTCTTTATGGATAGAGCGCCTCGTCCCGCAGCCTCTTTTCCCACGACGGCAACGTTTATCCCATGAACTTGTTCACCGCTCACCCAATCGCGCAGCGTGAATCCGAGCGACTCACAGACAAGACGTCGGTTGTCGATGACCGTTTGGAGATGATCGCCTACATGAAGGCCCAGATTGAGCGAATCGAAGGGAGATGCGCCGAAGCCCCCGACGCGCGTGGTAAAACCGTGGATAATATGTTGGTTAGTGAGCAGCAGTGGCGATTGGATGAATGAAAGGGAAGATGCAGCAGGCATCCGAGAAGACCTCCTTTGAAAGTCGGCAAGGCTAGCGTAAGGAGAGGTCTTCTCGGCGTCGCCATGGACTGCCTGCTTGGTGTTCAGGCAACTCAACGAGGATGACGTCAATACCGATTTTGACGACACAATCCCAAGGCACCTCGACATCGGTGCCTTGACGCAAAAACGAAAACCATGACGGTTTCTCCGTCGGGACCACAAGAGCCCGTATTTGACCGGAATCCACATCGAGCGCGATGTCAAACACGTGACCCAAACGCCGACCGTCGGTGATATTAATTACATCGAGAGTACGCAATTCCGATGCCCGTGCCAGCACCTCCGCCCTCACCCCCGGTGCGTGCAAGCCTGCATTCATCTTATGCCTGCCTGGGGTGAAAGTCTACAAGTCGGCGCCATTCCGTCAATTTCGGGCAAAGAGACTGGCGATGGCATGGTCCCACAGACCGCGAATCATCCGTGACGCCCGGCTTTGCTCAAGATGTTCCCACAGACGCCACCGAAATTCTATCTTAGGTGAATCATCCGCCGCATCCTCACCGGCCGAACGGTCGGGTTGCTGAGCCGCCGTTTCCACGTTTTCTACGTCAGTCCCCGGAGCGGCTTCCACAATGTTTCCGCCCGGTGCCAAGGGAAAATATTCTTCAACGCTGTCCGAGACAAAACACATGTTTGGAAAGATGACACACCAAAAGTTGCTTCCGCGCCCCTCTCCCAAAATGATTCGGAGGACGATCGCTTCGTCCGCGGCTCCCCACGCTCCACCATAACGCTCGCCAAAGGTGCTCGGATCGCTGACAGGTTCAAGTTGAATCGCAATAGGCAGGCTCCGGCCTGCGGTTTCCAACAACGCGGCCACGCGCTCTTCGATCAGCGGTATGCGCTCACGCACGGCATCGACCACGGCAGCCGCCGACGGCTGCGGCGATTGAATGTCTTCTTTGAGAAGAGCGAGCACCTCATCGCGGACCATCAGCTTCAAATCTTGATCCCGCGGATGATCCGAATGGGGAATCACCTGTAGCCGCAACGCCGTCCCATTCCCGTCAGCAGCATTCGCTGCATCTACCCTGACTTCAATGGCACGAACGCCCAGCAAAACAAGCACGGTTGTTAGGCATATAAACAAAACCGTGAAGCTGATTGAACGATGAGTCGTCGGATAGTCCATAAGAAGCTCTCCTTTGATAGCTGTCGAGCGCGCCCGGGAGTACTCATTGGGCCATATGGCGTCGCAGCTGCTTCAGTGCAGCCTTCTCTAAACGGGAAACTTGAGCTTGAGAGATCCCTATCTCTTCGGCAACCTCCATCTGCGTGTTTCCATCGAAAAATCGCATGGTCAAAATTAATTTTTCCCGCTCAGACAGGCGAGATAACCCTTCCCGGATCGCAATTCCTTCCAACCACGATCCGTCTTCGCTTTTTTCATCGCTGATTTGGTCCATGACAAAAATCGGATCGCCGCCGTCATGGTAAATGGGTTCGAACAGAGACACCGGTTCTTGAATGGCATCGAGAGCATAAACGACTTCCTCGCGGGGCAGCCCCAACTCCTCGGCGATTTGCGTCACTGTAGGTTCTTTGGAGTATTTGTTGACGAGTGCGTCCCGCACTTGCAGCGCTTTGTAGGCGATGTCGCGGAGTGAGCGACTGACTCGAATCGGGTTGTTGTCGCGCAGATAGCGGCGAATCTCGCCGATGATCATCGGCACCGCATACGTCGAAAACCGAACATTCTGACTCAGATCGAAGTTGTCGATGGCTTTCATCAGACCGATGCAACCGACCTGAAACAGGTCGTCGACGTTTTCGCCGCGGTTGTTGAACCGTTGAATCACACTCAATACGAGACGCAAGTTCCCCTGCACCAGCTCGTTGCGAGCGTTCGGATCGCCATCGCGCATCGCCTGCAAAAGCCGCCGCATTTCCGCATTGGACAAGACGGGAAGTTTGGAGGTGTTGACGCCGCATATTTCGACCTTGTTCATGGTGGGGCACGGCGGAACCCTCGATCCTCTTGCGACCGGGCTCCTTCCTCTGGCC